>JABMNR010000081.1 GCA_013203465.1 Alphaproteobacteria bacterium
CCGGACCAAGGACGTGCGCGTTCAATGGCGCTACCAAATGAGCGATTGAGTTTGGTGGTCGATGTGGACGAACACGGCGTCGCACCGCTGATCGTCAATTCGGATGACCGGTTATCAATCATCCACACGTCAGTCCGCCCGGACACTCGGCGTTCTCGGGTTATGCCGATCCGCCCTCGCAGGCTGATCTGGTGGTGCGATCGAAACGGATGGGATCCTCCGTTTCGATCGCACCATTAGGCGGCGGCTTTTCGCCGACAGTAGCAAGACGCGTGGATCGTCACTTCCGCGCGTGCAAGCGCTTGGTCGAGCTGTTGTTTGATCAGGATCGACTCAACCTCCTCGCCACGGCGGGTCAGGCATTCGTGCAGGCCGTGCAGGCTCCACAGATTGTTCGGGTGCTGACAGGCGCGGCTGAGCGTCCGGTCCAACCCGAGATCGGCGCGGTAGACGGTCTCCGCCTCATCCGCCCGGTTTTGTTCGAGCAGCAGCGCGCCCAGCGCGTGACGGGTCGGCTGCATCCACCCCCAGGGCTCGTCATAGGGGAGCGCGTCGTCCAGCTCGACGGATTTGCGCAGATGCGCGAAGGCGATCTCGTGGTTGCCACGGCGGTACTCAAGCTCGCCGTTCAACATCTCCTCGGCGATCGCCAGGAGATCCTTGACGGTGTTGTTGTGCACCCGTCGGCTGTCGGGAACCTTTGTCTTGGCGACGAGGAACGCCTCTCGTTCCTGCTCCGCCAAGGCGACATTGCCGAGGGCCGAGTGCGCCACCGCCTTGGCGTATCGCATCATGGCAATCGTCGAACAGTACAGCTCGCCGTCCTCCGGCAGCTCTTGGGCGATGATGTCGTCCCACTTACCGAAGCGCACCAGAACATGCTGTTTCATCGGCAGGTAACCCTCGATGAAATCCGCCATCGGCGGTGACGGAACGCGCAGAAGTTCCTCGGGCGTGGTGTCGATCAACTCCTGGGCCGCCGTGATCGCGGGGGTGTACTGGCCGAGGAACATGGCGCCATAGATCACGAAATGATGATTGTGCGTGCGGTACATCGAATAGACGTTCAAGGCGCCGGCGCGCTTGAGGAATTTCCGGTCGGCGACGATCGCTTGCTGATTATAGACCACCACATCCCGGTACTGGCCACAGAGGACATCGATATGGGTCGGCATGTGAATGAGATGCCCAGCATCCGGGACCAGCTCACGCAACTGGTCTCCGGCGCGCAACGCTTTCTGGGGAAACGGCGACATCTCCATCAGATGGACGTAAAGATGCAACAGGCCCGGATGCCGCCAAGACGCCGGAATGGTGGCGAACGCGTCCTCCAACACCTCCATGGCCTCGGCCGTGCCGGCGCCTTCGGCGATGCCGCCGGTCTTTAAGTCCCACATCCGCCACGGTGTGCGGTTCATGATCGCTTCGACAAAGATGGTGCGTGCGTCGAGGTCGTCCGGGTGCGCCCGGTAAACCCGGCGCATGGCGTCGGTGTAGTCGTCGTTCCAGCCCGACTGGTCCTCGATCGGCTCGCGCTGTGGATAACGGGCCGGCAACGCGCGGATCAAATCCTGCTCAAGCGGCGTGGCGCCATCGGCATGGGATAGCGCCAACCGCATCGCGTCATACGCCGCGCCGAGCGCCCGCGCCTTACCGGCCGGATCGTAAAGATGCCACGGCAGGTTATAATTAGGACCGGCCGCATAGGCGACGCCCCAATGCGCCATGGCGCAGCCTGGATCAAACTCGATCGCCTTGGTGAAGCAATCGACCGCTTCCTGGTGGTTATAGGCGTAAACCCAGTTAAGCCCGCGATCGAACCAAATCTGTGCTTCTGGAGAACGTGTGGTGATGCGCCGGTTGAAGGCGCCGAGGTCATAGTAGCTCATTGCGACTCCATTTCGGGTCTGAATGACTTGAGCAACGGCACAAATCGACTGTTTGGGACGAATAGAAAGGTACTTGAAAACAGGGTGCATCCAAGAACTTTCTCAAGAGACGCCTGGCCGTCGCGCTGATTTCACGGTGCAGGAACCACCGGCAATAGCGGGGTTGAACAGCCGTTCCTGGCGCCCATTCGTGTGGTTGGGCCATGGCTGCCCGCCGTCAGCATCACTTCCCGAGTCCGAGGTCCGAGTGCTAGCCTGTCTCAAAACCATCTGGGGGGGATACGCTGGTGAAACTTGGGCTGTTCATGATGCCGCTGCATCCGCCGGCGCGCGATCTGACGACGGTGCTGGAGGAGGATCGCGATCTGGTCAAGCTGGTCGACCGGCTGGGCTTTTCCGAGGCCTGGATGGGCGAGCATTACACGTCCACGGCCGAGCCGGTGACCTCGCCGTTCATGTTCAACGCCTCATTGATCGCCGAGACCAAGAACATCGTGTTCGGCACCGGCGTGATCTCGCTGCCGCAGCAGCACCCGGTGGTGGTCGCCGGCCACGCCGCGCTGTTCGATCACCTGTCGCGCGGCCGGATGATTTTCGGCATTGGCGCGGGCGGGTTGTCCAGCGATTGGGAGATCTTCGGCAACCTTGATGGCCGGGCTCGGGCGATGGCGATGGTCGAGTCGATCGAGCTGATCTTGCGGCTGTGGCGCGAGGACCCGCCGTTCACCCACGACGGCGCCCATGTGCAAACCGGGCTGAATGATCGCATCCTGCCGGAACTCGGCATCGGCCGGATGATCCGGCCCTATCAGAAGCCGCATCCGCCGATCGCGGTCTCCCTGCGCAGCGCCAATTCGATGACCGCCAAATTCGCCGGCCAGCGTGGCTGGATACCGATTTCCGGCAATTTCGTCGCCGCCGAGGATGTCGCCACCCACTGGCCGACCTACGCCGGTGGCGCGGAAGAGAAGGGCTTGCGACCCGATCCGTCGATCTGGCGGGTTGGCCGGTCGGTGCTGATCACCGACAGCGCGGCCGAGGCGGAGGATATCCTGGCCGATCCCCACGGGGTGTTCTCCTGGTATTACGCCTATCTCGACACCCACCAGAAGATGGCGGGCGGCGATCTTTCGACCGACATCGATTGGGAGGCCGCGCACCGGGACGGCATGAAAAGCGCGCGGGCGCTGGTGATCGCCGGGACGGCCGACACCGTGCTCGACCATCTGGTGGCGTTCCGCGACACGGTGGGCGATTTCGGCACTCTGATGGTGACCGGCCACGACATGGACGGGACCCAGGATCTCTGGCACCGCTCGTTCACCCGTCTGGCCGAGGAAGTTGGGCCCAAGCTGTCACGCTACATGGCGGGCAAGCGCACCGCCACGGCGGCCGAATAACACCATGAGCGAACCGCCGGCCGACCCATCGACCCAGGGACGGGCGGCTGGCGGCGGGGCAAGGCGGGTCACCCGGGGCTCCACAGGGCCGCTTTCCCTCATCGTCGACACCGAGTTCCAAAAGCTCTGGATCATCGGCGTCCTGATGGGAGCGATGCGCTGGCTGGAGCTGCTGGCGATCGGCGTGTGGATCTACGCCGAGACCAACTCCGCCGTTCTGGTGGCGCTGATGGCCGTGTTGCGCATGTTGCCGATGGCGCTGTTCGGCGCGGTGACCGGAGTGGTTGCCGACCGCATCGACCGCAAGCATCTGCTGGTCGCCAGCCTGTCGTTGATGGCGGTGACCGCCGGGGTGCTGGCGTTGCTGGCGATCACCGGTCGGTTGGAGATCTGGCATGTCGGGCTTGGCGCCTTCCTGTCGGGGCTCGGCTGGTCGACCGATTTTCCGGTCCGCCGCACCATCCTGGGGGAGAGCGTCGGGCGGGAGCGCCTGGGCCCGGCGATGTCGATGGACAGTGCCTCGAACAACGCGACCCGGGTGATAGGGCCGCTCGCCGGTGGCGCCCTGTTCGCCGCTGTTGGCCTGGGCGGGACCTACGCCGTTGCCGGCGCCATTTACCTGGTCGCCGTCGGGGTCGCGCTCTCCGTGCGCTATCAACAGCCGGAGCGGGAGCCGCGCCCGTTCGCGTTGTTCGCCGAGATTCGCGACGGCTTCAGCTATCTGCGGCGGTCGCGGCCGCTGCTCGGGCATCTTGGCATCACCGTCATCGTCAACATGTTCGCCTTTCCCTACGCCGCCATGGTGCCGGTGGTTGGCCGCGAGACCTTTCAGGTCGATCCGGTACGCGTCGGCCTGTTGCTGACGGTCGAGGGCGCGGGCGCCTTCGCCGGTGCCATGGTGATCGCGTTCATGGCGGCGCCCGAACGGTTCCGCCCGATCTACCTCTGGGGGTCGACGCTGTTCATCATCTGCATCCTGGCCTTCTCGTTGACCGCCAGCTATGGGCTGGCGTTGGCGGTGCTGGCGGTCAGTGGTTTCGGCATCGCCGGGTTCTCCTCGATGCAGAGCGCCATCATGTTCGGCGAGGCGCCGCCGGAGATCCGCTCGCGCCTGATGGGCCTGCTGTCGGTGTGCATCGGCGCCGGGCCGTTGGGGGTGTTGCATGTCGGCTGGCTGGCCGATTGGCTCGGCGGCTCCGTGGCGCTGACGGTGATCACGATCGAGGGGCTGGTGGCGTTGGTCGTGCTGGTGATCGCGGTGCCGGAGCTGCGGCGGTAAAGGGGGGCGTTGACTACGCATATCCACCGCGATGATTGTCGCATTGCCGGCCCATTGATCGATGGGTTGTCGGTCGTGTGCCAGATGTTATTTGCGCGGTGGGTCAAAGCGATTGATGTTCGCGAAAGCGGGGACGTGTGGCGCAGTGACGATGCACGACGTAGTGCCAAGACGGTGGCGTTTACTTGAGTGTGACCAGACGGGTACTATCTTCCTGTTGAGTTTGTGGGAGATCGGAGATCAACATGACGCAGCATCACGATACAGTTGGCCCCGAAAAACCACCGGGCATTATGTCGTCTCGCTCTACGGTTGATTGGCTTCTCGATACCCTAGCGCGATATCTCCGCTCCGAGCCCGTTGGAATGTCCGCCGCGCTCGCGCTGGTTGCCGCTACACTTACCAATAGCTTCGTGGCGTTCGTTGTTGTTGGCATAGGCTCACTGATAGCGGCAAAGAGGATTGCGGGCGAAGACGCTCGGAGACAGCGGCGTGCCTGAGAATAAGCGGCGTGCCTGAGAATAATGGGAACGGCAAAAAGAAGCCGAAACCAAGGTTGATATTGGAATTTTCCTTGTCGGTGGTGCTATAGGCGGGGGCCTTGATGCTGTTATGAATGTAGCAGGCTTTGCTGAGCCATTCGTTTTTGCTGGCATCTGCGCTGCTGGTGCCTTGGGTGCAAAGAAACTTTTTGACGGTTGGCGTGAAGGTGGCTCCCAGGATTCCTAGTGATCTCCCGCCGCCCCGTGCTGCACTCATGCCCCGCCTTGCCACCATGCCAAGCCTTGCCGCCATGCCAAATCTTGAAACGATGACCGATCCCGCCCGAGCGTTGAACACCCTCGAAGCCCGCGCCACCATCCTCCGCACCCCGTGCGGCGACGGCTCCATGATCTGGCGGGTCTGGGGCGAGGGGGAGCCGGTGGTGCTGCTGCACGGCGGCTTCGGCTCGTGGAACCATTGGGCGCGCAATATCGAGGCTTTGGCGGAGCACTACCGGGTGATCGCCGCCGACATGCCGGGCCAAGGCGACAGCGACGACCCGCCGCAGCCCTATGACGCCGACAGTCTGGCCGCCATCGTCACCGAGGGCGTGGGTCGGCTCACCCACGCGGGCGAGCGGGTGCGGCTGGTGTGCTTCTCGTTCGGGGCGGTGATCGGCGGCTTGGTGGCGGTGGCTTTAGGCGAGCGGGTGACGAGCTTCACCGGCGTCGGGGCCGCCGGCATGGGGGAGCGCGGGCCGGTGACCCGCACCATGATCCGGGTCGAGGGCCACATGGGTGCCGAGCAACGGGAGACGATCTTCCGGCACAATCTCGGGGTGCTGATGGTCGCCGACCCGGCCAACATCGACCCGCTGGCGGTGCGCATCCAGGCGACCAACACCGCGCGCAACCGCATCCGCTCCCGCCCGATCTCGCTGACCGACCGGTTGGCCCGGACCTTTCCGGACATTCGCGGCCGGATCAACCTGATCTGGGGGTCGGGGGACATCACCGCCATCGGCTACTTCGACCGCCGGCACGACCATCTGCGCGCGGTCCAGCCCGAGGCCGGTATCGCCGTGCTCGACGGGGTGGGTCACTGGGTGCAGTACGAGGACGCCGAGCGATTCAATACGACGCTGCTGGGAATGCTGGCCGAGGGTTGAGGTCAGTCGAACCGCTAAACGGCGAAATGCCGGGCGAGAGCGGTCAGCCGCGACCGAACGATCATCACATGAAATCGTGAGATCATGCGCAAGTAGGCGTCACCGAGCCGATTGTGAGTGTGCACCCAGGTGGCGAGGGAGATGCGATTGGGCTGTTGCGGGTCGCGGCGTACCGCAATCTTGAAATCCAGATGCCGGTCGTCCTCGCCCAAGACGATCTCGTTGTCATCGATGCTGCGCACGCGCAGGAAACTGATGGCATCCCCAGGCTTGATCGAGGGCCGAATCGTGTTGTCGGTCGGCAGGGACGCGGTGGCCTTCAGCCCGAAGGGAATGATGGCGGCATCCCGGACCGCGAGGAGCGTTCGAATCCAGCATGGCAGACCGATGAATATCCGTTGCGCGATCTCGCCAATCGACACGTCCGCGCGGTCGCTAAGGGACACGGAGTAGCAATCCAGGAAATCACCATCCATGACGTTCATGCGGAGTCGGCTGTCCGGCGCCAATTCAGTTCTCTCCACCACCATGATGTCACTACCTTCTGGCGACGCACATAAGCGCCGACTCTGGAAAAGCTCAATTGCGACCATCAACGCTGATAGCTCAACACCGCGGATTGTCGCACCGGTGATCATCGCACCTGTAGCTCCCGCCGTGGATTCGTCGATCGGTGTGGTGATTGGCGCCGGCGGGAATTGTGGCTCGCGGAACACGCTACCCACACCGCTGGCCTTGATACTCCGGCGCTGCTGTTGGACACGTTTGGCGCCCGGCGCGCGCTCCGGGCTTAGGACAGGCCGAGGTGGCCAGCCGGTTCGACGTCGACTTGGGCCGTGGTTCTTCCCAAACCCTCCTGTGCCGTCAGGTTGGTCGCAACATACCGTTTTCAACGCAACGCGAAGGCAAACGCGGCCGCGAGCAGGGTGAGGCTCATGCCCCAGAAGATCCATACGAGAAGGCGATGTCGCATTTGAAACCTGCGGTCAATCGTAGCTGAACTTCTCGGAGACGATCCGGTGCATCGGCACGCCTAATTCCTCCAGAATATCCTCAACACTGTCGATCATCGGCGCCGGGCCACAAACGATATAAAGCCAGCCATCGTTGGCCTCGATGTCGAGCAATTTTGTCAGGACGGGCTTGTCAAGACGGCCAACCGACCCGTCCCAGGTCGGCGGCGGCTCGGACAGTACCAGATGCAGGTCGAGCCGTAACACACGCGCCATATCGTCGAGCTCGGAGCGATAGAGAATTTGTTCGGCGAGACGATTGCCGTAGATGAGTATTAATGGCCGTAGGTCACGCTGGACGCGAAATTCGCGCAGGATGCTCATGATCGGTGCAACGCCGACACCGCCAGCGATCAGAACCACACCGGGGATATCCCGACCGGGCAAAGTTACATTGCCGTGCGGCCCATCGACGTAGGCTCTGCTCCCGATGCCTAACTCACCAATGGTATTCGTGAAGTCACCAGCCTGCTTAATCGTGAAGCCTAGCCTTGAACGCTCCGCCGGACATGAGCTGATTGAGAACGGATGCTCGGTAATCGCGAACGGTGTGCGGTCCAAGGTCAACCAGACAAACTGCCCAGCCTCGAAGCGAATAGCCTGTCCGCGGAGGGGCTCTATCACGACGGTCCAGGTTTTGAGAGCTGCTTTCTCGACGGAAATCACCCGGTAGGGGTGGCGCAGTTGCCGAAGCGGCGTGATCACATACACAACGAGCAGCGTCAGCAATGCGATGCCGACCAAGAAGAGCCAGAACGCAGCAATTGTCGGCTGGCTGCTGTACCGTCCCGCATCGATGGCATGATGCGCGCCAGCAATGGCGATGGCCGCGGCGCCGAAACCGTGCAAGACACGCCACGTTTCGTATCGGTAGGGAAGCTGATCGCGGCCTATCCCCAGGACGATCAACACACCAAGCAACACCCAGCCAATGGTGCCGGTCGCGAACGATGTCGCGCTGAGGCCGAGTGTCAATTGGCGGCTTGCGTCCCACGGCAAGGCGGGGTTGATCGGCGTCGTGTAAAGGAACGGATGGATCAGGATGAATCCCATGAGCGACCGCGCGATCAACTGATGAAACCGCATGGTCAAATCGATGCCAATTCGGCTCGACACGACCCGGAACCGGCCCGAGAGCACGAACTCCATCAGCAACATCGCGAACGCGACCAGGGCAAGCGCCGAGGAAAATTCGTCTCGAAAGCCACGCGGTGGCAGGCCTTCGGCGTAGGCCAAGCCAAGGGGTGCAAGGGCGACGGCGGCGTATCCGGTTAGAAGCAATACAGGGTGAACACCGTTCGAAATTGGATTCCTCCCTTGATCACGCATCCATCAAGCGTATCACTTTTCGATATCAGTCGGTCTTGCTTGCTCGCCATGGATGCGAGGTGTCAAGCCATGGTCCTGCCTTAATACCAGGGTGTACGGATGGTGTCCTTACGGGCCGCTATCCGTGGTCCTTGGTGTTTGGGGCGTTCTTCATCGTGCTCCGCCCCCTTAGTTTTGATTAGCGCCCCAGACACGCCTCCAGCCCGTCGGCCAGCGCGTGGAAGAGGTCTTCCGGCGGTTGGCCGGTGCCGATTGGGTCAAGCACGCCGACCCGGGCCGTGGTGCCCTCGATCAAGGTGGCGATCAGCTTCGGCGGGAATTGCGGTTCGCGGAACACGCAGACCACGCCACCGCCCAGAATCCTTTGGCGCAACGCGTGGACACGTTTGGCACCCGGCGCACGCTCGGGGCTCAAGGTGACCGCGCCGACCGGGCGGAGGCCAAAGCGATGTTCCAGGTACTGATAGGCGTCGTGGAACACCAGATAGGGCTTGTCCTTGAGCGCGCTGAGGCGGCCAGCCAGCGCGACCTCGGTGTCGGCCATGGTTTTCCCCAGGCCCGCGGCGTTTGCGCGATACCGCGCGGCGTGGGTCGGGTCGATCGTGGCCAGTTCCTCGGCGATGGCGCGGGCCATGACGGTCACGTTCCTGGGGTCGAGCCAGACATGCGGATCGGATCGCTCATCGGCGTGATCGGCCTTACGGTCGGGGTCGTGGTTTCCCCGGTACTCTCCGCCATGATCGTCATGGGCGTCCCACAGACCGCCGTCGCGCACCGGCAACAGCATCAACTCGGGCAGCATGAGCAACTCGACGACCCGGTTGTTGCCGGACAAGCCGTTGATCGGCTTCGACAGCGCGGTCTCGGCGCTCGGGCCGAGCCAAACCACCAGATCGGCGACGGTCAGGGTGGTGACGTCGCTCGGTGTCAGGGAGAACGCGTGGGGCGACACCCCGGCGGGCAGCAACTCGGTGGGGCTCAGCACATCATCCGCCACCGCCGTCACGATGGCGGTTACCGGTGGTATGGAGGTCACGACGCGGGGTGCCGCCGCCGCGCCGGAGACGCTGGCGATCACGGCGAGCGCAATCGCGCCGCCACACAGGCTGTACATCGCGAGAATTCCTTGTAGGGTCCCGATCTATCGATGTTATGTTATAGTATAACATTTCTGGCAAGACCCATGTCATCCACACCTCCGTCGTCCGCCGCTCCATCGCTTACGCTTCCCGCATCCGCGCCGGGTCCGTTGATCTCGGCGGCCGGGTTAGGGGTTCGCCTCGGCGACCATTGGCCGATCCGGGGCATTGATCTGGACTTGGTCGCGGGGCAGGTGGTGACGGTCATGGGTCCGAATGGGGCGGGCAAGACCACGTTGATCCGCGCGATCCTCGGGCTGATCGCCGCCGACGAAGGCAGGGTCGAGCGGCGGGCCGACCTCACGGTAGGGTATGTGCCGCAGCGGCTGGTGATCGACCGCGTTTTGCCGTTGACCGTCCGCCGGCTGATGACACTGACCAAGCGTGTCCCGGTCGCGAAGATTCATGACGCGCTGGCGATGACCGGTGTCGCCGACCGCCTCGACACCCCCGTGCAAGGATTGTCCGGCGGTGAGTTCCAGCGTGTGCTGTTGGCTCGCGCGATCGCCGCCGAGCCGGATCTGTTGGTGTTGGACGAGCCGGTGCAGGGCGTCGACTACGCGGGGGAGGCCGCACTCTACGCCTTGATCGCCGAGATTCGCGATCGCCTTGGATGCGGTATCCTGATGGTCAGCCACGACCTGCATGTGGTGATGTCGGCGACCGACCGGGTGGTTTGCCTGAACGGGCACATCTGTTGTTCCGGCGCGCCCAAGGATGTCGCCGGGCATCCGGAATACCGACGGTTGTTCGGACCGGACGCGGGCGCCTTCGCGGTGTACGAGCACCATCACGACCATGATCACGATCTGGACGGGAGCGTGATCGGCGGCCCGGAACATCATGACCATCATCATCACTGATGGTCGCGCGTGATGGATGATTTCCTGATCCGGGCGACCCTGGCGGCGGTCGCCGTTGCGTTGATCGCCGGGCCGCTCGGCTGTGTGGTGGTGTGGCGGCGCATGGCCTATGTCGGCGACACCCTGGCGCATGGGGCGTTGCTCGGCGTGGCCCTCGGCTTTCTGTTCGATGTGGCGCCGATTCTGGGTGTTTTGGTGACGACGCTGGTCCTGGCGGTGCTGCTGGTGCTGCTGCAGGGCTCGGGCCGGATCGCCGGCGATACCGTGCTCGGTATCCTGGCCCATGGCGCGTTGGCGCTGGGGCTGGTGGCGGTCGGGCTGACCCAGGGTGTGCGGGTCGATCTTCTCGGCTATCTGTTCGGCGACGTGCTGGCGGTGACGCGGGACGACCTGATCCTGCTGTGGGGCGGCGGGGCGATCATTCTCGCCGTGCTGGCCTGGATCTGGCGCGACCTCCTGGCCTTGACGGTGGACCCGGACCTGGCGGCGGCCGAGGGAGTGGCCGTGCCGCGCACGCGGCTGCTGTTCATCCTGCTGGTGGCGGCGGCCGTGGCGCTGGCCATGAAGGTGGTGGGCGTGCTTCTGGTGACCGCCTTGTTGATCATTCCGGCGGCGACAGCCGGCCGGCTGTCGCGCACCCCGGAGCGGGCGGCCGGCATGGCGGCGGCGCTTGGCGCGGTGGCGGCGGTGGCGGGACTGCAAGCCTCGCTCGCGGTCGACAGCCCGGCCGGCCCCTCGATCGTGGTGGCGGCGCTGTTTGCCTTTGTTTTGTCCTTGAGTCTCAGAACGCGGACGTGAAGGGGGCGGCCCGAGAGCCGCCCCGCACCGTGACGTCGCCGTCGAGCATCACATGGCGATCTTGCCACCGCCTTGCTTGGTGATCTGCATCACCGAGGGGCGCGGCGGCATGCCGCCCTTGAAGTCCGGCCAGCGGGTCGCCGGATCATCGAAGGTCGAATCGCGGCCAAACGGTTTGTAGTCCTTGGTGCCGTCGGCGCCCACGTGCTGCACCGCCACGAACAAGGTCTCCATGTCGTTGGTGAACCACGGGCCACACATCTCCGCCCCGACCGGCACCCGGAAGAACATCTTGCCGGTGCCGCGCAGCGCCCCCTCGGTCTCCAGTGCCCAGACGCCGTCGGCGGTTCCCGATGCCTTGGCCCAGCCACTGCCCTGATCGGTCGTGATCCACAGCCGCCCCTCCGGATCGACCGCGCAGTTGTCCGGGTTGGCGAACCAGCCGTTCTTCGAGGTGGCGCTGTTCCAAACCGCGCCGGTCTCGGCGTTGGCCGGGTCGCCGCATTGCACGACCAGATCCCATGTACCGGTGCTCGACCCATGGTCGCCGCCGGTCGGGGTGATCTCCAGGATTTGGCCCCAAATGTTGTCGGCCCGGCTGTTGACGCCGTCGACCTGATCCGGCTTGCGCTTGGCATTGTTGGTCAGCATCACATAGACCTTGTTGGTCTTCGGATTGGCTTCGACGTCCTCCGGCCGGTCCAAGGGCGTAGCCCCCAGCAGATCAGCCGCCAACCGCGCGTCGATCACCACGTCGGCCTGGCTGTGGAAGCCGTTGGCGGCGGTCAGCGGGCCATGGCCGTGTACCAGCGGCAACCATTCCATGCCGCCATTGGCGTCGAACCTGGCGACGGACAATGTGCCGTCGTCCAGCAGGTCCATGTTGGCCGCCCGGTTCGCCGGATCGTAGGTGCCTTTGGAGACGAATTTGTAAACATAGTCGAACCGCTGATCGTCGCCGGAATAGGCCACCGCGCGACCGTCGCCGTTGATGATGGTCGCGGCTCCCTCGTGCTTGCAGCGGCCGAGCGCGGTGCGCTTCTTCGGAGCGGAGGACGGGTCCATGATGTCGACCTCGACGATCCAGCCAAAGCGGAACGACTCGTTCGGTTCCTTGGTGATGTCGAAGCGGCTGTCGTGTTGGCCCCAGTTGTACCGACCGCCGGGCACGCCATAGCGCTTCAGGCTCTTGGCGTGCGGGTGCGCCGCGACGGCCGCCTTGCTGGCGTCCTTGCCGGCCCCGCCCCAGAAATAGCCGTGGAAGTTCTCCTCGGCCATCAGGTAGGTGCCCCACGGCGTGATCCCGCCGGCGCAGTTGTTGAACGTGCCGAACACCTTGGTGCCGCTGGGATCGGCCGAGGTCTTCATGCGGGCGTCGCCGGCGGCGGGGCCGGTGATCGTCATCGGGGTCTTGGCGGTGACCCGCCGGTTGCGCGCGCCGTTGGGGTCGACCGCCCACTTGCCGCCGGACCGCGCGATCTCGACCACCGTGCCGCCATGGGCCGCCATCTCGATCGCCACATGCTCGGCGGTCATATCGGCGAAGTCCTTCTTGTCCTGTCGGCCGAGCCCCGGGAACATCAACTCTTCGTTGGTGTATTCGTGGTTCACGCACAGAATGGCGCGATCGGCCGACAGGGGCACCACGCCAAGAAAGTCGTTGTTGTAGCCAAATTGCGCCAGCTGCGACGCCTCGGATTGGTTGTTGGGGTCGAACGTCGGCGCGCCGGGCAGCACCGGATCGCCCCAGCGGATCAGCACGTCGGCGTCATAGCCGGGCGCCACGTGGTGGGTCTCGTCGACACCGTGGGCGACCTCGTCGAAGACATAACGCGAGGTCGCGGCCTCGGCGCTTTTCGCGCCAAACAGGCCAGCGGCACCGCCAACCGAGGCGAGAACACCGGCGGCCAGGGCGCCCTTCATCACATCGCGGCGGCCAAGCCGCTCGGCGATCACGTCACCAATCGTCGGTTGGGTCAGCGGATTGGTAGGCACATCGTCGGAGGCTTCCATCGCCTCGCCGCGGTTGCCATACTCGTCTTGCAAACGATCCATCAGTACGTCTCCCTGGTTATTTGCCGCCGATCTGGGCCGGCGTAGTTCTGTCGCTTCCGTCCAGCGGTTGCCCAGGCCCGATCTTGGGAGGCTGAATACACCGGCGTTCGTGACGGTACCGTTTCACTTTGAAGACAAACGGTTGACTTCGATGATCATGGAATGATGCGTCGGTTCAAGCAACGGAAACCGGATCGTGGGGAGGGGATTATGAAGTTGTTGCTGCTGCCGGGTGACGGCATCGGACCGGAAATCGCCGCCGGGGTGGAGCGGGTGCTGGAGGCGCTCTCACGGCGTCACCAACTCGATATCGATCTGGTCCGCCGTCCGGTTGGCCTGGAGGCATTGGCCGCCGACGGCGTGACGGTGAGCGAGGCGACTTTTGCCGAGGCGGCGGGCGCGGACGGGGTGATCTTGGGGCCGGTGTCGACAGCCGACTATCCGCCGCCGGCCGAGGGCGGGCTGAACCCGTCGGCCGAGTTCCGGCGACGCTTCGATCTGTACGCCAACATCCGCCCCTCGCGTACCCGATCGGGCGTGCCGGCGTTGGCGTCGTCGATGGATCTGGTGATCGTGCGCGAGAACACCGAGGGGTTCTACGCCGATCGCACCATGCATCAGGGGTCGGGCGAGTTCATGCCGACGCCGGACTTGGCGTTGGCGATCCGCAAGATCACCCGTCAGGGCTCGGAACGGATCGGCCGGGCGGCGGCGGGACTGGCCGCCGGGCGCCGCCGCAAGCTGACCATCGTGACCAAGTCGAACGTGCTGAAAATGTCCGACGGCTTGTTCCGCAACGCCGTGCAGTCGGCGGCGCGTGACGAGGCGGATGTCGAGATCGAGGAGGTGCTGGTCGACGCCATGGCCTCGCTTCTGGTGCGGGAGCCGGAGCGGTTCGACGTGATCGTTACCTCCAACATGTTCGGCGACATTCTGTCGAATGAGGCGGCGGAATTGGCCGGTGGGCTTGGCGTGGCGGGCTCGTTGAACGCGGGGGATGCCTGCGCCATCGCCCAGGCGGCGCATGGCTCGGCGCCGGATCTCGCCGGACGTGGCCAGGCCAATCCATCGGCCCTGGTGCTGTCGACCGCGATGCTGATCGGTTGGCTCGCCCAACGCGATGGAGACGAGGGAGCGATGGCTGCCGCCCATGCGTTGGAGCGGGCGGTCGACTCCGCTCTCGGCGCCCCCGGTGGCCGGACCGTCGATCTCGGCGGCAGCGCCAGCACCGCCGAGGCGGCCGAGGCGATTGCCCGCGCGTTGGATGCGGCGCCGGTGGGCGTGGCCTAAATCGAGATGGGCGAACCGGTCGTCATTGCCGACGCGGACGGCGTTCGGCGGATCACCCTGAACCGGCCGGAGCGGGGCAACGCGCTGGCACCGGGCGTGGTCGACGCCGTGTTGGCGGCGGTCGAGGGCGCGCCGGGTGCCGGGAGCGATCTCCTCGTGCTGACTGGAGTGGGCAAACATTTCTGCACCGGCTTCGATCTGTCCGATTTGGACACGTTGTCCGACGGGGATCTGTTGTTGCGGCTGGTGCGGATCGAGATGCTGTTGCAGGCGGTGCACCACGCGCCGATCCCGACATTGGCGGTCGCTCATGGTTCGACCCTGGGAGCGGGGGCCGATCTGATGGCGGCCTGCCAGATCCGGCTGGCCACGCCGGGCACGCGGTTCGCATTTCCGGGGGCCGGTTTCGGTATCACGCTCGGGACCCGGCGATTGGCACTGCGGGTTGGGCCGGACGCGGCACGCGATCTGGTGGGCACCGGCCGGCGGATCGAGGCCGAGGAGGCGTGCGCGCTGGGCCTGGTTGGAGACATTGTTTCCGAGGACGCGGTGGACCGGCGGATCATGGAGGCGGCCCGGGCGTATGCTCGGCTGGATGCCGTCACTTCGGCGCGGGTGCAAATCCTCACCCTGCCCGACACCCGGGAGGCCGATCTCGCCAATCTGGTAGCCTCGGCCGCCCGACCGGGGCTCAAGAACCGGATCGAGGCGTATGGTCAATCGGTCGCGGCGGCGCGCCGCGCGGGAGGGTCTTCATGAAAACGGTTACTTTGCCATCGGGAGAGACGGTGCCGGCCCTCGGGCTCGGGACCTGGCACATGGGCGAGCCGAACTCCGATCGCGCGCAAGAGGCTGACGCCCTGCGGCTGGGCCTCGACCTCGGCATGACCCTGATCGATACCGCCGAGATGTACGCCAACGGCGGCGCGGAAGAGGTGGTTGCCGAGGCGATCGAAGGCCGGCGTGATGCGGTGTTCGTGGTCTCGAAGGTGTTGCCGTTCAACGCCGACCGGGCCGGCACCATCAAGGCGTGCGAAGCCAGCCTGAGGCGGATGCGGGTCGAGACCATCGATCTCTATCTGCTGCATTGGCCGGGGTCGTCACCGTTGGAGGAGACCATCGCCGCGTTCGAGACATTGAAGACGGACGGTAAGATCCGGCACTGGGGGGTCAGCAATTTCGACGCCGACGAGATGCGGGCGGTGGATGAGCTGGGGGCGGGAGTCTGCGCCACCAATCAAATTCTCTACAACTTGTCCCGACGCGGCCCGGAATTCGACTTGCTGCCCTGGTGCGGCGCCAAGGGCATGCCGGTGATGGCCTACTCGCCCTTGGAGCAAGGACGGCTTACCGGTCACGCGGCGCTCACCGCCGTCGCCGGCAAACACGGCGTCACCGAACTGCAGGTCGCCCTTGCCTGGGTGCTGGATCAGGAGGGTGTGATCGCGATCCCCAAGGCGGCGCGGGCCGAGCATGTGCGGGCCAACCGGGCGGCTCACGATCTGGCGCTCGACGACGCGGACCGGTCGGCGTTGGACGCGGCGTTTCCACCGCCAAACAGGAAAGAGCCACTCGCCATTCTCTAAACAATTTAGGCGCATTCGACGGTTTAATCTTGAAATACATAGTAATTAAATAAAACCCCCGATGTTGACGCGGCCCAGGCCTGGGAGTTTATAAGGTTGTCCCAAAATGGGACCCCTTGGAGAGGGGGAGCAAATGAAACAGACAAAAATGCACGCCAGCGGCGTGCTTGCGCTGATCTTTGTGGCATCCTTGACCATGATCCCATCGGCGGATGCCGAAACACTGACGGGGCGTGCTCGTACCACATCGGGTGACACACTCACTCTTGAACGTGACACGGTGCGCCTACTTGGCATCGACGCACCGGAACTCGATCAGTATTGCGAGAACGACTACGGCCAGCCGTTTGAATGCGGCCGGCAAGCCCTGGATGCGTTGCGCGAGCTGATTGGCCGAGCGACGGTCACGTGCCTTGGCACCACGCGCGACGAGGAAGGTCGTCTGCTCGCCATTTGCTACGCGGGTGATCTGAACCTGAACAGCCGCATGGCCCGCAACGGGTGGGCGGTCGCCCGGTCCAATGAGTCGCAGGACTACGTCCACATGGCACGTCTGGCCAAACGTGAAAAAGCCGGCATTTGGGCCCTCAAGTTCACCGACCCCGCCGAATGGCGCGCCCAGAATAAGTGACGGCACGGATACGCGTCAGGAACAGACGGCAGGACGGCTAAACGCACTTAAACGGATACCAGGCCAGCGAAAAATCGGTCGCGTCACGCGTTTGCTCAAACCAAAAGATCGGTCCCGGAGATGTCGGGTTTTCCACCCGCCATGCGCCTTGGCAATGTTCCTCGCACCAAACCCGACGGCCGGCGAACCCCGCGTCGACATACGCTTTCTCGGCCGGCAAGCCGGCGCAGCGTGACTCCCACTCATATGGGAACCGGATGGGGTGCCAGGTTCGCCGCATCATTGCGAGATCGTCGGTCACGGCTTTAATCCTGCCGGACTCGGAATCCACGGCCACAACAAATCCAAGCGCTTCGGGAATGGCTCGGTCCGCTTGGGCAAGCGCGATCTGTCGGCGGGTCAGATAAACCGCCAGCCAGAAAAAAAGCGCCGCGCCGATGGCCAGACCGAAAACCGTCATCCCGTGCCTCCTCCAGTAAGGCTAGCGCCGTCGCGCGACGGGCGCAATGTGGCGCGTTGGCCAAGGATAATGGTTTGATTTCACGAATGTTCCGCTTACCGTTCAGCTCACATAAAACGTTCTAACGATGAAATATTAAACCGATTAACCAAATTGTCTTGCGCGAATCGGGCGAATCACTGATTCTGAGTTCCGGTTGGATGGATGGTGAGCGCCTGGTAGAGGCGCGCAATGGTGCGCGATGGCTTCTGTCGATACGGAAAAGAAGGCGTTGGAGATTCTGGCCGATGCGGTCGACCGCACCGTTGGGACCGGTTTCGTTCACGCCGCCGTCTTGAAAGCCGCGCAAACCTTGGCCGATCACGATTATCGCCAAGCCGGTCGGGCGTTCCGCATGCTCAATTTCCGCGAGACGGGCAAGGTGAAGGTGGTTGCCACCGAATCGGCGGAGATGTTCCGACAGTACGGCGACTACGACGGCTCGGTTAGCGACCTGGCGCCGGATCCGCGTTTGAACGACATTCGCGCGAAATCGACCAAGCTTGGCACCGGCTGATCCGCCCTCTGCCGCCATCTCGCACAGTTGTGAGGCGTTCGCCGCTGGTTGACCTATTCGTGATTTCCACCGGCTGGTCGTCCTCGGGCACGCTATCCGGATGATGACGATGATCCGATTTATCACGGGACTGGCTCTTGGCTTCGTCCTGCATGGGGCCGCGATGGCCGGTCCGGCTGAGAATTGGGCCCATGCTTGGCCAAACACCGACTTCTCGGTCACCGCGGTCCCGTTGGAGGAAATCCGCTCCGGTGGCCCGGGCAAGGATGGTATTCCCTCGATCGACAATCCAAGATTCGAGCTGGTCGGCGCCGTGACCGACGTGCCGGCCGCAACCGAGCCGGTGATCACCGTGGTGATCGACGGTGATGCGCGCGCTTATCCGCTGCGTATCCTGACCTGGCACGAGATCGTCAACGATACGGTCGGTGGCGTGCCGGTGTCGGTCACCTATTGTCCGCTGTGCAATGCGGCCATCGTGTTCGATCGCCGGGTCGGAGGACGGGAACTCGACTTCGGCACCACCGGCAATCTGCGGATGTCGGACTTGGTGATGTACGATCGGCAGACCGAAAGCTGGTGGCAGCAGTTTCTCGGACGGGCGATTGTGGGCGAGATGACCGGTGCCGAGCTGACCACGTTGCCGGTGCGGCTGGAATCCTTTGAGCGGTTCGCCGCCCGGTATCCAACCGGCAAAGTGTTGGTGCCGAACGATCCGAGCATGCGGCCATACGGCTTGAACCCCTATGCCGGCTACGACAGCATGCCGTTCCCGTTTCTTTACGACGGTTCCATGCCCGAGGGGATCGCACCGCTGGCCCGCGTGGTGGCGGTCGGCGGTACCGCGTGGAGCCTTGATTACCTCCGGTCGCATCGTCGGGTGGAACAGGGGGATTTGATTCTGACCTGGGACCCTGGCCAGAACTCGGCGCTCGACACCCGCCGGATCGCGGAGGGCAAGGATGTGGGTAATGTCGTGGTGCAACGGCGGTCGACGGACGGGCTGCGGGACGTGCCGTACGATGTGACCTTCGCGTTCGTTTTCCATGCGTTTCACCCGGATGGCACTTTGGTTAAATAATCGGTGCTCAACGGGTTGAAACGCTTCTTGGCATGTGTCTAAAAAATATCTCGAATTCTCACTTGTCTCCCCCGTCTCCCGCCCTCTAGAGTTCGGTCGGGACGTAGGGGAGTAGTTTGGCGGGAGATATCATGGCCACCGTGCCAGAGACGAACCGGCGTCTATGGGATGCCTTTGATGCGGTGTACACGCGTCAGCGCGTCGCCGCCGAGGAAGCGATTGACGTGCTTGAGGCCCTGTTCGCGAACAACCTGGATATGGCGTGCGATACGGTCGCCAGGGATGCCGGGCGCGCCGCGGTTGAGCGGCAGAAAGGCATGTTACGCTACGCCGAGAGCCAATTGGCCCTGGCGGAGACCATGCGCGGCTACTGGGCCGACCGGATGGATCAGGCGGACCGGTGGCTAGTTGTTGCGGAGGATGTGGCGGCTCGCCGGACAATTCCGATCAGCAGCATGCCGATCCCAGCGAGGACGGCGGTGAGCAGGAACGTCGCCGAATAGGTTCCGGTGATCTGAAACACGCTGGAGAACACCACCGGGCCGGCGAGCACACCGGCAAAGGTGACGAACAGCACACCGCCGGCGACATGGCCGACGTGACCCGGCGGACTGATTCGCGCGGTTTCGCTGGCGAACACCCCGTTCCAGCCGACCACGGCCAGACCGAACGCGAAAAAGAACCCGTAGACGGCCCAGCCAGGCCACGCCGCCGATAACGTCGAGGCGACCAACGAGCCGATCAGCATCACGACTCCAAGGCCCATCAGCACCAGGCTGCTTGACCGCAGCCGATCCGCGACAACGCCCCAACCCACACGGCCAATCACCCCCGCGACCTGGATGCAGGATAGCGCGATGCCGGCGCTTACCAGGGACCAGCCGATCTCATCGACCAACAAGGTCACGGTAAACGACATCAACGACAACTGCACCGCCGCGAAGCACAGTCCGGTAAACGCGAGGCAGCGTAGCGGCAACGACGACATCACCAGCTTCAACCCGGTGAACGGATCGCGCACCACCCGAGCCTCGGGATCGCGGTTTGCATCAAACCGGGCACGGAGCGGCTGCATCGCGAAAAACAACACCAATCCGGCGCTACCGACCACCAGCATCGTCGCGTGCCAGCCGACGGCCAGCGCCATCGACGGGCCGATCAGGCTGGCCAGCACCCCACCCAGCGGCACCCCGGTGAAGCGGATGGAGAACACCAGATTGCGATTGCCGGCCGTCGCCACCCGGTTCAGCAGATCGAGTGCCGGCGGGTTCATCGAGCCATACCCGAGCCCGGTGACGACCGAGCCCACCAGCATCAGCGGTAATTCGCCGGTCATGATGATCAGGTGACCCAGCGCCAGCGCCGCCAAACTCGCTTGGCTGGTGCGCCAGGCGCCAAAGCGCTGCACCATGCCGCCGGCGAACAGGCTGGCGATCATGGCGCCGCTGTAGGTCAGCGTGAACTGATAGCCGACCAGCGATGGGGAGACGCCCAGATCGCTCGCCACCGCCGGGGCGATCGCGGGAATCCAAAGCGAAGCCATCGACGCCAGCGTCATCACCAGCGTGGTGAAGACCACGGTGATAACGAGGTCGCCCTTGGAGGGGGCCGGCGCGGATTGTTGGCTGGGCGAGGCGGGATCGGACATGTCGCACTCTACACCGACGCGCCCTTCTTCGTGCTAGCATCTGGGCATGACAGAGATCGCGCATCGGGGTTACCGGCCGACACTCTGGGAGCGGCTCGCCGGCGCGCCGCTCCCGTCGGTGTCGTTTCAGTCCTCATTTTGGCACGCTACCGCCCCCGAAGGGCCGCGAACGGGCCCTTTGGCGGGTGAGGAACGCTGTGACGTGGCGGTGGTCGGCGGCGGTTATCTGGGCTTCTCGACGGCATTGCATCTGGCCGAGGCCGGGGTCGACGTGGCGGTGTTGGAGGCGGATGAGCCGGGCTTCGGTGCGTCCGGCCGCAACACCGGATTCGTCGTGCCGAACCTGATCACCGGGCTCGACCCCAAGCTGATGCGCGAAACCCTTGGCGAGGAGACCGGCGAGCTGCTCTGCCGCACCGTGGGTGAAGGGGCGGAGCTGGTGTTCGAGCTGATCCGCCGCCACGGCATTGACGCCCAGGCCCGGCAAACCGGTTGGATGCAGCCGATCCACACACCGGCCAAGCGCGCGTGGTTGGAGGATCGAGTGACGCAGTGGCGCGATCTCGGCCGCCCGGTGGAGATGCTGGATCGCGACGCCGCCGTGTACGAGACCGGATCGACCGCCTATCACGGCGCCTTCCTTGATCCGGGCGGTGGGCATATCAACCCGCTCGCCTACGTGCGGGGATTGGCCCGGGCGGCGGTCGACCAGGGGGTGCGGGTGTTCACCGGCAGCCGCGCCACCGGCTTCGAGCGGGTGGGCGATGTCTGGCGGGTGCGCACAGACGGCGGAACATTGGTGGCCGACCGCTTGCTGCTGACCACCAACATCACCGGCAACGGCCTGGCGCCCAAGGCCGAGGGCACACAGTTTCCGATCACCCTGTTCCAGGTGGCGAGCCAGCCGCTCGACCCGGCGTTGCGTGCGACCGTGCTGCCGAACGACCGTTGTTCGGCCGACACCCGCAAGGACCTGATCGCCTACCGCTGGACCTGGGACAACCGCATCGTCACCGGCGGTTTGCTGGCCAACCCGTTCGGCTCGACCGAGCGCGGACGCACCCATCACATCGGCCGGCTACAAAAGCTGTTGCCGCAACTGCCGCCGTTGGTTGCCGAGTATGCGTGGCAGGGACGGCTGGGTGCCGCGCGGGACTTCATCCCCCGGCTGATGGAGCTGGGTCCGTCCGCCTGGTCGGCGATTGCCTGCAACGGCCGCGGCATTGCGATGACCACCGCACTTGGCCGATCGTTCGCGCAATGGCTGGCGGGTGGTTCGAACGAGGGCCTGCCGATGCCGATCACCAAACCCGATCCGGTGGCGTTGCCGGGTCTGGCGTCGCTGGCGTTCTCGGTCTGGCTGCCGTGGAACCGCCGGGTCGATGCCAAGGAGTTGCGCGACGCGAAGTAAGGCCGATCAGGGCAGCGTCGCCGCCGTCTCACCCAGCAGGCCGATGCGGAACCGGGTCTTGAGGTAGCCGCCGTCGCGGGGCGGCACCGCCATCGGCAAATCCTCGTCCACCACCTTGACCACCGCCATGATCGGCCCCGCCGCCTCGAACAACAGCGCGCCAAGGGTGCCGATTTCGGCTTCACCTCGGATAAGGGCGGTCTTGGGGAAGCCACAGGCCGCCGCCACCGCCGCGAGGTCGGTACCCATGCCGGTGGCGGTCGGCTGACGGCCGGTCTCGGTATAGCGCTCGTTGTCCAGAACGCAGATCGCCAGATTGGCCGGCCGCCGCGCGCCGATCGTGGTCATCGCCGTTAGCCCCATCAGCATCTCGCCGTCGCCGGTGACCACGACCACGCGCCGCTCCGGCTGGGCGATCGCCAGGCCGAGGCCGATCATCGCGGCGTTGCCCATGGCGCCCCAGAGATAGAAGTTGTCCGCCCGGTCGCCAAGCGACGCCAGATCCCAGGTGGCGGAGCCGAGGCCGCTGACGGCCAGGGCGTCGCCGCGTTTAGCGAAGGCGGTCTTGAGCACCGCCCGCCGGTGCAGGGTTGGCGAGCTCATTGTCCCGTCTCCTCGGCAGCGGCGGCATCAACCACCCAGACCTTGGAGCCGATCACCCGCTGACCGACCAGGACGGCGATCGCCTGCTCGCTGCTGAACGCCATGCGCAGCCCGGCCTCGATCTTGGCGCCGACATCCTCGGCGGTCTCGGCGGCGTAGGTTTTCACCCCCACCGCCTGCAGTGTCGGCGCCACCGCTTGACCCATCGGCACCTGCCACGGATTGCCCTCACCCCATTGGCCGCGCATGGTGACAATGACGAACAGCGGGAATTTGGCCGAGCTGGTCAGCGAGGCAATGGCGTTGATGGTGTTGCCGACGCCGCTGGATTGCATCAGCACCGCCGCCTTCTGCCCACCGAGCCAGGCGCCGGCGGCGAGACCGACCGCCTCTTCCTCGGTGGCGCACATCACGGCCTCGATAGCGTTGTCCTCGCGGCAGCGCTCGATCAGCTGGCTGAGGCCGGCGTCGGGCACGTAGCCGACCTGGCGCACACCGGCGGTTTTCAGGTGGCGGTGCGCGGCGGCGCTCCAGTGCTCGTCCGTGTCGGTGGGCATGGTCGGGGAGGCTCCGGTCGGTCAAGGATGCGGCGAGGCTAGAAGTCGGACGCGCGCTTTGTAAAGATAGGATTGCATACAATCTTAGTTCGTCTACTTAATCCGCCTGGCCGAACCGATCCGGATACGTCATGCACAGCCCGCCTCCGGCCGATCCGGCCTATCTCGAAGACCTGTACGCCCGGTTCCTGGACGACCCGCTGTCGGTCGATCCGGGTTTGTGGCCGGTGTTCGCCGCTTGGCCGGACGATCGGACAACCTTGCGTCGGGCACGGGCACCGCGTTTCTCCGATGGTGTCGGGGGCGCGAATAAAGCGGTGGCCATCGAGCGGCTGATCGCCGCATGGCGCATGCACGGCCATTTGGCGGCTCGGCTCGACCCGCTGGATCAGCACCCGGCACCCGGCCATCCGGAGCTGGCGCCGGTGGCGCACGGCCTGTCCGACGATGAGGCGTCGCCGGTTCTCGGCCGGCTGCGCGCGGCGTGGGGCGGGACGCTGACGGCGGAGGTCATGCATCTGGAAGACCCGGCCGTCCGCGACTGGCTGATCGCGGCGATCGAGGGTTCAGCCTTCGCCGAGCCGACGCCTGAGGAGCGGCGCGCGCGCCTGGATGGCCTGTTGGCGGCGGACGCCATGGAAGCCTTCATGAACATGCGCTTCCCGACCAACAAACGGTTCGGGTTGGAAGGGTTGGAGGCCAAGGTGCCGATGTTGGAGGCGCTGTTGGCTGACAGTGCGGCGGCCGGGATGACGGATGCGGCGATCGCGCCGATGCACCGGGGGCGCCTCACCCTGGTCACCCGGATCGCCGGCAAGCCGTTGGCCAGCGCGTTCTCGGAGTTGTTGGGCACACCGCAGGTGCCGGCAGGGACCGAGGTATCCTCCGATGTGCCCTATCACCTGGGACTGTCGGCGGATCGAGTGTTCGGTGGCCGACCAGTCCGCGTGACCATGCCGTCGAATCCAAGCCATGTGGAGATCGTCGCCGCCGTCACCCTGGGCAAGGCGCGGGCGAAACAGGAGTTGCTGGCGCGCGACGGCACGGCCGATCCGGAGGCGCGGGTGCTGCCGCTGCTGTTGCACACCGATGGCGCTTTCGCCGGCCAGGGGGTGGTGGCGGAGATGCTGCAACTGGCCGCGCTGCCGGCCTACCGGGTCGGCGGATCGATCCACGTGATCGCCAATAACCAGCTCGCCTTCACCGTGAAGCCGGAGCATGGCCGCTCCTCGCGCCACGCCAGCGACGCGGCCAAGGCGATCGGCGCGCCGGTGCTGCACGTCAACGCCGACGATGTGGACGCCGCCGTGCGCGCCGGCCGCATCGCCGCCGCCTTCCGCGCCCGGTTCCGCCGCGATGTGGTGATCGATCTGGTGGGCTACCGACGGCGGGGCCACAACGAGCTGGAAGAACCGATGTTCACCGAGCCGCTACGCTACCGGGCGATTGGCGCTCATCCCTCGACACCAGAGACCTATGGCGCGGCCTGTGTTGCCGACGGGGTGTTGAGCCAAGAGGAGTTGGATACGACGATTCAAGGCCATTGGGACGTCTTGGACGCGGGGTATGAGACGGCCAAGAGCTACCGGCCGAACGCGGCCGACCAGTTGACCCGTCGTTGGGCGGCGCTGACACCGCGTGGCCAGGGCGAGGCGGGTGCGACAGGTGTCGAGTTGGATCGCCTGCGCGCGCTGGCGGAGGCGACGACACAGGTGCCGGACGGCTTCGACCTAAACCCCAAGATCGCCCGGCAATGGGGTGAACGGCGGGACAGCGTGACGCGCGGCACCGGGATCGGGTTCGCCACCTCCGAGGCGCTGGCTTTCGCCAGCCTGTTGGATGAAGGGTTTGGCGTGCGCCTGACCGGTCAGGACACCCGGCGCGGCACTTTCTCGCAGCGCCACGCGGTGGTGTTCGATCAGGCCACCGGCGCCGAGCACACTCCGTTGGCCGCCTTGGCCGCGAGCTCAAATCGTTTGTTGGTCGCCGACACGCCGCTGACCGAGGAAGCCTGTCTCGCCTTCGAATACGGCATCAGCGTCACCGACCCGGACCGGCTGGTCTGCTGGGAGGCGCAGTTTGGTGATTTCATCAACGGCGCCCAGGCGGTGATCGACCAGTTCCTGGTCTCGGGCGACGATAAATGGCTGCGCCAGTCCGGCTTGGTGCTGCTGCTGCCGCACGGATTGGAGGGCGGCGGGCCGGAACATTCCTCGGCCCGGCTTGAACGGTTTCTGCTCTTGGGATCACGCGGCAACATCTCGGTGCTGGCCTGCGCCTCGCCCGCCAACCTGTTCCACGCATTGCGCCGTCAGCTGCACCGGCCCTGGCGAGCACCGCTGATCGCGCTTACGCCGAAATCCGGGCTGCGTCACGCCGAGGCGGTCAGTGATCTGGCCGAGTTCGGACCGGGCACGGCGTTCCAACCGGTGATCGACGACGCCGCCCTATCCTCGAACGCGCGCAAGGTCGTGCTGGTGGCGGGCAAGCTGTTTTTCGACCTGGCCGCCGCCCGGCGCGAGCGCGGGGCCGACGATATCGCGCTGGTGCGGGTGGAGGAGGTGTATCCGTTCCCCATCGATGACGTGTCCGCGATCCTGGCCCGTCACCCAAACGTCGAGTTGGTGTGGGCGCAAGAGGAGCCGGAAAACATGGGCGCCTGGCGCTATGCCGCCCCGATGTTGAGCCGCTTGCGCCCGAACGGGGGCCATGCCACCTATGTTGGACGTCCCGACGCGCCGTCACCGGCGGTGGGCTGGGGGGTGTGGCATAAGGCGGAGCAACAGGCGATCATAGACGCCGTGTTCCACTGACGGGTTTCCAAGGGGAGTGTTGCGCGATGAGCACCGCCATCAAACGCCGTCTGGTTCCGACCTCTAGCCATTGGGGTACCTATTTCGCCGAGGTCGAGGGTGACCGGCTGGTCGCCGTGCACGACTACGGCAAGGACCCGGCGCCATCGATCATCGGCCCCGGCATTGTCGAGGCGGTCGACCATGAAAGCCGGGTGCGTCGGCCGATGGTGCGTAAGGGTTGGCTGGAGAAACGCCACGAAAGCGACCGATCCGGGCGCGGGCGGGAGTCGTTCGTCGCCGTGCCTTGGGACGAGGCGCTGGATATGGCGGCGGCGGAGCTGACGCGGATCAAGCAGGCGCACGGCAACCGCGCCTTCTATGCTGGCTCTTACGGCTGGGCCAGCGCTGGGCGGTTCCATCACGCCAACTCGCACATTCACCGGTTCTTCAATCAACTCGGCGGCTACGTCCGGCACCAGGGAACCTATTCCTACGCGGCGGCGGAGGCGATCCTGCCCCACATCGTCGGCGCGATGAAACCGTTGCTGGACCAGCACACCAGCTGGCCGGTGATGGCCGAGCATACCGAGATGCTGGTGATGTTCGGCGGCATGCCGATCAAGAACGCCCAGGTCACCTCCGGTGGTGTCGGCCGGCACATCTGCTATCACGGGCTCAAGGCTTGCGCCGACAACGGCTGTGAGATGGTCTATCTCAGCCCGATCGAGATCGACCTGCCGCCGGATATGCCGGCCGAGTGGATCGCGCCGCGTCCCGGTTCCGACGCCGCCTTGATGCTGGCGCTGGCCCACACGCTGGTCAGCGAGGGGTTGCATGATACGGCGTTTCTCGATCGTTACACGGTCGGCTTCGCGCCATTCGAGGCCTATCTGCGCGGCGAGAGCGATGGTCAGCCGAAGACGGCGGACTGGGCGGCCGCGATCACCGGCGTCGATGCCGGGGTGATCCAAGGGCTTGCCCGCCGCATGGCGGCCAAGCGCACCATGATCAACGTCACCTGGTCGATGCAGCGCGCCGAATATGGTGAGCAGCCGGTGTGGCTGACCGTGGTCCTGGCGGCGTTGCTGGGCCAGATCGGCTTGCCCGGCGGCGGCTTCGGTGTCGGTTACAGCTCGGAGAACGGTATCGGTAATCCGGTGAAGCACTTCAACTGGCCGTCGGTACCCCAGGGCATCAACAATGTGAAGGACCTGATCCCGGTCGCTCGCATTTCCGACATGCTGTTGAACCCAGGAGCCGAGTTCGACTTCAACGGCCAGCGCCTGACCTACCCCGACATCAAGCTGGTGTATTGGGCCGGTGGCAATCCGTTTCACCATCATCAGGATATCAACCAACTGGTCGAGGCGTTCCGTCGGCCGGACACGGTGATCGTCAACGAGATCTGGTGGACGGCGACGGCGCGCCACGCCGACATCGTATTCCCGTCGACCACCGCACTTGAGCGTAACGACATCGCCATCACCCATTGGGAGCCGCTGAGCGTCGCCATGCACCAGGCGATCCCGCCGGTGGGCGACAGCCGATCGGACTACGGCATCTTCACCGGCTTGGCCGAGCGGTTGGGCCTCGCCGAGAGCTATACCGAGGGCCGGGACGAGATGGACTGGATTCGCCATCTCTGGGAGCAGTCGCGGCAACGCGCGGCCGAGGCCGGGTTCGAATTGCCGGATTTCGAGACGTTCTGGGAGAAGGGGCTGCACGAGCTGCCCGGCCCGGAGACGCCGGCGGTGCTGCTGCAAGGGTTTCGCCAGGATCCCGACGCCAACCCGCTGACCACGCCGTCGGGCAAGATCGAAATCTTCTCCGCGACCATCGACGGCTTCGGCTATGACGATTGTCCGGGCCATCCGGTCTGGCGCGAACCCGACGAATGGCTCGGCTCACCCAGGACGGCCGATTTTCCGCTGCACCTGATCTCCAATCAGCCGCGCACCCGGCTGCACAGCCAGCTCGATCCCGGCGGGGTCAGCCAAGGCTCGAAGGTGGCGGGGCGGGAGCCGATGACCATCCACCCCGGCGATGCCGTGGCGCGCGGGTTGGCAAGCGGTGATGTGGCCAAGGTGTGGAACGATCGCGGTTCGTGTCTGGCCGGCGTCATCGTCTCCGACGAGGTGATCCCCGGCGTCATTCAACTCTCGACCGGCGCTTGGTACGACCCGGAGACGCCGGGCGGCGCCAAGACGCTGGAGAAACATGGCAACCCGAACGTGCTGACCCGCGATCGCGGCACCTCGCGGCTCGGTCAGGGGCCGACGGCGCACTCCACGCTGGTTCAGGTGACCAAGGTCGACGGCGCGATCCCCGACGTCACCGCGCACCGGCCGCCGGAGATTATCGAGCGGTAGAGGAATTTAAGGGAGAGAGGCGCGGCCATGACGTGGGAGCCGACGCATCGGCACTACAAGGGCGGCCTCTACCGGGTGCTCGGCAACGCCGTGCACAGCGAAACCGAAGAGCGGATGACGGTGTATCAGACCGAGGACGGACGCTGGTGGGTACGCCCGTCGGCGATGTTTGACGAGACGGTCACGGTCGACGGCGAGGCCGTGCCGCGATTTCTACCGCTCGCGAACCACTCCGACGCGTGATCGCGCTCAGGCCGCGACCAGACGCAGGTACGGGTGCGGCGAGGGCGTCTGGTAGATGCCGACGATATGATCGACGTCGACGTCCTGCGCCATCTCGACCTCCGCGAGCGGAATGACGCGATAGTCGCCGTCGTCCTCGACGATGACATGGGGCCGCTGCTGGCGATCCGCCTCGCTCTTGGCCCATTCCCATGCAAATGCAAGCGACATTGGTTGCCTCCGTTGTCTAAGGCGTACAGACATTCTTTCTGCTTGCATTTTCCCTGCCAGTTATTGAGGAAAGGTTAACAAACCGCGTTTTTTCAAGGTTTTGCATCAAAGTGGTTTTCACACGGCAGGAGAATGCAGCGATGTCCGATACCGATTTCACCGGCCAAGGGGTGCTGATCACCGGTGGTGCCAGCGGCATCGGCTGGGCCACGGCGGCGGCGTTCGCGGCGCGCGGCGCGCGAGTGGCTATCGCCGACCTGAAGGCCGATGTCGCGCAAAGCCGGGCGGTGGAACTTGGTGACGGACATATCGGCCTCGGCGGCGATGTGGCGGACGAGGCGGCGTGCGATCGCATTGTTGCCGCCACGGCCGAGGCGTTCGGGCGGATCGACGTGCTGGTGAACTGCGCCGGCATCGTCGATAGCTTCGCGCCGACGGTCGAACAGTCGGGCGCGGCGTTCAAGCGGCTGATGGACATCCATGTCGGCGGCAGCTTTCAGATGGCCAAGCGCGCGGCGGTGGAGATGATCCCGCGCAAGCACGGGGTGATCGTCAACATCTCCTCGATCGCCGGCGCCCTGGCATTGCCCCGGCGCAACGCCTACACCGCCGCCAAGCACGGGCTGATCGGGTTGACCAAGGCGCTGGCCTGCGACTGGGCCGAGCACCGCATCCGGGTCAATGCCGTCGCCCCCGGCTACGTCGACACGCCGTTCATCGCCGGCGCGATCGAAGCCGGGCGGCTGGACCCCGCGATCATCCGCCGACGCACGCCGATGGGTGAGCTGCTGCCGCCCTCGGCGATCGCCGACGCGATCATCTTCCTGGCCTCGCCGCTCGCCGCCTGGGTCACCGGGGCGACCCTGCCGGTCGACGGCGGCTATGTCGCTTTCGGCGCGGCCTCCGATGCGGCGGTGATCGAGGGCGGTTAAGCCACTATCAATTCCCGCCAACAGCGGGAATTGGACGCATGTACGTTCTGATCCATGCCGCTAAAGCGTGATCGTCGATCTCGCCGGCTGCCGCCGCTTCAATCGTCAAAACACACTCCGTGTCACCGGCGCCCAGGGCGATCCCGTTAATTGCCAGGAACGTCTCCATGGTTACCAAGGCGGTGCGCTTGTTGCCGTCAAGGAAGGGATGGTTACGCAGCAGGCCAAGGGCATAGGTGGCCGCGAGGTCGGCCAAATCGCAACGCTCGTAGGCCGCGTGCTGGAGAGGCCGCGCCAAGGCCGATTCCAGGAGTCCGCGATCACGCACGCCATCAAGGCCGCCATGCTCCGCCAACTGCGCCAAGTGTGTGGCCAGTACCACGTTGAGACTGATCCAACGCGGCTCCGTCACTTAATCACTTGGCGAGTTCGCGCAACGCCGCTCGCCGTTTCTTCATAACCTCGCGGGCAGCGTGCATCTGCTGCTCGAACTCGGGATCATGGCCGGTGAGACGGTAGCCATCCGGCGCGTCGGTGAGCCAAAGGCGGTCGCCTTTCTCGACGTTCAACCGGCCAACCGCCTCCTTCGGCAGCACCACGCCGAGTGAGTTTCCGATCCGGGTTAATTTCAGCTCGATCATACGGCCTCCGTTAGAACGTTTGTTCATACTATCGGAGGCCGTTGACGCGAACCAGCTTGAATTAAGCCGCCGCTACTCGTTGGTCAGCACCACACGGCCAACGATCTTGCCGGCCTTCAGATCCTGCAAGGTGTCGTAGGCGGTGTTCAGCGGCCGGGTCTGAATCGGGATCGGTTTGACCTTGCCGGTCTTCACCAGGTCGATCAGCTCGCGCAGCTCACCCAGCGAGCCGACATAGGAGCCGATGATCGACACCGCGCGCATCGGGATGGTCGGCAGCGACACGGTGATCTGGCCGCCATAGAGGCCGACGATCACATACCGCCCGCCCTTGCGCACCGCCCCGATGCCCAAATTGGCCGTCGCCTCGCCGCCGACGGTATCGACCACGGCGCGCAACTCACCCCCGGCGATTTCTTGCAGCGCGGGGATCGGTTTGTCGTGCTTGGTAGTGTTGAAGGTGGCGGAGGCGCCCATCTTCTTGGCGGCGTCGAGCTTGGCGTCGTCGATGTCGACCGAGACGATGTTCTTCACCCCCATGGCCTTGGCGATGGTCACCGCCGATAGGCCGAGACCGCCGGCGCCCATGACCGCCAGCCACTCATCGTCGCGCACCGGCAGCGCCTTCTTCAGCGCTGAGAAGACCGTCACCCCGGAGCACGAGTAGGGGGTGACGACGGTCGGATCCAGATCGCCGATGTCGACCAGGTATTTCGGGTGCGGCACCACGCAGTGGGTGGCGTAGCCGCCATCGCGGAACACGCCGAGCGAGCGCATGGTCGGGCAATGGTTCTCCATCTCCGCCTTGCAGGCCGAGCATTCACCACAGCCGAGCCAGGGGTGGACCAGCACGGTCTTGCCGATCGGCGCGTCCTTGGCGTCCGGCCCCGCCGCCACCACCTCGCCGAGGATCTCGTGGCCCAGGGTGATCGGAAACTTCTGGCCGCGCTCGACGATGCTGAGCACCTTGCCGCCGCCGAGATCGAAAAAACCGTCGGAGATATGGATGTCCGAATGGCAAACGCCGGCCCGGGTCACTCGCAACAGCACCTCGGTTCCGGTCGGCTTCGGGTCCGGCTTGTCGATCGTCTCGAACGGCTTACCCGGTTCCGTCAGCGCGTAGCTGCGCATGGTCGTTTCCCCTCGTGTGGATGTTCGGTCGGGCCGGACGACCCGTTCACCGCATTCAAGCCCAGCCGATGGGGTGTTGCCAACCATGAACAGGCCTCAGTGGCGTTTACGCGCGATGCGCTGTATCTGAGTGTGGTCTGTGGTTGTTCGTGAGCCGCGCCAAGAGCGTGCACGGGATAGGTGCGCGCGGAATGTTCCGGGACGATCTTCGGAGATCAAACATGGCCCACAAAAACAAGGTCCTAACATCCATCAATTTTGAGGGTGAAGGCCGCTGTGTCGATATTTTTGTAAGACCGGATGGAACGTTCGGGTTTGAGGAATTTCGGCGCGATATCGAGGATGGGCGAGGTTGGTTTCCCATCGGCTTCTTTGGGGACCAGGTGTTTAGCAGCGAAGAAGACGCGCGGATTGAAGCTCGGGCGACGGTGCCGTGGTTCGGCGTTGCGATGGATGTTAGAGCCGGCCCGCTTAAACCAAGCCATCGGGTGGTTTGATTTAAACTCTCCCGGTAACGTGTGGAACAATCAGGGATCGTACCGATGAATCGTTTCAGGCTCCAGGTGACAGTCTTAGCGGTTTTGGGCACGGCGAAGTTGGCGTCCGTCGCCTGGGCCGCCAACGTGGTGGTGACGCAACAGAACCGCGCCTTCGGTGTCGAGACCGTGACCATCACGCCGGGCACGACGATCAATTTCGTGAACGACGACTATTATGGCCATAACGTCTATTCCGACGAGGCGGATTTCGACATCGGCCTGCAAGAGCCGGGGGAGTTACGCTCGGTGACGTTCGACAAGGGCGGCACCTTCGAGGTGCGCTGCCGCATTCATCCGAAGATGCGTATGTCGGTGATCGTGGCGGGGTAGATGGCGCGCGGTCGGGCTTGAGGACTCAGAATCGGGTCGACAGCATCAGCCACAGCTTGCGGGTGTCGACGCTGAAGTCCTCGGCCTGATAGTCCGCGAAACGCACCGTCAGCCGCACCGGTTGACGGAACGGCAGGCGCGTCGACGCTTCCAGGTCGATCTCGGTACCGTAATCGGCATCCCCGTTCTCGGCGTTGAAATCGAAGTAGAACGCTTGCAATTCGATCGCGTTGAACGGGTCGGGAAGATCGGTGGTGTAGCCAAGCTGCACCGAGTATTGCTCGATGCCGTCCGGCGGCGTGTTGAGGAAGATGTCGGCCCAGCCTTGAAATTTGTGCAGGGTCGCCAGCGGGGTTTGAAACGCGGTTGTGCCGTCGCCTTCCAGCCGTTCATAAGACAGGGTGACGCCGATATCGCCGCCCAGCACCGAGGTAAACAGCGACGGTTTGGCGATGACGTAGCGGCCGGAAAAATCATTTGGGTTGCCGCCGTAATCAGCCTGATGCGCAGCTTCCAAAACATAGGCGAGGCTGGTGTCGCTGCCCAAGGTGGTGCTGCCGGTCAGCCGCAGCCCATAGGTCTGGTTCGACGAGGACGGGGCATCGTCGAGATCAATCAGATAGCCGTAGCCGGTGACCCCCAACCGGCCGACGGGTCCGAGATCGATTCCTCGGTAATGCAGGTTGAGGACATGGGTTTCGGCGCTGGTGTTGCCGCGCGGGTTGTCGTTGCCGAATATCCGGTTCACGCCAAAGATGTAGTGGTAGCGGGCGCGCACATCCGGAATGGCCGAAGTGGTGGCCGACACCGCGTCGAAGGTTTGCTGGTTCTGCCGGAAGCCGACATCGCCGATGAACCGCTGATCGTCGATCACCAAACGCTCCCGCCCCGCTGACAGCCGCGTTGCCGTGACCCCGTCGTAGACGAGGTAGGCTTGGTTGAGGTCGACATCGTTCGGGTCGGCGACGACGGGAAAATCGGCCCGGCCGTTGGTGGTGTCGTTGAACTTCTCGGGGCCGAGGCGCTGGACGATCTCGCCCTGAAGGTTGACCGCGAAGCCGTGGAACCGGCCGGTCTCATAGCCCAGGCGGGCGCGAACGGTGCTGGCGTGGGCATCGTTGTCGAGGCCGTCTTGTTCAACAAACTCGTAACGGTAACGCAGATCGGCGGACGGCCGCCCGCCCATGGCGGCATCGGTCAACTCGCGCAGGATGTCCGACGCCGTGGCGGGCGTGGCCAGGATCGCGATCGACGCGATCAGAGATATGACGGGCAGGGTTCTCATGCGTCTTGCTCGTGCCTGAGGCTGCATATGAGTGATTGTGAAGCGCAGTATCAGAAATCGGCTCGTTCGTAAAAACACCAGTCAGTGAGCCGTTGCTTGCGGGTGCTATGCTTCCGCCGCTCGCCGCCGCTCCCGCCACCAAGTATAAATCCCAGAGCCGACCACGATGGTGGCGCCGGCGACGGTCCACAGATCAGGCAGATCGCCGAACATCAGGAAGCCCACCAGCGTCGCCCAGACCAGCAGGGTGTAGTTGAACGGCTGCAGCGCGCTGGCCGGGGCCGCCTCCAGCGCCTTGATCACCAGCAGGTGTCCGATGATGCCGAACACTCCGGCCAGAAACAGGGTGATCCATCCGGCGGCGTCCGGCGCTGTCCACTGAAACGGCCCCACGACACTGGTGGCGGCGAACCCGATCCAGCCGGTGTAGAGCATGATGGTCACCGTGCCGTCGGTCCGCGCCACCACCTTGGTCATGATCTGATAGACCGCGAACAGCGCCGCCCCGGCCAACGGCAGCAGGGCGACCGGGTCGAACACGCCGAATCCGGGACGCAGGATCACCAGGATGCCAAGGAAACCGACCGCGACCGCCGTCCAACGCCGGAGACCGACGGCTTCTCTTAAGACCAACGCCGACAGGGCGGTGATGATCAGCGGGTAGACGGCGGCGATCGCGTGGGTGTCGGCCAACGCCATGTAACGGAAGGCGAAGACGAAGCACACGATCTCGGCGACCAGGATCAGCGCGCGCATCACTTGGAGCCCAGGGTGCTGGCTCCCGAATCCCTCGCGAAGGCCACCACGGGCCATGGCCCACACCGTCGCGAAGGCGGCGAAAAACGCGAATCTCACCCACAGGATCTGCGCGACCGAATAATCCACAACCAGGGTCTTCGAGGTCGCGTCCATGAACGCGAAGCAGAAATTCGCCGCGAGAATGAGCAAAATTCCACGGGCGGCGCCGGACGGGACCGGGATGGAAGACGGCAGAGCCATGGCCGGTCGATATCACGGCGACCGCATGCCGGACAGCCTTCTTGCGCTGGGCGCCGGCACTGGCGACAATCCGCCCGCTATGTCTTACAGCCGCCCGGTGAAGGTGGCGCAATCAGATGATGGAGGAACGCCATGGCGGCACGGTGGGTGAACCGGCCGGAAGGCTCCAATTGGGGCGATTTCGGCGCCGACGACCAATGCGGGCGGCTAAACCTGTTGACGCCGGCGCGCACGGTGACGGCGGCCAAGGAGGTCCAGACCGGCAAGCGGTTCTGCCTGGCGCTGCCGATGGATCTGCCCGGCGGGCGCGAGCTGAACCCCCGGCGGTTTCCGCCCCGGCTGTTCGCGACCGACCGGGGCGGGCTGTCGAACTACAATTTCCCGCTGGCCGAGGATAATCCCGAGCTGACCGACGTGGTCTGCGACGACGCGGCGTTGATCTGCCTGCAATATTCCTCGCAGTGGGACAGCCTGACCCATGTCGGCTCGATGTTCGACGCCAACGGCGATGGGGTGCCCGAGGTGGTCTACTACAACGGCTGGACCGGACTGGAGCACAAGCTCGCCAACCACAACCCGGACGCCGATCCGCTGATGCGGTTCGAGGGGGTGCGGGCGCGGGCGCTCGGCATCGAGAACATGGCCGAGACCTGTGTCCAGGGCCGCGGGGTGATGATCGATCTGCGCCGCCATCTCGGTGACCAACGCACGGTGGTCGACTTCGCCATGCTGGATCGCATCATGCGGGACGACGGCATTACCGTGGAGGAGGGCGATCTGGTCTGTCTGCACACCGGCTTCGCGCAGCGCATCGTCGAGATGGCGGGCAAGCCCGATCTGGAGACGCTGGACAACGCCTGTCCGGCGCTGGATGGCGGCGACCCGGAATTGCAGGAATGGATTCGAGACAGCGGCCTCGCCGTGCTGATCGCCGACAACTACGCGGTCGAGCACCTGCCGGGGCGCGACCGGGGCAACGGCCCGCGTCGAGCGCTGATGCCGTTGCACGAGCTATGTCTGTTCAAGCTCGGCATTCACCTGGGTGAGCTGTGGTATCTCACCGAGTTGGCGGAGTGGCTGCACGCCAACGGCCGGCATCGCTTCTTGCTGACGGCCCCGCCGCTGCATCTTCCCGGAGCCGTCGGCTCACCGGCCAACGCCATCGCCACCGTCTGAGCATGACCTTCGCATGACCGACCGTCCCGACGTCGCGACCCTGCGCCCGCTGGTCGCGCCCCGTTCGATTGCCGTGATCGGTGCGTCCGACGACCCCAAACGCATCGGCGGCCGGCCGCTCGGCTACATGATCCGGGCCGGATTCTCCGGCCCGCTGTGGCCGGTGAACCCCAAACGCGAGACCGTTCAAGGCTTGCCCGCGTTTTCCAGCGTCGATGCGTTGCCCGGCGCGCCGGAGGCCTGCATCGTCGCGGTGCCGGCGCCGATGGTGCCGGATACCTTGGAAGCCTGCGCCGCCAAGGGAGCCAAGGCGGCGGTGGTGTTCTCCTCCGGCTTCGCCGAGATGGGCGAGGAGGGAGCGGCGCTGCAGGCGCGCGTCCGCGCCATCGCCCGAGCCGGTGGCATGCGGGTCCTTGGACCGAACTGCTTGGGCATCTTCAACGCCCATTGCGATTGGATGGCCACGTTTTCATCCTCGGTCGATCACGAACTACCGACGCCGGGGCCGGTGTCGATCGCCAGCCAGTCCGGCGCCTACGGCAGCCACGTGTTCCACCTGATGCGTCAACGTGGGGTCGGGACCGGGATTTGGATCACCACCGGCAACGAGGCCGATGTCGACGTCGCCGACGCCGTCGCCTATCTGGTGCGCGACGAGGATACCAAGGTGATCGTCGCCTATGCCGAGGGCATCCGGGATGGCGAGGCCATGCGGGCCGCCTTGACCGATGCGGCGGCGGCGCACAAACCGGTGATCTTCATGAAGGTCGGCCGCTCGGCGATCGGCGCCGCCGCCGCCGCCTCGCACACCGCCGCGCTGGCCGGCTCCGACCGGGTGTATGACGCGCTGTTCGCCCAGTACGGGGTGATCCGGGTCGACACCACCGACCAGATGCTGGACACCGCCTACGCCGCCGCGCGTGGCCGGTTCCCGAACGGCGACCGGCTGGGGATCATGACGATCTCCGGTGGGGTCGGCGTGCAGATGGCGGACGCCGCCGAGGATCTCGGCTTGCAGGTTCCGCCGATGCCGGAGGCGGCCCAGAAGACGCTGAAGGCGCTGCTGCCGTATGCGGCGGTGCGCAACCCGGTCGACATCACGGCCCAGGCGTTCAACGACCTGTCGCTGATCACCACCAACATGCGTCTGATGCTGGAAGAAGGCGGGTATGACGTGGTGGTGGCGTTCTTCACCATGGTCGCCGCCAGCCGCTTCATCGCCGATGATTTGATCAAGACCCTGGAGGAGACGCGGGAACGGTTCCCCGACAAGTCGATCATTCTGTCGCTGATCGCGCCGCCCGAGATCGTGCGGCACTACGAGAACGGCGGCTACGCGGTTTACGAGGACCCGACCCGCGCGGTCGCGGCGGCGGCGGCGCTCATGCGGTTCGGCCGGTTTTTCGCCCGGCCGCCCGAGTCCGCTCCACCGGCAATGCCGGCCGGTGCGCCGTCGGTTCCGGCCGACGCCTTGGCCGAACATCAGGCCGCCGATCTGTTGCAGGCGTGGGGCGTGCCGTTCGTCGACCGTCGGTTCGCCACGTCGACCGATGACGCGCGGGCGGCGGCGGATGCGTTGGGTGGCCGCTTGGTGATGAAAATCGCCTCGCCGGACATCCTGCACAAGACCGAGATCGGCGGGGTCATCGTCGGCATCGAAGGAGCCGACGCGGCGGCCGAGGCCTATGCCACGCTGATGACCCGGGCGGCGGACAAGATGCCGGGTGCCCGGCTCGACGGCGTGATCGTCGCCGCCATGGCGCCCGAGGGTGTGGAGACGGTGATCGGCGTACAGCGTGACCCGACCTTTGGTCCGGTGGTCATGGTCGGCTTGGGCGGCGTGCTGGTCGAGGTGTTGGGGGATGTGGCCTTCCGTCTGGCCCCGTTCGGGGTCGAGGAGGCGCGGCGAATGATCGCCGGGTTGAAGGGGGCCAAGCTGTTCGAGGGCGTGCGCGGTGCGCCGCCAGCCGATGTCGACGCCCTGGCCGAGCTTCTGGCCAAGGTCTCGGTGTTCGCGGCGGCCGAGGGCGCGCGCATCGAGAGCGTCGACCTGAACCCGGTGCGGGTGCTACCGAAGGGCCGGGGCGTCGTGGCCCTGGATGCCCTCATTGTGCCGGCGGAGAAAACCTGATGCGTCCACAACGTTTCAAGACCCGGATCACCGAGTTGTTCGGCATCGACCATCCCATCGTCGCCGGTGGCTTGATGTGGTTGGCTGACGCCAACTACGTCGCCGCCGTGGTCAACGCCGGCGGCATGGGGTTCATCACCGCCAAGACCTTCCCGGAGAACGAGCGTTTCGCCGCCGAACTCGACAAGGCGTGGGCGCTGACCGACGGCAAGCCGTTCGGCGTCAACCTCTACATGTCGAACCGGCCGGAGCATAACCAGGACCTGCCGGCCCAACTCGGAATTGCGCTCGACAAGGGGGTGCGGCATTTCGAGACGGCGGGTCTGCCGCCGACCGAGTTCGTTCAGCGGATCAAGGACGCCGGTGGCGTGGTGTTCCACAAGGTGGCGACGGTGAAGCACGCGCTCTCGGCGGCGAGCAAGCTGCCGATCGACGCGGTGGCCGTGGTCGGCGCGGAGTGCGGCGGCCATCCGGGGTTGAACATGATTGGCTCGATCGTGCAGATCCCGCTGGCGGTGCGGCGGCTTGGCATTCCAGTGCTGGTCGGCGGCGGTATCGGCACCGGCAGCCAGATCGCCGCCGCCCTGGCCATGGGCGCGGACGCGGTGCTGTTGGGGACCCGGTTCCTGGTGGCGACGGAGATTTGGAGCCACGAGGCGATCAAGCAACGGGTGATCGACTGCGACGAGACCATGACCGCCACGGTGCTCGCCTCGATGCGCAACACCTTCCGGGGCATCGATAACGAAACCACCCGCGCCATCGCCGAGCTGGAAAAGCAGGGCGTGACCGATTTCGATGCTTATCGCCCCTACGTCATGGGTACGCTGCAGAAGGAGGCCTACACCATCGGCGACCCGGAGAAGGGCATTCTGTCGATGGGCCAGGCCTGCGTCTTCGCCGATACCATCGAGCCGGTGGAGGCGATCATGGACCGGTTGGTTGACGAGGCGACCGAAGCGGCGAGGCATCTGGGCGCGATTGCCGTGCCGGACGCCAAGGTCGCGGCGGCGGAGTAGGATGGCGCGGGACCGCCAGCCAAGGGCGAGCACTGAGTGACCCGATCCCTGTTCTTCATCACCCACCCGGACGTGGTGAGTGACCCCGAGGTGCCGGTAGCCGAGTGGCCACTGTCGGAGCGCGGGCTGCTCGGCGCGGTTCGTCCGAAAATCGATCGTCCCTGACCTTGAGCGCCGATCCCATGGAATCCCCCGAGTCACCTCATCGGATCACCGGTATCTGCGCACTTGCCTTTCTTATTCCGCGTCTTGCGATGCGCTCGACAGCCTGAGGGGCAGAACCTCGGGACCGGGATTGCGCAGACCGCCGGCCATCAGCAAGGCGCCGACCAGCCCGATGGCCACGATCCCGGCGACGAACGGCCAACCGCCCTGGCTTTGAGCCACGCCAAGCGCGAAGGCGCCGACCAGCCCGCCCAGATAATAGCTCGTCAGATACAGCCCGTTGGCGGCGGCCCGATCGCCCTTGGCGGTGCGGCTGACATAACCGGTGGCCGCCGCCTGCATGAAGAAGGTCCCGGCACCGACCACCGCCAAACCGATGAGCACGAGAGACAGCGATGGCCACAAGGTCACCGCCAGGCCGGATAAAGCGACAACCCCGGAAGCCAAGAAGACCCGCCGGGGGCCAAACCGGCTTACCGCCTTACCCGCGAACGGTGTGGTGAGGATCGCGGGCGCGAACACGAAATAGACCAGACCCAAGGCCGAGGCCGGAACGCCCAGGACATCGACCAGATGGAGGTTCACATAGGTGAACACGCCGACGAAGACGAAGAGGATCGTGAACCCGATCAGGAAAGCGGTGCGCAAGGCCGGATCGGCCAAATGTCTACGCCAAGCGACTAGGGGTGCTCCGGAGCGGGCGGGTGGTGCTTCGTCCTTAAGTCCGATCAGGGTGAGCGCCAGCAGGGCTCCCAGGATGTTAAGCGCCGCGAACGCGAAGAACGAGCCGGACAGCCCGAACACATCCGCCGCCGACACCGCCATCAGACGGCCGAACAGATTGCTGGCCACGTTGCCGGTGATATAGGCCGCCATGGCCCCCCCGGCCGCGGTGACGTCGCATTGCTCCGAGAGATAGGTCAGGGTGAAGGTGAACGCGGCCGCCATGAACACGCCCTGCATGACGCGCAAGGCCATGAAGACCGGGATGCTGTCGACGACACCAAGCAGGAAGGTCGGGATGGACAGCAGAACAAGGCAGCGCCAGATCCAGCGTTTGCGGTCGATCCGATCGGCGAACCATCCGACCAGAAGACCGGAAACCGCCATGCCGAAGGTCGAGGCGTTGACCGCCAGGCCCATAGTCGCGGCGTCCACCTCATAGGCGGTGACGAGCTGCGGCAACAGGGCCTGGCTGCCGAACAGATCGATCAGGGTGAGAAAACTGATGGTCGCGACGATCGTGCCGCGCCTGGCGATATCCCTTGGCCGCTCGCCACGAAGCGCGCCTTGCATCACGTACCACATGGGCTTTTCCTCCGGCCGATCGGCTTCGATTTAGCGTTGGAAGACGTCGAAGCCCAACAGCGTCACCGGCGTGTCGCCCTCATTGCTCCACCAATGGCTTATGCCGTCGTTCTCCAACGAGATGGTTCCCGGTCCGTGAACCTTGGGCTCGGCACGATCCGAGCGGTGCTCCAGGATTTCGCCACCCAGGATGTAGATCAACCCGGGCCGGTTGGCGTGGGAGTGCACCGGAACGACCCCGCCCGGTTGGATCGTCCAATACCGCAGCCGCATGAAACGACCATCCATCCCCGGGATTTCATTGGTCATGTCGAATTCGCCCAGCACCTTGTTGCTGATGGCCTTACCGGCCTTGGGCCCGGTGAAGGCATTTTCGAGCGCTTGGCGTTCCGGGCTCCACTCGAAGGTTTGGGCGAGGGCCGGTCCGGATGTGAAGGCCAGGACGGCGGCGACAAGAAGGGCGCGTTTCATCGTGGGTTTCCTGCGTGGTTTCAAAGGGTACCGTGTCGTTTCGAGGCGGCGCCGGGTTTAAACGGCGTCGGCGTGGTGGTGCGGCAAGACACCGACACCGGTGAACATCTGGCGGATGTCGACGCTGGATCGCTCTCCGAGGTCATGGAAATGGGCCTTAAGCCATTTTCCCGCCACGTCGCGCCCGATCTCGAACAGATGTTGGAGGAAGTCCCATTCCGCGTTCAGCTTCGAGCTGGCATCCAGCTCCCGCATCCGCTTGCGCGATTGGATGATGTGCAGATGCATTTTTTTGTATTCGCTCGGGTCGAGCTTGCCGTCCTCGATCAGCCGCGTGACGAAATCGATCGACCGCAACTCATGCAGCAGTGAGCCGTTGAAGGTGATCTCGTTCAGCCGGTTTTGGATGTCCTTGGCCGTTTTGGGAGCACCGGCGCGGAACACCGGATTGATCTGGACGATGACGATGTCGTTGGACGGGCTGCCGTGAAAAAACGGGAACAACGGCGGATTGCCCATAAACCCGCCATCCCAATACGGCACGCCGTCGATCTCCACCGCCTTGAACATGCTCGGCAGACAGGCCGATGCCATCACGGCATCCAGTTCCATCTCGTCGCGGCTGAACACCCGGACCCGGCCGGTCTCGACATTGGTCGCCGCGATGAAGATGTGCATGTCTTGGCATGCCCTGACCTTCTCGAAGTCGATCAGTTCTCCGACCAGTTTACGTAAGGGATTGATGTCGAACGGATTCATCTCGTAGGGCGAGACCATCCGAGACAGCAGATCGAAGAACACGTAGCTGGGTGAGGCTTTCAATGACCAATCCCCGGCCATGATGGCGGATGGTATCCTGCGGTACGGACTGCCGCTGGCGGCTTCGCTCACCGAGCGCCAGAAGCTGCGGAGCGACTCACGGGCGCCCTCGGCGCCTCCGTCGAACATGCCCTGGGCGGCGACGACGGCATTCATCGCACCGGCGGAGGTGCCGCTGATCGCCTCGACCCAGATCCGGTCGTCCTCGAACAATCTGTCGAGCACCCCCCAGGTAAAGGCGCCATGCGCGCCGCCGCCTTGCAATGCGATATTGATCGACTTCTCGTGGCGCGCGGCCCGCCGCGGTGAGGACGCGCTGGCCGATTTGGTGACCGGTTTGGCGGTGGATTTGGCGGCCGGTTTCGACGTGGTTTTCTTGGTGGGAGCCGTGTTCATTGCGCGGTCCACCCGCCATCGACCGGAAGAGCCGTACCGGTCATCTGGGACGCGGCATCCGAGCACAGGAAGGCGGCGAGCGCGCCGATCTGCTCGACGCCCACGAATTCCTTGGTTGGCTGCGCCGCGAGCAGCACGTCCCGCTTGACCTCTTCCTCGGTGATGCCGCGCGCCTTGGCGGTATCGGGAATTTGCTTCTCGACAAGCGGTGTCAGCACGTAGCCGGGGCAGATCGAGTTCGCCGTGATGCCGAACGTCGCCCCCTCCAATGCAACGGTCTTCACAAAGCCGATAACACCATGCTTGGCCGCCACATAGGCCGATTTATAGGGAGAGGCGACCAGACCGTGCGCCGAGGCGATACACACGATGCGGCCCCATTTGCGCGCCTTCATTTCCGGGAACACCAGTCGGGTCAGATGAAACACCGAGAACAGGTTGATCCGCATCAGCAGGTCCCACTTTTCCGGCGGAAAATCCTCGACCGGGGAGACCACTTGAATACCGGCATTGGGTACGACGATATCGATCCGGCCGAACTCGGAACGGGTGTGATCGACCAAGGCGGCGATCTCCTCCGGTTCCGACATATCGGCACCGTGATAGCCGACCTCGGTCCCGGTGCGCTTGGCGAGACCGGCACGGATCGCCTCGATCTCGCCCGCATCGCCAAAGCCGTTGAGCATGACATTATAACCGGCACCCGTCAGAGCCTCGGCGATGCCTAGGCCGATCCCGCTGGTCGACCCGGTGATGATCGCGGTCTTGGTTTCCGTCATTGTATGTGCCCCATTTGAAATGGTGATTGCTGTCCGAAGATAATGGCTATCGGAGGGTGAATGCGGCATTGAGCCCGCAGGTAACGATCGGATACCCGCCAACAAGACAGTGGCGATCACGATTGCATCACAATCGCATCACGGATTCGTCTTTCCCGCCTCACCGGCATCTCCCGAATAGGCAGGGCTGTGTTGCTGAACCGCCCTGCTGGGATTACCGGAGGCGGAGCCATCCAAGCCTGCCCCGGGCCCGACCCGGGGAGATCACCCGGGGGAATTTAGCTTTTTCTTTTCCGGAGCCCGGTGCTGGGGCTGGGAATGCGATCAGGGTGATGGAGCCTATGATTTCCCCGCCAGCATCCCCTCGACCAGCACTTGCACCCGCAGCGCTTCATCCGGAGTGGCGAGCTTGGACGGCTTGCCGGTGAGCAGCGCGTCGAGATTGTCGAGCTGACCCTGAAGCGAGGCGCGGCGCGGGTCGGCGGGGAAGTCGTACGCCGCGTCCCACTCACCGCCGTCGGATGTCCAGAGCTGGTAGAACTCGGTGAAGCGATAGCTGCGCTTAGCCCCTTTGACCGTCACCTCCTGGCGGTCCGGCTGGGCGCCACCGACCGAGCCGAGCACGGTCACCGGCTTGCCGTCGGCGGTTTCCAGCCGCGCCAGGATTTCGCTCTCGCATAGAGCCGGATCGGCGGGATAGCTCGGCCGCGCCCAAACCAGTGCCAACGGGCCGAGGAACCGCTCCGACAGAAACAGAAAGTGCGAGATCACCTCGCGGGTATAGCCACCCTCGGCGCGAAACCGCAGCCAGTCGGCATCGACCTGCCAGGCACGCGGCCACGCCGGGTAGGTGACCACGATGTCGATGCCGGTCAGCTCTCCCGTCTTACCCGCGACGATCGCATCACCCAGGACTCGAAATCCCTCCGATGACGCCTGGGTGAAGTTGACGGCGGTCGGCACGCCGGCGGCGGCCAGTCGGTCGACCAGATCGCGGCTTTCGGCGGTGTCGATGCCCAGCGGTTTTTCCAAGAACACCGCCTTGCCGGCCTCGGCGGCGTGCAGCGCGTAGGCCTTGCGCGGCACCGGCGGGCAGGCGAGATAGACTACATCGGCGGCGGCGATCGCCGCCTCGGCGCTGTCGGCGATCGCGGCGTTCGGGGCCATGTCCTGGGCTTGTTTGCAGGCCTCGGCGGACGGGTCCCACAATGCGATTGGCTCGAAATTCGGGTGCACCAGTAAATTATCCAACAACCGCCGGCCCATGATGCCGAGGCCGATGATCGCGGTCTTATGGGTCATGGCAGGCTCTCCGATGTGACCACTATATTCTTGCATTCCCGGAGGCGAAGCCATCCGGGACCCAGTTCTTTATGACCCTAGACCCCGGCTCTTCGGCCGGGGATGCGAAGAAGAAGCTAAGGATGGGTTGAACGTACCTCAATATCCCAGGGCGCAGCCGTCCTTACGCGGGTCCGACGCGCCGATCAGCACGCCGTTCGCCCGGTCGATGATCACCGCCTGGCCGCCGCCGATCGGCTTGTCCATGCGGGTCAGCGCATGGCCCTTCTTCTCCAGCGCGGCGTAGGTTTCGGGCGCGAAGGTGTTCTCGACCTGCAAGGTGCCTTCGGTGGCGAAGCTGCGGCTGTCGTCCATGGCTTCTTGCGGATCCATGCCGCGCGCCAGCAGGTTGCTCAGGAAGGTGGCGTGGCCGGTCGACTGATACTGCCCGCCCATCACGCCGAAGGCGCCGGAAGCCATCCCGTCCTTGACCAGCATGCCGGGGATGATGGTGTGCATCGGCCGTTTGTTCGGCGCGATGGCGTTGGCGTGGCCCTCGACCAGCCGGAACGACCGGCCCCGGTTGTGCAGCATCACCCCGCTCTCCGGCGCCATGATGCAACTGCCGAAGCCGGAGAACAGCGAGTTGATGAAGCTGATCGCCGTGCCGTCGGCATCGACGCAGGACAGGTAGATGGTGTCCTTGTGAGTTGGAAAATCGCTGTCGGCGAAGGCACCGGCTTTGTCCGGGTCGATCATCGCAACCAACGCATCGGTATGGGCATCCGAGAGCAGCCAATCCACCGGCACGTCGACTTGAGCTGGATCGCTCACATAGCGGTCACGCTGGGCGTAGCCAAGTTTGGTCGCCTCGGCGATCAGATGCACCCGGTCCGCCTCGCTCAGATTTTTCAGGTCGTGACGCGACAGGATGTTCATGATCATCAAGGCGCAAATGCCTTGGCCGTTCGGCGGGCACTCGAACACCTGGTGGCCGTGGAAGCCAGTGTTGATCGGGGTGACCCACTCGGGCTGGGCGCCCGCGAAATCCTCCAGCGTGTGCAGCCCGCCGAGCGAGCGCAGATGGCTCACGATGTCCTCGGCCACCGGGCCGGTATAGAAGGCGTCACGGCCGCCCGAGGCGATACGGCGCAGGGTGGCGGCGAGCTTCGGCTGGGTGTGCCGGGTGCCGACGGCCGGCGCCTTGCCGCCCGGCAGCATGACCGCACGGCTGACCGGGTGTTGCGCCAGGCGGTCGGCGTCGTCGAGCCAGTCGGCGCCGACGCGTGGCGCGATCGGATAGCCGTTCTCGGCGTAGGCGATCGCCGGGGCCAACAACTCGTCGAAGCCCTTGCGGCCGAATTTCTCCAGCAGCGTGGCCCAGGCGCCGATCGCACCGGGCACGGTGACCGCGTGCGGGTCGGCGGTCAGCCCAAGCTCGGTGATGCCCTTGTCTTGGTACCAGCCGACGGTGGCGGCGCCCGGCGCCCGGCCCGAGCCGTTCAGCGCTTGGATGTCGCCCGAGCCCTTGGGGGCGATCAGCGCGAAGCAATCGCCGCCGATGCCGGTCATGTGCGGTTCGACCACGCACAGCACGGCGCAAGCGGCGACGGCGGCGTCGGCGGCGGTGCCCCCGGATTTCAGCACGTCGAGACCAGCCTGGCTCGCCAGCGGGTGCGAGGTGGCGATGGCGGCGTTGGGGGCATAGACCGGCGAGCGGCCGGGCCGGTGCAGATCGCGCATGGACGTTCCCTCGCAGACGGTGTTGCCCACTCGACATACCGGGCGGGCAAGGTTGGGGCAAGGCCACGGTCTTCGACGGGGCTGTTGGAATGACACCCGTTCCCGAGGTTCCTGTATCGGCCACCGCGTGGACGGGTTTTGTTGGACCGCCTATAATCCGGGTACCGACAATTTCCGATACCCGAGGAGATAATGCCGTGGCGCTCGATCCGGAGACGCTGGGCCAGTTTATCGACACGGTCCGCCGCTATGTCCGCGAGCGCCTGATCCCGCTGGAGGAGCAGATCAGCCGCGACGATGCGATCCCCGAGGAGATCCCGGCCGAGATGGCGGAAATGGGCCTCTATGGCCTGTCGATCCCCGAGGAATACGGCGGCATCGGGTTGACCATGGCGGAGGAGGTTCTCATTGGCGCAGAGTTGGGGCACACCGCGCCCGCCTTCCGCTCGCTGATCGGCACCAATGTCGGCATCGGCAGCCAGGGCATCGTCATCGACGGCACCGAGGAGCAGAAGCGGGAGTACCTGCCGCGTCTGGCCAGCGGTGAGTTGGTCGGCTCGTTCTGCCTGACCGAACCGGACTCCGGCTCCGACGCCGCCTCGCTGAAGACCTCGGCGCGCCGGGACGGCAACGGCTACGTGCTGAACGGCACCAAGCGCTACATCACCAACTCGACCCGGGCCGGCGTGTTCACGGTGATGGCCCGCACCGACCTGGACAACAAGGGAGCCGGCGGCATCTCGGCTTTTCTGGTCGACGCCAAATCCGACGGCATCGCGCTCGGCAGGCCGTACAAGAAGATGGGCCAGCAAGGCACCCATGTGGCCGATGTGATCTTCGAGGATGTGAAGGTGCCGGCCGATGCGCTGATCGGCGGGGTCGAGGGGCAGGGGTTCAAGACCGCCATGAAGGTGCTCGACCGGGGCCGGCTGCATCTGGCATCGGTCTGCGTCGGCATGGCCGATCGCTTGATCGATGAAAGCCTCGCCTTCGCGACCGAGCGCAAACAGTTCGATACCGTACTGGCCGAGTTTCAGTTGATCCAGGCGATGCTGGCCGACAGCCGGACCGAGCAATACGCCGCCGACACCATGGTGCGCGATGCCGCCGCCAAGTACGACGCCGGTGAGAACACCGCCATGGTGGCGGCCTGCGCCAAGTACTACGCCTCCGAGATGGCCGGCCGGGTCGCCGATCGGGCGGTGCAGATTCACGGCGGGGCCGGCTACATCAGCGACTACGCGGTCGAGCGGTTCTATCGCGACGTGCGGCTGTTCCGGATCTACGAGGGCACCTCGCAGATTCAGCAGATCGTGATCGCCCGCAACATGCTGCGCACGTGGAAAGAGGCGCATTGAATGGGCGCCTCGGGTCGGGTGGGGCCGGGTGGCGGATATACGGTGTGTTGCCGAACAGCCACGTGTTCGGCCGGGCATCGGTGTAACCCGGCAACATAGGCCGGGTGGGTGGTCGACCTGCTTTCCCGCTTCCCGGCCGCCCGCGCGGTCGAGGCGATCGATACGGGAAGGATCAATCTCTTCAACGGCATACCCCAGATGTATGTCCGTACGCCGAAATAGGCCACTATCCGTGGGAAACCGATTGACTCGGGACGGCCACGCGACCGGTCTTGTGGTGGCGCGCCGCTCGGCCTCGGGCTGAAAAAAAGCCGACGTGATGCTTCGGTTACCGTTGCACAACGGCTACGGCATGACCGAGACCGCGCCCACCATCGCGGTCACCGACAGCGACCGCCCGCGCAATGACGAGACGGCGGGCGGGATCGCGCCGGGCGTGCAGCGCGGATCGTTGATGGCACGGGCGGTGAGGTGCACACGGGCGTGATCGGCGAGATTCAGGTGGCCGGGCCGCTGGGAGTTTCGTGACGTCTTGCCGTCGCCGCCGGCGGGGACAATCCCACGGTACAAGCTCGACTCGTAGTCGTCCATCCGACTGATGTACGAGCCTTTGGTCCCGTCACGGGTGTGGCGGAGCAACCGGTCAACGAGAGAGTTACACGTTAATGTTCATGGTTAATTTTTGGCGTGCCATGTAGAAAAAACCAAGGTATTCTACTACCATGAATATTTGAATTCGCGGCATGCTGGCGAATTCAGATGGGGTTGTTGGGTGCGGGCCGTGTGCTTGGGTCTCGACCTACCCAGGGGAAAGGTGTGGAACGATGCCATCAATTCAGGATGTCGCCGATCAGATCAACGCGAAGCTTGACCAAATAAATCAGAACACCGCCGATACCGTGACGGCGGCGGGGGAGATCAAGGCCGAGCTGGTTCAAGCGAACCATCAGCTATCGGTGGTCGATCACGATCTGCAGGTAGGATTTGCCAATCTGTCCCAGGGTCTGTTCGCCCTGTCGGAGTTGCAACGGCTGTCGATCGCCCTTCAGGATCATAACCGCAAGCAGAACGACACGATCACCTGTTTGCTTGAGAACTCTAACGAACTGCTCTGCGGCATGACCCGTAAGCTCACGCGCCAGCTTGAGTTGAGCGAGGCGATGCTGGCATCGGCTCGCCGGCTCGAAGGCATTTCGGAGCGCGCGAACGCAGGAGAGGCGGCGGATTACGACCGGCACGCCGTCTTGAAGGCGCAAATCGAGGAGTGCTGCCCGCCGGACCGGCCGGAACCGGAACCCTGTCCGGACGCGTGCGACAAACCGGGGTATCGCGCCAACCCACCAAAGGGACAGGACTGGACACCCTTGCCGCCGCCAAAGGGACCGCAACGTGGCGCCTCTGGATAGCCGCCATGACGCTATTCGTTCAGAACAACGCGGTGGGCGCCGGAACAGGCTCGGTGGATGGCTCGCAGGCCAGCGTTGATCTCGCCATCATCGCCAATGGCGACACCGGGCTTGGCCTGAACGCGGCCATCGGCAACCGTCAGCAGGTGGCCTATGCCCGCACTTTGAACGGCCCACCGCCTCAGCGTCTCGATACCCTGGCCAACACGGCCTTCACGCCGGATTACGGCGCTGGTCCGCAGGCGGTGAACATCGCCATCCTACCGGTGCTGTCGGACTTTTTTCTCAACGATGGCACGCCGATCGTGAACGTTGGCGGCACGGCGCTCGCGCCGCCGGGTAGCGGAATACCTGGGAACACTCTGAACAACACGACGGACTGCCTGGTAATCTACGATACCACGCAGGCCGATGGCGCCGGGTACTGCTCCGCGCGGGCAGGCAACAGCGGGGTGTTCGATCTGCAGAACACAAACCCGACGATTCTGTACCACGAGCTGTCCCATGCGTTCCGGATCGTGAACAATACGTTCCTTACCCTCACGGCGGCCTGCGACCCGGCATCGACGGAGGAAGCCGCGGCCATCGCCGACGAGAACGACCTGCGGACGCAGATCGCCGCCGCGAACGGCACGACGGCTGTGTTGCGCGATACCACGACCCATTGTGGTAACTATTGCTCGGCCGGTACCATCATATCGTGCTGCATCATCGCCTCGGTGGCCTCGCAGTCGCCGATGTCCGAGGAGGTCCAGGCTCTGCGGGCGGTGCGCGACCAGTTCCTTCGCAGGACCGAGGTGGGCTTCGCGTTTTTCCAGACGTTGTTCCATGACTACTATGGCTTCTCACCGCAGGTGAGCACGATGATGGCGCGCCAGCCCGCGCTATCATCGCTTGTGCTGGAGGGATTCGTGCGCCCGCTCCTGATCACCTTGCGGCTGTTGCAGGCCTATGCGTTCGACGCACTCACGGACGTGCAGCTCGGACGGCGTTTTGTCGAGTATCATGACGACCAGGCCCGGGCGGCGGGCACGCTTGATCTGATCGACCGGGCTCGGGGTATTGCCGACGGCGGCACCATGTCGGCCGACCAGATGGCCGCCGGACTCGCTGAGCTGCTTCGGGACAAGGCGTGGCCCAGCGAGCATGTTCAATGGGCCTTGATCGCACCGGTGGCGATGTACCGCGACGCGTTGAGCGCGTATCTGGAAGGAGACCCGCCCTATCGGATCGGCCAGTCCCTGCGCCGAGTGTTCACGGATTGGGCGGCGGAGATGCCACTCGATCACGCGTGGGCGTCCTTGTCCGCCCGACAGCTTAGGAGAGAGTTGACGCTGTTCGAAACGCGGCTGTTGCGCTCGGCGCGCGCCAGAACCCGTTTCCGCCGGCGGCTGGCCGAGCGGTTCCAGGACATCACCGCGATCCGGTCCGTGCTTGGCCGTCGATCCGTTCGAGGAGCGGTGTCATGACAAGAGGAGCGGTGTCATGACAATAAGCGACGACGACAAGACCAGCGATCCGCCGGTCCGTTTGGAAGGCTCGGTGAAAACGGTCAAGCGGAGCGATCGGGGCATTGAGCTGGTGCTGCGGATTCGCAATCCGGGCGACCGGGCACTGCACTGCATTTCCGATCTGCGTGGGTTGTTGTACGACCCGGCCACCCGTCGCCTGACCGTGCGGTTGACCGACGAAGGGCGCATCCTGCTTCCGAGCGCGGTGGCGCGGCTGCCCCGGTTCGCCGTTATCGACCCGCACAGTGACGCGGAGATCGCTGTCCGGCTGCCAGCGAAAATAGTGAAGCTCGCCGACACGCCTTCACCGGCGGGCGACGTCTCGATGGAAGAGCACAGTATTCTCGACGCTTCCGAGATCGAGGTCGACATCGCCTGGGCCGACACGCCCTTCTATCAGGATTCGCGCGACGTGGATGACCCTCGATTTCCGGCCGTGCGTTGGCAGCAGGACGCACTTCATCTCTCACGCCCAATGCGGTCCCGCAAACGCTAGCGCGACGTTAACCACACACGTCATGTTCGTTTCCTCCGATTGAGGCAGGTCAATCCGTCTCAACGCGGCCCTCGGTAAAGTGTTGCCGGCATAGCGTCAGGCGTTCCGATGTTGATGCGCAAGGAGACGATCGGGCTCAAAGTGAGGGGAAAAGACATGCCAGGGCTCAGTGAGATAAGTCTTTTATTTGTCCTGACCGCGATGGCGAACTTGGCGGTGGAGGTTGGTGCGGAGTTTTTCGCCAATTGGTGGCTCGGCAGCGGCCCGGCGGCACCGACGGGTCAGGCCATGTTCGACCCGGTCGAGTGTGTTTCGCAGAACTCGATCGCGATCTCGGCCATCAGGACGCAGATCGAAACGGGGATCGTGTCGGCCCAGGGCGGGCTCGACCATCTGCGCGTGCTCTGCATGCGGGCAATATAGACGCTTCCGCTATCCGACGGGCGCCACTGCGCGGCGACCGAGCCGTCCGATCGACAATCCGGCGGCCGCCACGACGGCCCCGGCGATCACCGCTTCCCAGTGACTGACGCCGAGATCCGCGCTGCCGGGGAAGGCGAACAGCAGGCCGCCGGCGAACACGATGGTACGACTGATCAGCCCCATGGCACCCGCCGCGAACAGGCCATAGCCCAGCAGATAGCCTTGGGTCGAGGCGGCGATCAGCGCCACGCCGGCCAAGGCGCTCACCAATACGACGAGGATTTGAATGGGTTCGCCGTTCAGGATCAGCGCCGGTTCCAGCACGAAGAAGAACGGGATGAAATAGATGATCGAGACGAGCCGCATGGCGGTGAACCCGGCCTGCATCGGCGTGGCGCCGGAGATCGTCGCCGCCGCGAAGGCACCCAGCGCCACCGGCGGCGTGATGTAGGACAGCATGCCCCAGTACAGAATGAACAGATGAACCGCCATCGGATCGAGCCCGGCGGTGATCAACGATGGGGCGAGCACGATGGCCAGGAACACATAGGCGGCGGTGACCGTCATGCCCATGCCGAGCACGAAGCTGGTTGCCGCCCCCATCAGCAGCAGCGCGTAGATGTTACCGCCCGCCAACAATACGAGGTCGGTGGCGATCGAGCCGACCAGGCCCGTCACCGAAAGCGCGCCGATGATCAGACCGATGGCGCCAAGGATCGCCACCAGCTCGGCCAGGACCTTACCGGTCTCGTAGAGGAAGTCGACGGCGTCGCTCCATCCCATCCGCTGGCCGAAAATTTGGTTGCTGATGAGCAGGGCCGCGGTCGCGTAGTACGGCGCCATCGCCTCCTGCTTCATGTAGAGCAGGAGGTAGACAAGAAGCGCCAGCGCGAACAGATAGTGCCAGCCGGCGCGGAACACCGCGCCCACCTTCGGCAGTTCCTCGCGCGGCAACCCCTTGAGGTTATTGCGCGCGGCGTAGGCGTCGATCTGCAGGAACAGGCCGAGATAGTAGAGCAGTGACGGAATCACCGCCGCGATGGCGATCTCGATGTAGGGCACGTTCAGGAACGACGCCATGACGAAGGCGGTCGCTCCCATTACCGGCGGCATCAGCACTCCGCCGGTCGACGCGCAGGCCTCGACGGCGGCGGCGGTGCGCGCCTCGAACCCGGTTCGGCGCATCGCCGGGATGGTCAGCCGTCCGGTGGTCAGCACGTTGGTGATGACCGAGCCGCTCATCGAGCCGAGCAGACCGGACGAGAAGATCGCGACCTTGGCGCCGCCACCACGCACGTGGCCGAGCAGGGCGAACGCAAAATCGATGAAGAAGCGGCCGGCCCCGGTGTGCTGCAGCGCCACCCCGAAGATCACGAAACCGATGACGAGTTTACCGAAGGCGCGCATCGGGATGCCGAAGATCGCCTCCGAGGAGAACAGGTAATACTGGCTGACCTCCCAGAGCGATTGCTGGGCGCCACGCAAGGGCCCAGGCATGCTCTCGGCGATCGGCGGATAGAACGAGAAGATGACGACGATAACGGTAAGCGCCATGCCACCGGCGCGGCGCACCGCTTCGACCATCAGCGCCCACAGAACGAAGCCGAGGACCCGAGCATAATCCGGCGCGAAATACTCCCACCCGCCCTCGACGGCCGGCACCGCGATCCAAGCGAGATAGCAGCCAAGTGTGAAGGCGATCGCGAACAGGGCGATGTCGTAGACCGGCGGGCTCGCGCGACCCTTGTCGGCCGCGCGCATCGGAAAGATCAGGAAGACCGGCGGCAACAGAAGGGCGACGAGCAGATCGAGGTAGGAGAGATCGAGGATGACCCAGCCGACCGACGATCCGAGATTGAACAGTTGATAGATCGACAGCAGGACCGCGGCGGCGGCCATGATGACCACCACAGTGGTCCAGCCGCGGGACAGAACGCGGTGACGGAGTATCTCCGCCACCGCGTCATTGGTCGTGGGCTCGCTCATCTACGAGCCTCTCCTATACCGGTGTGCGGGATTTAGCGGATCACGGGGTCCATGCCCGCGGCTTCCAACGCGGCGACGCGCGCCTTGCCCCAGCCCGCGACGAAGGCCGCTTCGTCGGACGGCGCACCCTTCGTGTAGGCCGTCCAGGTATCGATCAGCACCTTTTGGCGAGCGACCAAAGCATCGTTGTGGGCCTGCATCGCGTCTGTCCACCGGCCGGCCGCATGCAGCGCGGCGATCGCGCCATCGTGGTACGGCACCGCCCACTCGTAGGTCTGGTTGTCCAACGCCCATCCGGCGGCGCCCGGCGCGCCATCCTTGTAGAGGTCATAGCTTTCGATCAGGGCGGTCGTCAGGTTGCGGGCCGTATCGGCGCTCATATCCGCGCGCACGGTCAGGATTGGATAGGGATAGGCCATACCCTCGATCCCCGATTTCGGCACGTTGGTGCCGGAGCTGACCATGTTCTTGGTGAAATAGGGGGCCAGCGCCGTCATCCGCTTCCAGCCCTCCGTGTCGCCGTACGGCAGCGCCGGCCACAGCAGGCCGCGTGGGCTGGCGGCGACGGCCTTGGTCGAACCGGACACGGTGATCGCGAAGGCGGCATCGACTTGGTTGTTGGTCATGCCCTCCCACGATGCACCGAAGCCGGCGAATTCCACCTTCTCAACGTCGTCCCAGGTCAAGCCGGCGAAGGCGAGCATGGCGGTAACGTTGTGGTTCAGGGCCGGCGCGCTCTTCACCCACGCGACACGCTTGCCCTTGAGATCCTTCATCTCCTTCACACCGATATCGGCGGCGACGCCAACCATCAGCCCGGCCTTGCCCTTGGCGGACAGGATCAGGCGCAACGGCTGCGGACCCCAGTCCGGTTTGTCGAAACCGAACACGCCTTCCTGGGCGAAGTAGGTGCCGACGCCGTTGGCGACCGCGTCGACCTTGCCGGTTTGCAACGGGCGCAGGCGCGAGATGTCGTTCTTGCCCGGCAGCACCCGAAGGTTCACGCCGTATTTTTCCTTGAACGCTTTACCGATCGCCACCGCATGAGCATGACCGGACGAGCCGGTGCCATAGGCCGTCCAGGCCATGTTGTCCGGCAGCTTAACCTCGGCGGCGGCGGCGCTTGCCAATGCCAGGGCAACGGCACCAGCCAGCACGCCGGTCAGGCGCGCGCGTGTTGTCATCGTCATGGGGGTCTCCTCGCTCTCCCGTTCACAATGGGCCGGGTTTCACCCAGCCTCGATCTGAGCCGAGTATGCCGATTGAGCGCCTGTGTACAAGGGCGGTGCTTGCGCAAGGGCAACGCCTCGTGACCACTCGACCGGCACAGTCGGGTCGTGCCACTCTCCCGCCGCCTTGGGAGGAAGAGCATCATGAGCACGATCAACGAGAAGACGGTTATCACCTGCGCGGTGACCGGCGGGTTCGACACCGCCGGCAAGAATCCGGCCGTGCCGGTCACGCCGGAGCAGATCGCCACCTCGGCGCTGGAGGCGGAGAAGGCCGGCGCGTCGGTGGCGCACATCCACGTCCGCGACCCGGAGACCACTCTGGCGTCGATGGACCCGGCTTTGTACCGCGAGGTGGTCTCACGGCTGCGCGACGCCGGCTCGAACCTAATCCTCAATCTCACGACCGGACCGGGCGCGCGTTACATTCCCGGCGACAACGACCCGATGTCGCCGGCGGCCGGCACGACGCTGAAGACGCCGGCGGTGCGGGTCGAGCATGTCGACGAGCTGCGGCCGGAGGTCTGCACGCTGGACGTGGCGACCATGAATTTCGGCGAGCATGTGTTCATGAACACCCCGGCGCATCTGCGTGAGATGGGGCAACGGATCAAGGCGGCGGGGGTCAAGCCGGAGTTGGAGGTGTTCGAGGCCGGGCACGCGCGGCTGGCCCTGAAGCTGGTCGAGGATGGCATTATCGAGAAGCCGCCACTATTCCAACTTTGCCTCGGCATCCCCTGGGGCGCGCCGGCCACCGCCGAGACCATGGCCTATATGGCGAGCCTGTTGCCGCCGGGCACGCTGTGGTCCGGCTTCGGCATCGGCCGGATGCAGTTCCCGATGGCGGCGCAGGCGGTGATCCTGGGCGGCCATGTGCGGGTCGGGCTGGAGGACAATCTGTATCTCGATCGCGGTGAGCTGGCGCCGTCCAACGCCGCCCTGGTCGAGCGGGCGGTCACCATCGTCGAAGCCCTCGGCTCCAAGGTTGCTGCACCGGACGAGGCGCGGGTGATCTTCGGTCTCAAGAAGGAGGCAGCCTAATGTTGACGGCCGATCTGACGGGCGAACGCATGCTGATCACCGGCGGTGCCTCCGGCATTGGCCGGGCGGCGAGTCTATTGTTCTCCCGCTGCGGTGCCGTGGTGGCGGTCAATCACTTGGCGGGGGACCCGCGCGGCGAGGAGACCGTGGCCGAGATCAACGCGGGCGGTGCCCAGGCGGTGGCGGTGCCGGGGGACGTGTCGGATCCCAAGGGCGCGGACGCCATGGTCGCGGCGGCGATCGATGCGCTGGGCGGGTTGGACATCTTGATCTGCAACGCCGGCACTCCCGGCGCCAACGAGCCGATCCCGCATGACGACCTGGACGCCATGACCGAGGAGTTCTGGTCGAAACTGCTGTCGACCAACCTGATCGGCCCGTTCCGCTGTATCCGGGCGGCGCGGGCGGCGTTGACCGAAAGCAAGGGCGTGGTGGTCAGCACCGCCTCGATCGCCGGGTTGGGCGGCAACGCGTCGTCGGTGGCGTATGGCGCATCCAAGGCCGGGCTGATCAACGTCACCCGCAATCTGGCCCGCGCGCTTGGCCCCGACATCCGGGTCAACGCCGTGGCGCCCGGTTTGACCCGCACCCCCTGGACCGAGCCATGGCCGGCGGAGCGCAAGGCGCGATCGGTCGAGAACACCATGCTCAAGCGTATGGTCGAGCCCGAGGAGATCGCCCAGGCGATGCTGTACCTGGCGGTCAACGGTGCTGTCACCGGTCAGACCGTGGTGGTCGACTGCGGCCGCATGTTCTGAGGAGAACACCGATGAAGGCATGGCAAATCGTCAGTGAAGGCGGGGTCGACGCCTTGGATCTCGCGGAGGTGGCGACGCCGGACCCGGGGCCGGGCACGGTGCGGGTACGGATGGAGGCGAACGCCATCAACTACCGCGACCTGATGACGATCCAGGACCCGGTGGCGCGCAGGCTGCCCTATCCCAGGGTGCCGAACTCCGATGGTGCCGGGGTTGTCACGGCGGTGGGTGCCGGGGTGACCGAGGTCGCGGTGGGCGACCGGGTGGCATCGTGTTTCTTCCAGGATTGGGAAGACGGAGGCTGCACCCCCGAGGCGATGGCGAGCGCGCTCGGCGGTGCCGTGGACGGCGTCCTGGCCGAGGAGGTGATCCTGCGCGAACGCGGGGTGATCCGGGTGCCATCGCACCTGTCATCGGAACAGGCGGCGACGTTGCCTTGCGCGGCGCTGACCGCGTGGCACGCCCTGGTCGAGGTCGGCCGGGTCAAGGCCGGGGACACGGTTCTGCTGCTGGGCACCGGTGGGGTGTCGATCTTCGCGCTGCAATTCGCCATGGCGATGGGCGCGCGGGTGATCCTCACCTCGTCCAGCGACGAAAAGCTGGCCCGCGCCCGGACCATGGGGGCGGCCGAGACCATCAACTATCGCGCGACACCGGACTGGGAAAACGCGGTGCTGGAGTTGACGGGCGGGCGCGGCGTCGACCTTACGGTCGAGGTTGGTGGTGCTGGAACGCTGACGAAATCGCTCCACGCGACCCGGGTGGCCGGTGCCGTCGCCCTGATCGGCGTGCTGACCGGCGGGACCGTCGATCCGGTCCTGGTGATGCGCAAATCGATCCGGCTGCAGGGGGTGTATGTCGGCTCGCGCCGGATGTTCGCCGATATGAACCGGGCGATCGAACATCACCGGATCGCGCCGGTGATCGATCACTCGGTCGGGTTCGACGCGGCGCCCGATGCCTACCGCGCCATGCAGGCCGCCGGGCATTTCGGCAAGATCGTCATCCGGGTGTAAGGGCGCGCACGAACCGCCGACAGTCGTTCCCAGCGGCGAATTGACCACGCCGTCGGGCGCGTGCCACGTTCGACACAATTCACATGCTAAACCCCTATGGGAGGTTCCGATGCCCGAGGCTTTTGTCTGCGACGCCGTGCGCACGCCGATCGGCCGTTACGGCGGCGCGTTGTCCCAGGTGCGCGCCGACGATCTGGCCGCCCATCCGATCAGGGCGCTGACCGAGCGCAACGGTTCGGTCGATTGGGAGGCGGTCGACGAGGTGTATTACGGCTGCGTCAATCAGGCCGGCGAGGACAACCGCAACGTGGCGCGCATGGCGCTGCTGTTGGCGGGGCTGCCGTCCAGCATTCCGGGTTGCACGGTCAACCGGCTGTGCGCTTCGGGCATGGAAGCGGTCGCCGACGCCAGCCGCATGATCAAGGTGGGCGAAGCCGCGCTGGCCATCGCCGGCGGTGTCGAACACATGACCCGCGCGCCGTTCGTCATGGCCAAGGCCGGCACCGCCTTCGCACGCACCGCCGAGGTGTACGACACCACCATCGGCTGGCGGTTCATCAATCCCGAGATGGAGAAGCGCTACGGCACGGACGCGATGCCGGAAACCGGTGAGAACGTGGCCGAGCAGTTCCAAGTCCGCCGCGAGGACCAGGACACCTTCGCTTACCGCAGCCAACAGAAGAACAAGGCCGCCGTCGCGCGCGGCCGCATGGCCAAGGAGATCGTCCCGGTCGAGATCAAGGGCCGCAAGGGTCAGGTAACGCTTGTCGACGCCGACGAGCACCCGCGCCCGGACACCACCTTGGAGAAGCTGGCCGCGCTGCCGACACCGTTCCGCAAGGAAGGTGGCTCGGTCACCGCCGGTAACGCCAGCGGCGTGAACGATGGGGCCGCCGCCATGCTGATCGCGAGCGAGGACGCCGCCAAGCGGCACGGCCTGATCCCGCGTGCCCGGGTCGTCGCGGCGGTGGCGGCCGGGGTCGAGCCGCGCATCATGGGCATCGGCCCGGCACCGGCGTCGAAGAAGGTGCTGGCGATCGCCGGGCTGTCGATCGACGACATGGACGTGATCGAGCTGAACGAGGCCTTCGCCAGCCAGGTGCTGGCCAGCCTGCGTGAGTTGGGCGTCGCCGAAGATGACCCGCGGGTCAACCCGAACGGCGGGGCGATCGCGATGGGTCACCCGCTCGGTGCCAGCGGCGCGCGGTTGGTGATGACCGCGACCGAAACCCTGATCGAGACCGGCGGCCGCTACGCCCTGTGCACCATGTGCATCGGCGTCGGCCAGGGCATGGCCATGGTGCTGGAGCGGGTGTGAGCCGATGGCATCCGTTCGATACATGGTCGACGAACCGGCGACCGCGCGTGACTTCTACGTCGAGCATTTCGGATTCGCCGTGGTCGAGGAATGGGGCGGCGCCATGATCATCATCAAGCGCGGCGATTTGAGTTTGTGGTTGGCGGGCCCGGACACCTCGGCTGCGAAACCGATGCCGGATGGCCGCAAGCCGACCCCCGGTGGCTGGAACCGGATCGTCGTGGAGGTTGATGATATCGACGCTACGGTGGCGAGGCTGAAGGCTGCCTCGGCGACGTTCCGCAACGAGGTTATCAAGGGCCCAGGCGGCTCCCAGGTGCTGGTCGAGGACCCGTCGGGCAACCCGATCGAAATTTTCCAACCGCGCGGGTAACTGTTCAATGATCGATCCGAACGCCAAGGACCTGATCGTCGGCGTCGTCGGCTGCGGCGCCATGGGCCAGGGCATCATCCAGGTCGCCGTGCAGGGTGGGCTGACGGTCGTGGCCTATGACGCCAAGGAGGGCGGGGCCGCCGCCGGGGTCGCCAGGGTGGCGGAGCGGATCGACCGCATGGTCGAGAAGGAACGGATCACCACCGCCGACGCCGAGGGCATGAAGGGCGCGTTGAGCGTCGCTGGATCGCTCGACGATCTGGCGCCCTGCGGCGTGGTGGTCGAGGCGGTCTTCGAGGACATCGACGTCAAGCGCGCGCTGTTCACCGCCCTGGAGGCGGTGGTGGCCGAGGACGCGATCCTGGCCTCGAACACCTCGTCGCTGCCGATCGGCTCGATCGCCCGGGTGTGCGAGCATCCCGGACGGGTCGCCGGGCTGCATTTCTTCAACCCGGTGCCGCTGATGCGGTTGGTCGAGGTGATCCAGGGGCCGGCGACCGACGACGCGGTGATCGACGCCCTGGTGGTGATCGGCGACCGGTTCGGCCGCATCCCGGTGGTGGTCAAGGACTCGCCCGGTTTCCTGGTCAACCTGGGCGGGCGGGCCTTCACCACCGAAGGCCTGCATCTGGTGCATGAGGCGGTGGCGACCCCGGCGCAGGTCGACGCGGTGATGCGCGACTGCGGCCATTTCCGCATGGGGCCGTTTCAGCTCATGGACCTGACCGGGATCGACGTGAACTACCCGGTGTCGATGATCGTGTTCGAGCAGTTTCTGAACGACGCGCGGCTGCGGACCACGCCGCTGCACCGGGCGCTGTTCGACGCCGGCCGGTTCGGGCGCAAGACCGGGCAGGGGCATTACCGCTACGACGACAAGGGCGGTGTCATCGACCCGCCGAGCGCGAACCATGTCACCGATGCACCCGCCGCGACGGTGGTTCACGTGGCGACCGAGGGCGATGCGGCGCTCGGCGATTTGCTGAGCCGTCTCGGGTTGTCGGCGCGGGCCGATGATGGGGCGATGCCGATCCTGGCGGCGCTGTACGGCGAGGATGCGAGCGGCTTCTGCGCCCGTACTGGCACCGACTCCAAGCGGCTGGTGGCGATCGACACCACCGGCGACACCTCCAAGCGCGTCACGCTGATGACCGCGCCGGGTGCGGACCCGGTGGCGCGCGACGCGGTGGCGGCGGCGGCCGCGGCGGCCGGGATCGCGCCGACGGTGATCCAGGATAGCCCCGGCTTCATCCTGCAGCGCATGCGGGCGATGATCGCCAACCTCGGCTGTGAGATGGCGCAGATCGACCTCGCCACCCCGGCCGACATCGACACCGCGATGAAGCTCGGCTTGAACTACCCGCTGGGTCCGTTGGAGATCGCCGAGGAAGTGGGCGTCGCCCGGACCTACGCCATCATCTCGGCGATCCACGACGCCACCCAGGACCCGCGCTACCGCCCGTCGCTGTGGCTGCGCCGCCGGGCGCTGTTGGGTCTGGGCGCGCATACACCGGCGTGACGCGAACGGCGGTTCGCGCAAAGCGGCCTTGATCAATTCGGTGCTTCCCCGCCGGGCGCGTTGACGCCAGCATCGCGGCGGGAGGAGTAGGATCATGCCGTTATGGGTTCTGCTGTCGGTGATGGCGGCGGCGGCGCAGACCGCGCGCACCGCCGGGCAAAAGCACTTGGCCGGCAGCATGTCGTCGTGGTCGGCGACCTGGGTGCGGTTCCTGTTCGGTCTGCCGTTCGTTGTTGGCTATCTGCTGGTCGCCAGCGAAAGCCGGGTCGAGGCGATGCCGGCGGTGCACGCGACCTTCCTGATGTGGTGCGCCGGCACGGCGGCGGCGCAGATCGCGGCGACGGTGCTGTTGGTGCATCTGTTCTCGCTGCGCAATTTCGCGGTCGGGACGTCCTACGCCCGGACCGAGGCGTTTCTGACCGCCGTGGTCGGGTTTCTGTTCTTCGCCGAGGCGATCGACGCCGCCGGCTGGATCGCCATCATCATCAGCGTCGCCGGTGTGGTGTTGATCAGTCTGGCGCGCCAGGGGGTGTCCGGCTGGGCGCTGATCCGCTCCGGGTTGAACCGGCCGGCCGGAGTCGGCGTGTTGTCGGGGTTGGGTTTCGCGCTGGCGTCGCTGTTCCTGCGCCGGGCCAGCTTGTCGCTGGGCGATGTGGATTTCCTGACCACCGCGTCGATGACCCTGGTCACTGTCGTGACCATGCAGACCGCGGTGCTCGGCGCTTACATCCTGGCGACCCGGTTCGGCGAGCTGAAGGCGATCCTGTCGGCGTGGAAGGCGTGCGTCTTCGTCGGCCTGACCAGCGCCATCGGCTCGGCCGGCTGGTTCACCGCCATGACGATCGAGCGGGCGGCCTATGTGAAGGCCCTGGGTCAGATCGAGTTCGTGTTCGCCATCGCGGTGTCCACGCTGATCTTCCGCGAGAGGTCAACCGCGCGCGAGTTGGTCGGTATGTGTCTGGTGGCCGTTGGCATCGTGGTGCTGTTGCTGTTCGCGGAGTGACGCGGGCCGCTCGCTGGGGTTAAACTGCCGATTATGAACAATACTGAAACACCACCCGGAGCCAGCCCACCGCCGACGTTTTGGCAACGACCCGTTGTGCGCGGAGTGGGTAATGGCGTGGTCTTCTCCGGCTTGCTGATGTGGATGCAGGTCGAGGGTTTCTTTCAGCCGCCAAGGCCCTTGACCGATGATTCCATCGCCCAGCATCTGATGGCCGGCGTCGTGTTCGGGTTTGCCATGTATATCTTGGGAATTTGGAAACAGCGGCGGCTGCTGACGGCCGAGAGCGCGGCGCGCGAGGCGGTACGCAAACGGTTGGCCGAACAAGCGGACTCCTCGTCGGACGACGATCGGCCCGCATGAACGTGACGGAGGCCGCCCCTATCCCGTCGCTGTCGCCGGCGGGGGGCGGCCATCGCTTCGTGGTCTACGGCGACGCCTGTTCCGGGGTGCCCGGCGCCCTGCACGAGAAGACCTTCGTGGCGGTCAACGCGGTCATCCGGCGGCTCGATCCGGCTCCGGAGTTCATCATTTTTCCCGGCGACGAGATCATCGGCTTAACCCGCGACGAGGCGGCGTTACGCGCGCAGTGGCGGCATTGGTTCGAGGTCGAGATGGGCTGGCTCGACCGGAACCGCGTGCCGCTCTACCACAGCACGGCCAACCATACGGCCTACGACCCGATGAGCGAGCGGGTGTTCGCCGAGGTGATGGCGCATCTGCCGCGGAACGGCCCGCCGGAGCAGCGGGGCTTGTCCTATTTCGTGCGGCGCGGCGATCTGCTGATGGTGTTCGTGCACACCCTGTGGTCCGGTCTCGGTGGCGAGGGGCATGTCGAGACCGAGTGGCTGGACGCAACCCTCGCCGCGCACGACGATGCCCGGTTCAAGCTGGTGATCGGCCATCATCCGGTGTTCCCGGTCAACGGCTTCGAAGGGCCGTTCCAGCGCGAGATCGGCCCGCCCCATGCCGAGGCGTTCTGGCGTGTGCTCGTCGATCGCGGGGTGTTCGCCTATGTCTGCAGCCACATCCTCGCCTTCGATGTGCAGGTGCATGACGGCGTGCTGCAACTGACCACCGCCGGGGCCGGCACCGCGCACCGCATGCCGGAGGGCGTCGAGTATCTCCATGCCGTCCAGGCCATTCTGGATAAGAACGGGCTGCGCTATCAAGTGCTCGACGACGCGGGGCGCCGACGCGAGGAGCTTCGCTGGCCGCCGGTATTGCCGCCAAGCGACAGGTGGGCTCGAATGCTGGGCAGGTCTGGGGAGGGGCCGGGGAACGGCACGCGATTGGCGTCCGGCCCGCTGGCCGCCGCGATGCGCGTCTGGCGGATCAGCGGCACCGCCACGATGAATGCCGGGCCGGCTCAGACGCTGATCGAGGGATCGGACATTGGCCCGGCGGCGGCGGCTCTATGGATCGGCCTGGCGGGGCCGGATCAGCGTTTGCTGGTGGTGCTCGGCGCGGCGCCGGGGCGTAGCCCGAACAGCTGGCTCGGCCCGCCGGTCGCGCCCGGCGAGCGGTTCGACATTCAGCTCGCCCTGCACGGCGGCATGGGTCCGGGCGGGATGTTGTGGCGGTGGTCCGACGCCGCGCCGTGGTCGTCGTTGCGCGGTGCCTCGGCGACCGGGGCGGAGACGCTTGGTGCGGTGGATCACTGGTGCGTCGGCCACGCCGCCGGTGGTGCCGAGGATCGCCCGTTCCTGGGCGATGATCTGAAGGTCTGGACCACGCTCGCCGAACAGGGTGAACTATAGGTGACAGCGGCCGACAAGGGCCGACGATGGGAGGATAGGGCGATGATCGCTGAGCGTGACGTCGAATTCTACCGGGAGCACGGCTATCTGGTGGTCGAGAACGTGTTCACCGCCGATGAGGTGGCGGCCATGCGGGCGGCGCTCACCGAGCTGGTGGCCGGCGCCGCCGGAGTGATCGCGAACGACAAGGTCTACGACCTGGAACCCTCGCATACCCCCGAGGCGCCCCGGGTGCGGCGGATCAAAAACCCGGTCAAGGCGCATTCGGTGTTCGGCGCGATGGCGCGGCGCCCGGCGCTGATCTCGGTGCTGTCCAAGCTGGTGTCGCCCTCGCTGCGGCTGCACGGCGACAAGATCAACATCAAGGCGGCGCACTACGGCTCGCCGGTCGAGTGGCATCAGGATTGGGCGTTCTATCCGCACACCAACGACGACGTGCTGGCGGTCGGCGTGCTGTTGGACGACGCGACCCCGGAGAACGGCCCGCTGATGGTCATCCCCGGCAGCCACAAGGGGCCAACCTGGAGCCATCACGTCGACGGCCGGTTCGCCGGCGCCATGGACCCGGCGGCGTGCAATGTCGATTTCGACAGTGCCGTGTCCCTGCTCGGCAAGGCCGGCGGCTGTACCTTCCACCATGTGCGGGCGATCCACGGCTCGGCCCAGAACACCTCGGGCAAGGACCGGCCGCTGTTGCTGTATCAGATCGCCGCCGCCGATGCCTGGGACCTCCGGGGCATGCCGGCCGACTGGGATGAGCACAACAGCCGGCTGATCGCCGGAGAGCCGACGCTGGAGCCGCGCGTGGTGCCGGCGCCGATCCGCCTGCCTTATCCGCCACCGCTCAAGGACGGCTCGATTTATGAGAACCAGAGCGTGGTCAAGAACCGGTTCTTCGCCTTCGACCCGAAGACGGCGGCGGCCTCCGACGCGGCGGAATAAGGATTTAGGCGAGGGCCAGCGCCGAGGTCTCGACGAGGTACAGCCCGCCGACAATCAGCACGGTAAACGTCAGGACCATGCCAAGCGTGCGCCCCAACGAGGCGCCGATGCTTTGGGTCAGACCCTGGAAATGCGCGAGCCGTCCAACAATCAGGGCCGCGCCCAGCGCATGCACCAGCCAGACCTGACCACCGGTGGCCTCCACCAAGGCTAACACGATCAACCCAATCGGCAAGGTTTCGCAGGCGTTACCGTGCACGCGAATGCGGCGGGCGAGCTCGGGATCACCGCCGCTCTCAAGCCCAATTCGGCGGGACCGTCGCACCGCGATCACTCGGATGCTCAGGAACACCATGAAGAGCGCGCCGAGCCCGGCATACAGTGACGTGATTTGAAAAAGCATGGTGCTGTCTCACCGTCATGGTTGGCGTGGTTTGCAGCGAGGGTGCGATCCGAACAGACCTGATCAGACTCTTGGTGGGAATGTGTACGGGCCAAGACCTCTTCCGGATCGTCGGGGCGTTAAGGATCATCGATTGGGAGTTAATGTTGAAGGTTACATATTCTTTATGTCTTTTTAGGAATTAATCCACTGATATTTCGTCGGTTCACTCGATGCCAAAGCACGCCACCTGTTGGCGACAGTTGGCAACAGGAGAACCAGCCATGACCGAGTTTTCGATCTATACCAAAGACACCGCCCCCACCGGCAGCATCCCCACCTTGGAGGCCGCCGAGAAGAAGTTCGGTTTCATCCCGAACCTGCTTGGCGAGCTTGCCGAATCGCCGGTGGCGGTGGAGGCTTATCTCAGTCTGAGCGGCACTTTCGGCAAATCGACGCTGACTCCGGCGGAGCAACAGGTTGTTCTGTTGACCACCAGTTATGAGAACGAATGTCACTACTGCATGGCCGCGCATACCGGCGGTGCCAAGATGGCGAAGCTCGACGAGGGCGCGATCCAAGCCTTGCGGGCGGGCGAGCCGATCGCCGATCCCAAGATCGAGGCCTTGCGCGGCTTCACCCGTAAGCTGGTGGTCAACCGGGGTTGGGTACAGCCGGCCGATATCGATTCGTTTGTCGCCGCCGGCTATACCCGCGCGAATGTCTTCGAGGTCATCACCGGCGTCGCGCTCAAGACGATCTCGAACTACACCAACCATGTTGCCGAAACGCCGTTGGACGACAAGTTGGCGGCGTTGAAATGGGACAAACCCGCAAAGGCCGCGTGATCGATCTTTAAAAGCGACAACCCTCCGACTACGGTCTCCCTGCAATCCAAGCGGGGGAGACCGTGGTCCACATCAGCAGCCGGTTCGATTCCGGCAACATCGAGGTCGTCGACGCGGCCGACCCATCCGCCATCCGGCTGACCATCGCCAAGGACGGAGCGACGGATTTTCTCCAGTGGTTCCATTTCCGCGTCTCCGGCGCGCGCGGCGTGCCGCTGACCCTGCGGATCGAGAATGCGGGGGCGACGAGCTACCCCAAGGGGTGGGAGGATTACCGCGCCGTCGCCTCGACCGACCGGAATACTTGGCAGCGGGTCGACACCGCCTATGACGGCAAGACCCTGACCATCACCCACACCCCGGACGCGGATCTGATCTGGTTCGCGTATTTCGCGCCGTATTCCCTGGAACAGCACGAGGATCTGGTGGCGTTCGCGCAGGCGAGTGGTCGGGCCAGTGTTGAACGCCTGGGGGCGAGCGTCGACGGCCGTGATCTTGATCTGCTGACCTTCGGAACCGGGGCGAAGCCGCTGTGGGTGATCGCCCGCCAGCACCCGGGCGAGAGCATGACCGGCTGGTTCATGGAGGGCGTGGTCGAGCGCTTGGCCGACTCGAGCGATCCGGTGGCCAACGCGCTGATGGCGGCGGCGACGCTTCATCTGGTGCCGAACATGAACCCCGACGGGGTGTATCGCGGCTATCTGCGGGCCAACGCCGCCGGCGCCAACCTGAATCGCGAGTGGAGGGCGCCGAGCCTGGAGCGCAGCCCGGAGGTGCTCCACGTCATTCGCCGCATGGAACAGACCGGGGTCGCCATGTGTCTGGACGCTCACGGCGACGAGGGTCTGCCGTATAATTTCATCGCCGGCTACGAGGGCGTGCCCAATGTATCGGAAGCGCATCTGGCGCCGCTCAACCGTTACCGCGGGGAGCTGGCGCGGCTCAGCCCGGACTTCCAGACCAAGGTCGGCTACCCCAAACCGCAACCCGGCAAGGGTAATTTGACCACCTCCACCGGGCATATCGCCAACACCTTCCGGTGCGCCGCGATGACCCTGGAGATGCCGTTCAAGGACACCGCCAACAACCCGATGCCGGTGGTCGGCTGGTCACCGGAGCGCTGCCGGCACTTGGCCGGGCATTGTCTGGAGGCGATGCTGGTCATGATCGATGATTGGGAGAGCGGGCTGTGATCACGGTCTGGGGTCTGAAGAATTGCGACACCTGCAAGAAGGCGCGCGCCTGGCTGGATAGCCGTGGCGCCGACTATGTGTTCAGGGACATGCGCGCCGACGCCGTGACGGGCGGCGAGATCGCGACGTGGCTGGACGCGGTCGGCGGCGAGGTGCTGATCAACCGGCGCGGCACCACCTGGCGCGGGCTCGATGACGCCGACAAGGCGCGGGCTGACGCCCCGGATACGGCGGCAGCGTTGCTGGCGGAGCATCCGGCATTGATCAAACGGCCGGTGTTCGTGGCGGCGAGCGGTGGGGTCGTCGTCGGGTTCGGCACCGAGCAGCAGGCGGCGGTGGAGGCGCTGACGTGAGTACGGCGGCCTGCGATGTCCTGGTGATCGGTGGCGGGCTGGTCGGCGCGGCCGTTGCCTGGGGGGTGGCGCGCGCCGGTGCCACGGTGTGTGTGCTGGACGAGGGCGATGACGCCATCCGCGCCTCGCGTGGCAATTTCGGGCTGGTCTGGGTCCAAGGCAAGGGCGACGGCATGCCGGACTACGCCGCCTGGACCCGGGATAGCGCCGGCCGTTGGCTCGAATTGGCCGCGATCATCGGCGAGCAGGACGGGATCGACGTCGCGTTGCGCCAACCGGGCGGCCTTGAGCCGTGCATCAGCGAAGCCGAATGGGTCGAGCGGGAACTTCAGGTTCGCCGTATGCATAACCAACCGGGCGTCGGCGGCAATGATGTCCGCATGATCTCGGCGGCCGAGGCACGAGAGTTGGAACCGGCCCTGGGCCCCGAGGTGGTGGGTGCCAGCTATTGCCCACATGACGGCCATGTGAACCCGCTGTTCCTGCTGCGCGGCCTGCACGCGGGGCTGGCGCGTCACGGCGTCGACCACCGGCTGGACCATTGGGTTGAGAGCGTGCGGCCCGACGGTGATGGCTTCGCGGTGAGGACCGCCCATGGCACGCTGCGCGCCGGTCGGGTGGTGCTGGCGGCCGGACTGGGCAACGTCCGCTTGGGCCCATTGGTCGGGCTCGACGTGCCGACCGAGGCGGAGCGGGGCCACATCCTGGTGACCGAACGGCTCGACCCCGTGCTGTCGCATCCGATGGGGCGGCTGCGCCAGACCGAGGAGGGCACGGTGATGATCGGAGCCAGCGCCGATCGTGTCGGCCTCGACACCTCGCTCGATCTGGCGACCGCCGCCGCCCTGGCGGCCCGGGCGCGGCGCGTGGTTCCGGCGTTGGGCCGCGCGCGCCTGGTACGGAGCTGGGCGGCGCTGCGCATCATGTCGCCCGACGGCTTTCCGATTTACGCCGAGTCCGAGAATCATCCCGGCGCCTTCGTCGTCACCTGCCACAGCGGGGTGACCTTGGCCGCTGTTCATGCCCTGTATTTGGCGCCATCGATGCTGCAACCCGGCTTTAACGATCGCTACGCCGCGTTCCATCCCCGTCGGTTTGGCGGCGCCGAAGCCGCTTGAGGAGCTGTCATGCCGAGTCTTGAAACCCTGATCGTTTTCACCATCGCCGCCATGGTGCTGAACATCTCGCCCGGGCCATCCAACCTCTATGTCATGGCGCGCAGCGTGGCGCAGGGCCCGCGCGCCGGCGTCGTCGCTGCCTTTGGGTTGGCGGCGGGAGCCTTGTTGCACACGGCGGCGGCGGCTTTCGGTCTGTCGGCCTTGGTGATGGCATCGGCCGAGGCGTTCACGGTCCTCAAATGGGTGGGGGCGGGCTATCTGATCTGGTTGGGCATCAGCCATTGGCGCGCCGCGCGAACCGCACGGCCGACGATTGATCGGCCGGCGTCCCGTCCGCTGCCGGTGATTTTCCGCCAAAGCGCGCTGGTCGAGGTGATGAACCCCAAGACGGCGCTGTTCTATCTGGCGCTGCTGCCGCAGTTCGTCGATCCCGCCGCCGGGTCGGTGGTGACGCAGAGCCTTGTCTTGGGTGTCATCGCCACGGTGACGGCGATTCCGTGCGATGCGCTGGTGGCTGTCGCGTCGGGTACGGTCTCCCGGCGCATGGCGGCTTCGCCGTGGATCGCCCGGGTACAGGAGCGGGTGTCGGGCACGCTGCTGATCGGGTTGGGCGGGATGGTGGCCCTGGGCGAGCAGCCGGAGTAGGGCGATGCGCTTCGATCGCTTGCCCGAGATTCGCCCGGTCCCGCGTGTGACCCTGAGCATCGATGATGAGCCGGTCGAGGCGCGTCTCGGCGACACGGTGACGACGGCGTTGCTGGCGGCGGACGCGGGCGCGACACGACAAACACCGGTCAGCGGCGCCGGACGTGCCGCCTATTGCCTGATGGGTGTGTGCTTCGAATGCCTGGTTGAGATCGACGGGGTGCCGAACCGTCAGGCCTGCTTGGTTTCGGTGTCCGACGGGATGGTCGTCCGCCGCCAGCGCGGGGCGACCCGTTTGCCGGAGATTGGCGGATGAGCGGGGCGCGGGATTTGGTGATCATCGGCGCCGGCCCGGCGGGGCTTGCCGCCGGGGCCGAGGCTCGGGCGCATGGGCTTGATCCGCTGATCCTCGATGAACAGCCGGAACCGGGCGGCCAGATTTACCGCTCGGTCGCGCGGGTGGCGCAGCAACGGCCGGCCGATCTGGCGTTTCTCGGCGCTGACTACGCACATGGCGCCGAGCTGGTGGCGGCGGCGACCGAAGTCGAGAGGCGGCAGGGCGCGACGGTCTGGCAGATCGGCTCCGCCGGTCGCGATGGTGTTCGTGAGGTGGTGTGGTCGGCGGCGGGCACGGCCCACCGCGTCCGTGCGGGTGCGGTGTTGATCGCCAGCGGCGCCATGGAGCGTCCGGTGCCGATCCGCGGCTGGACCTTGCCGGGGGTAACGACGGTCGGCGCGTTGCAGGTCGCCTTGAAACAGGCGGCGATCTATCCGGCCGGGCGTGTGGTTCTGGCTGGGCAGGGGCCGCTGCTGCTGTTGTTGGTGGCACAGCTTGCGGCGGCGCGCATCCCCGTTGCCGCCGTCCTGGATACCCAGCCACCGGGGCGAGCGTCGGCGGCGGCCTGGCACCTGCCCATGGCGATGGTGGGTGCGGCGGATACGTTGCTCAAAGGGTTGGCGTTGTTGCGCCGGCGCTCAACCTCGGGAGTTCCGGTGTGGCGTCATGTGACCGGCTTGCGGGTTGCGGGCGAGGGCCGGGTCCAGATGGTTCGGTTCCGTGACAACTCGGGTCGGGAGGTGGCGCTGAACGCCGATCTTCTGGCGCTGCACGAGGGCGTGGTGCCGAACCCGCAACTGACCCGGTTGGTCGGTGCCGAGCATCGCTGGCACCCGGCTCAGCGATGTTTCCATCCGGTGCTCGACGAATGGGGGGAAAGCACTGCCAAGAGTGTGTTCGTGGCTGGCGACGGCGGCGGCATCCTGGGCGCCCGGGCGGCCGTGGCCGGCGGCCGGCTGGCGGCGTTGCGGGTGGCCGAGCGGCAAGGGCGGCTGGTCGAGAGCGCGCGTGACTTGCGGGCGCAACCGTTTCTCGCCCGGCGCTGGGGCGAACGCGCCTTGCGCCGGTTTCTTGATGCCTTGTACCCGGCGCCCGACTGGATCGCGGCGCCGGAGGACGAGGCGATCATCTGTCGCTGCGAGGAGATCACCGCCGCCGATATTCGCCGGATCGCCGGCCACGCCGCCGGGCCAAATCAGGCCAAGGCCTATCTGCGTTGCGGCATGGGACCGTGCCAGGGCCGGATGTGCGGCTTGACGGTGACCGAGATGATCGCCCGCGCCCGTGGGGTCAGCCCGGCGGTCACCGGCTATCTGACCATTCGCCCGCCGATCAAACCGGTGACCGTGGATGAGCTGGCCAGTCTGGCCGAGGAGATGACAGCGTGAGCCCGCCGTCACTGGAATTCGCCGACCTGCCGGGCGGGAAAATCGCCTTTCGCCGTGCCGGCACTGGACCCGTGATCCTGTGCCTGCACGGCCTCGGTGGCGGCTCGAAGAGCTGGCGGCGGCAGTTCGAGGATTTGTCGTCGGCGTTCACGGTGATCGCCTGGGACGCGCCGGGCTATGGCGGCTCCGACCGTCGCGCGCCCCGGGTTGACGCCTATGCCGAGGCGGCGGCGGCGTTGATCGAGGCGTTGGGTGTTGCTCCGGTTACGCTGGTTGGTCATTCCATGGGCGGGATCGTGGCCTCGCGTCTGGCCAGCATTCGACCGGAACTGGTGGCGCGGCTGGTGCTGTCCTGCACCTTCTGGGGCGAGGCGCGGGCCGATGGTGAGCCGTTGGCCGAGGGGTATGCCAAGCGCTTAGCGGATCGGAAGGCATTGTCGGCGGAGGCGTTCGGCCGGGCGCGGGCGGGCAGCATGACGGGCCCGGATGTCGATCCCGCGATCTTCGCCGAGGTTGCCGGCATCGCCAGCGAGATACGCGCCGACGGGTTCGCCGACGCCTGCCGCCTGCTCAACCACGCCGACAACCGCACCATTCTGCCGACGTTGCGCCTGCCGGTGCTGGTCTTGGGCGCCGAGCATGACAGCGTGGTGCGCAACGACCGGATCGAGCCGCTGGCGGTCTTGGTGCCGGGATGCGCGCGGGTTACCGTGACCGGCGTTGGCCATGCGCCTTATCTGGAGGACGCGAAACAATACAATCGAGTCTTGCGCGAGTTTGTGAACACCACGGCTTAGCCGATCCCTGGACAAGCGGTATATTCCAGCGTGTCATAGTGGCATGACGCGTCCATTGCTTGTCGCCGCGCTGCTGCTCGCGGCTCTCGTCCTGCGCCAACCGGCTATTGCCGAGCGAGAGATGCCGGTCGATCTGGAATTGGTGCTGGCGGTCGATGTATCGGGCTCGATCGACATCTACGAGGCCCGCCTGCAACGCCAGGGCTATATTGATGCGCTGACCAGCCCCGAGGTGATCCGTGCGATCACCGCCGGGCCTCTGAACCGGGTCGCGATTACCTATGTGGAATGGGCAGGCAACGGTCATTTCCGACTGCTGGCCGACTGGCGGTTGGTCGACGGGTCGGCGGCGGCGCATGCCTTGGCAATCCAACTGGCGGGGTCGCCAATCATGTCGGGCCGGCGCACTTCGATTAGCGGCGCCATGCAGTTCGCCTTGCCCCTGTTCGAGGGAAACGGCTATCGCGGCACCCGCCGGATCATCGATATCTCGGGTGACGGGCCCAACAACAACGGCTTTCCGGTTCTGCCGGCGCGCGAGAACGCAATCGCGGCCGGCGTCGGCATCAACGGGTTGGTGATCCTGAACCAGCGTCCGGGACCGCTCGGGTTTCCGATCCTGGAGGACCTCGATATCTACTACGAGGAATGCGTGATCGCCGGCCAAGGGGCGTTCGTGCTGGTGGCCGACGGCTTCGAGGATTTCGCCCGGGCGATCAAACGCAAGCTGGTGCTTGAGATCGCCGGCGCGCAAATCCCGGCACGGCCTGAGGTGCGTCGCGTGGCGGGCTACGACTGTCTGGTTGGCGAGCGGCAGCTGCGGGAATGGATGCGCAACAACCCTTTTGACCAATGAGGGAGCCGGCCCTGCCGACCCACCCCGGGGTCACTGCATGAAGCCGCAGCGGTGCAGTTGGACATGGAAGTCGCGCAGAACCTTTTCCCGTTCCGCCGTCGGCACATCGGCAACCAACTCACCTTCGAAATTCGGCCGTCTCAGATGCTTGACCACGATCTGCCGGGCGAGCTGTGAGGCCTTGCCCTCCGGCAGCATTTCCGGCGTGCACATGGACAGCAGCATGAACGCGCGAACGTGCAGCGGGCGGCTGGGATCGTCAACTTTGTCCAGGATACGATCGTCGACGATATAGGACGCCAGCAACTCATCCAGCCGGTTGGTGATCTTGCCCTTGAAGTGGGTCTCCAGGCTTGAGGTGTGCACCTTGCGGTAGACCGAGGTGATGGTCTGCATCTTCTTGTTGGGCGGGCGGTTGTCCTTGATGATCTGCTTTACCGATTCCGGCCGGACGAAGAGTCCTTCGAGCTGCATCGAGATTTCATCGCCGATATCGCCGGCCATCGTGCTTTCCGATAGCGAAAGCAGATAGGCAACCTTGCGCACCGGGTCATTCAACGCCGGCAGCATTCGTCCCGTTGCTTCCTTGAGGCCGGCGACGCCACCCTTGTTGATCATGCGCGATTGCCGATGGGTCAGCGCTTCGGCCATGACGCTGCCGCCGAACAGCGCGTCGGTAGGCATCAGCTTGTCGATGAGATCCTTGAAGGCCTCCGCTTCCTCGTCCGGATCGTGACCCCGTCCGAGCGAGCTCTTGCCCTGAAGTTGCCGGCGCACTCGATCGACCAGCATGATTTGACTGTCCGGCAGCACATCGCGACCCATCAGACCGTTCAGCCGGATCGCCATGCCTTCGGGAGACTCGCCGTCAAGACCGTCGAGTTCACCTTCCATGGTGCCTTGCGCCAGATCGACCAGCGCGCCCAGCGCCGACCCCAGGTTGTTGTGCGTGCCGAGCAGATCCTGAAGGGTCTCGGCATTGGCTAATGTGTCGGCGATGAAACCGTCAAGCAGCCGTTGGGCGCGTTCATCCTCACTGGGTTCCATCCACTCGATGGTCTGCGACAGCTTGCCAAAGAAAGAGCGTTGCTGGACCAACTCACGGGCGACGGCGACCCGCAAGAGAAAGTCGCATTGGTCGGGTGGGCAGCTGTTGGCGATCTTGCCGATGGCGGTCTCGAAACCCTCTTGCCGAATGGTCGGCAATTTTTTCTCGGATGCCGCCCTGGCCCTGGCGGTGATTTCGTCCAGGAATTTATACAATACATCCCGCCGCTGGGACGCGTCCACGTCGTCCCGACCTTTCGCCTGGAGAGTCGATACCTTGCCGATGCCCGACGTCATCAATCCGTCGGCGTCGATGGCCCGCCGCAGCTCGCGGAAGTCGTGCATGACCTCGGTTGCGGTCACGCCGTTCTTGTCGAGATAGGCCCGGAACAGCCGGTTGATGGTTTGACGGCCTTCGATGGCGTAGAGCTCGTCGACCTCCTCGCACATCGGCGCGTCGTCGATGTCACCGGCGAAAATCTTGCCGCTGTCCTTGAGCTCACGGGTCTGCTCGAAAACCACGGTTTCGCGTGCGGTGTCGCCGCTCGTGACCTCCCGGATCACCTTAACGCCCGAAACCCCGGGCTTGTTCAGGACCTTGCGGGCGAGCGATTCCGCATGATCCTTGGTCTCGACCGTCGTATCGATTGTCCAACGGCCGTCACGGCACGCATGAATCTCAAAAATCTGTTTCTTGCCGAACATTCCCACCTCTCCGTGCGTCAACACGGTCGTCCCAAGCAGATTCTAGGCCAGAAGTACAATTTCAGGAAGATGTTCGCGTTTAGGACGCTCAACATTCTGACTCGCCCTCTTTTACCGGCGGTATGGAAGCGCTATTTTCCTATGCATGAATCACGCACTCGCTGCTGCAACGGCATACGGTCTGCCGTTCGATACCGCGACCGCTCGGGCCGTCGTCGACGACGCAATCACCCGCTACATTGCCTCGCGACGGGACCGGATCGATGGATTTGTCGATATCCATTTCGGCGTTAAGGGCGCGCTCGACCTGCATCGGCACGCGCTTGGGGCCGACTTGATCCGCGCGCCGGTCAATCTGGCACTGATGCCGCCGCAATTGTTGCTGCAACTGGCTGGCATTGTCGTTCGGCGCGCTGGCGCGCGTCGGGCCGGGCACTGGATGGCGTCCCGTCGGCTGCTGTTGCGCACCTCGGTCGACCGAGAGCTTGAGTGGCGGCTGTGGACCGAACTTTTGGAACTGCCCTACGCCGATGGCGGGCGGATCGCGACCGCTGATGCGCTGGCCGAGGCGATGATGAGCGATCCGCGTCTCCACCCATTCCTGGCCGAACCGCTGGCCGAGATCGCGCGCCATGCCGATGACCCGGACATCCGCCGGCGGGTCGAGGAGACCGTCGCCACCTACACCGGCACCCGCGCCGCCGCCGCCGACATGGTGGGGGCGCTGGTCAACGCCGGGGTTGGCTATCTGGCGGCGCAACAAATCACGCCGAGCGTCTGGACCTTGGGGCCGGTTCTGGCGGCGGCGGTCGCGCATCAAGCGGCGGTTATCAGCTTCCCGTTTGGGGCGGCCGCGGGCGGCCTCTGGTATGGCTGGTTTCCGGCGACGGCCAACGCCGCCTTGATCGGCGGCACGACCGTCGGCTTGGCGGCGGCCGGCGCGGTGGCGGCGGCATTTGCCGGCGTGCTTGCCGATCCGGTGCAAAAGGCGTTCGGCATGCACCGTCGCCGGTTGAACCGCATGCTCGACGTGATGGAGCGGAATTTTCGCGGCGACGGACCGCTGGCCTTCGCGCCCAAGGATCACTACGTCGCCCGCCTCATCGATGTCATTGACATGGTGCGCGCCGCCCATCGAGCGGTGCAGGGAGCTTGACCGGGGCCGGCGACGCGCGTTCCATGATCCATCTCGACTCCGAGGGGAAGGCCATGGTCGACGCCGCCGTTACCATCGCTGACAATTTGCTTGGCCGCGTCGTGCCGTTCCGGGAGATTCCGGTGGTCGATGTCGCGGGGCTGCTCGATGGTACGGACACGGTCGAGGTCGCCAACGCGCTGCGTCATGCCGCCGAGACAGTTGGCTTCCTCTATGTCGCGGGACACGGCGTGCCGGATGATCTGGTGGCGGCGATGTTCGCCGAGAGCCGGGCGTTCTTTGATCGGCCGCTCGACGAGAAGATGGCGGTGCACATCAAGAACTCGCCGGTGCACCGTGGTTACTTCCCGCTGTTCGAGGAAAACACCGATCCGGCCCTGACCGCCGATCTCAAGGAAGGCTTCGACATCGGTCGCGATCTTGGTCCCGACGCGCCGGAGGTACAGCGTGGCCTGCCGTTGCATGGCCCGAACCAGTGGCCCGAGAACGCCATCGGTTTCCGCACGACGGCGGAACGTTATTTCGCGGCGATGCGCGATCTGGCGAGCAGCTTGATGCGCGCCATCGCCCTCGCCCTCGATCTGCGACCGGACTGGTTCGCCGACAAGACCGATCGGCCTTTGGCGCAGGTTCGGCTGTTGCATTACCCGCCGCAGACCGGACACGTGGAGAGCCAGACCATGGGCTGCGGCGCGCACACCGATTACGGTTGCCTGACGATCCTGGCCCAGGATCCCAACGGCGGCTTGCAGGTGCGGAACACGGCGGGCGAATGGATCGCGGCACCGCCGATCCCCGGGGCCTTCGTGGTCAACATTGGTGACCAGTTGGCGCGCTGGACCAACGGCCGGTTCCAGGCGACCCCGCACCGGGTGATCAACGCCTCGGGGCGCGAGCGGTACTCGATCCCGTTCTTCTTCGATCCCAACTGGGATGCCGAGATCGCCTGCCTGCCCAATTGCCTGGAACCGGGAGCAACTCCCCGGTTTCCGCCGGTGCTGGCCGGGCCGTATTTGCAATCCCGGTTCGACGCGACTTTCAAGTACCGCCAGGACGCCACGCCGGCCTGATGGTGGTCAGGGTCGCTTGAGTTTTATCAGCGCCAACATCGCGCCACCGGCGATCAAACCCCAGAACGCCGCACCGATACCGAGGATCGACAACCCCGAGGCGGTGGTGACGAAGGTCACGATGGCCGGGATGTGCTCGTCCGAATTCTGCAGCGCCTTCGAAGCCGCCCCGGCCAAACTGCCTAACAGCGCGAGCCCGGCAACCGCCTGGATCAGCAGCGGTGGCGAGGCGGCGACAAAGGCAGCGGCGGCCCCGGCAAGCAAAGCGATCAGCACATACATCACCCCGGCGGTGATCGACGCCTGATAGCGGCGGGCCGGATCGGGATGGGCGTCGGGCCCGGCGCAGAGCGCGGCGGTGATCGCCGCCAGATTCAGCATGTGGCCACCGAACAGGGCGCTGATTACGCTGGCACCGCCGGTGGCGACGAACAAGGGGCCAGGGGCCGGGTGGTAGCCGTTGGCGTGCAGCACCGCGAGGCCGGGGATGTTCTGCGAGGCCATGGTGACGATGAACAACGGCAAGGCGATGCCGATGGTGGCGTCCAGGGTTACCGTCGGCATGACGAAGGTCAGCGTCGGCCAGGCGTTGTCGAACGCGCCCTCGGGCACCGGTGTCGCGAAGCCGACGACGGCGGCCGTCACCACCACGGCGAGCGGGACGGCATAGAGCCGGGCGACCCGCAGGGCCAACGCCCAGACCAGAATGATCGGCAGCGCGTGCCAGGGCATCGCCTCGATCGCGCGCACCGGCGCCAAGCACAGCTCCAACAGCACGCCGGCCAGCATGGCGCTGGCCAGGCTGGCGGGGATCGCCTCCACCGCACGGCCGAACGGCCGCCACACACCGGCCAGCAGGATCAACAAGGCGGCGGTCAGAAAGGCGCCCACGGCGGCGGCGAACCCGCCGTCGGGCAAGCCGGTCGCCACCAGCAGCGCCGCCCCCGGCGTCGACCAGGCGATGGTGATCGGCATCCGGGTCCGCCAAGCGAGCCAGACCATGATCACGCCTTGGATGCCACACAGCGCGATCAACCCGGAGGCGGCTTGCACCGGACTGGCGCCCACGGCTTCGAGCCCTTGCAGCACAACGGCGAAGGAGCTGGCGAAGCCGACAACGGCGGTCAGAAACCCGGCGGACAACGGGACGACCGGGCTTACCGAGGCGGTGTTAAGGGGATGGGGGAGCATCATAGGGGCTTTGGCCGATTCAAAATCTGAAATAAAGCCTATAGTATTTTGAATTTATTCAAAAAACCAATTTTTTATGTGAGTCCATGGTTATGATTCCACGGCGTGATCAGCGCGCTATCTCGCGGGATGCCCGCCGCCGCTCACCCAGCAGGTTGACCATGTTGCCGGAGAAGATCAGCAGGCCGCCGATCAGCACGAAGGGGTTCCACGGCTCGGCATAGATCACGAAGCCGACCACCGCGATCACCGGCAAGCGGATGAAATCCATCGGCGCCACCACCGCCGCGTCGGCGTGGCGCATGGCATGGGCGACACACCAATGCGAGGCGAGACCGGCGATGCCGATCACCACGATCCACGGATAGGTGTCGGACGACGGGGTCACCCACAGGGCGGCCGACGGCACCAGACCGAGGGACAACTGCACTAAATTCATCCAAAAGATGATCGACAGCGGGCTTTCGGTTGTCGCCATGTGGCGGGTGAACACGAAGGTCGCGGCATAACAGACGGCGGCACCCAGCACCGCGAACGCACCGGCGTCGACCATCGATGAGCCCGGCCGCACGATGATCAGGATACCGGCGAAACCCATAGCGATGGCGATCGCCCGCCAGCGAGTGAACGGCTCGCCCAGGAACAGCGCCGCCAGGATCGCGGTCCAGATCGGCACCGTGAACTCGATCGAGAACACCGCCGCCAAGGGCAACACGCTGATGCCGTAGACCCAGCCGACCTGACCGGCGAAGTGTACCGCGTTGCGCGCCAGGTGAAGGCGAAACCGTGCGGTGCGAACACTTTGAAATCGGCTGCGCGCGGCGATCGGCAGCAACACCGCCACGCAGATCACGCTGCGGAAGAACAACGCCTGGAAGGCGCTCATCTCCACCGTCAGCTCGCGGGCGGCCAGTGCCATCGCGGTGAAGGACGCCAACGCGCCCATCATCCAGAAGACGGCCCGCGGCAAATCCGTGGGGCGGGCGGTGGACACAGGCAGGGCTCCAGAGTCGGGTGTTGGCGGCTTCCGCGAACAGACACCCGGCCCCGTTATGCGTCAAGCGTCAGTGCCGCGAGTGTGAAAGACGACTAATTTGGTCCGCTTTATTCTTGACCCCCGTGGTGGCGAGGCTTAGATAAAGAAGACTGTAATGGTACGGATTAAGCGATGTTGCGTCTCAACCGCATGACCGACTACGCGATCGTCGTCCTGGGCCAGATGGCGCTGGACATAGGACGCGTGCGCACGGCGGCGGCGCTGGCCGAGGCGACCGGCGTGCCGCTGCCGACGGTGTCCAAGCTGTTGAAAACCATGGCGGCGACCGCGTTGGTGACGGCGCATCGCGGTGCTAAAGGTGGCTACTCGCTGGATCGGCCGGCGGCGGCGGTGACGGTGACCGACATCGTGCAGACCCTGGAAGGGCCGATCGCGCTTACCGCTTGCGTCGACGGCGCCGAGGATAGCTGCGAGGTCGAGCATTCCTGTCCGATGAGCGGTAATTGGAACCGGGTTAACACCGCGATCCGCGCGGCACTCGACGCGGTGACGCTGGCCGACATGCTGAACCCGGACCAGATGTTTCCGGTGCGGGCGGCGCCTCGGGCACTGACATCGACACGGCCGGCCGCGCCCGCGTCCACCGAATAGAACGAAAGACGGAGAGACAGAATGGCCGCCACAGCGGACACCGTTCGGCAAGTCGAGGAGCTTACGGGCCGGGAGTACAAGTACGGCTTCGTCACTGATATCGAATCCGATACCGCGCCCAAGGGATTGAGCGAAGACACCATCCGCTTCATCTCGGCCAAGAAAGAGGAGCCGGAATGGCTGCTCGCATGGCGGCTGAAGGCTTATCGCCAGTGGCTGCTGATGGAGGAGCCGAACTGGGCCAAGGTCGGCTACCCGCCGATCGACTTCCAGGAGATCTACTTCTACTCGGCGCCGAAGTTGACGGATCGGCCGAAAAGCCTGGACGAGATCGATCCCGAGCTGTTGCGCACCTACGAGAAGCTCGGCATCCCGCTCAAGGAGCAGGAGATGCTGGCCGGTGTCGTCGCGGTCGACGCGGTGTTCGACAGCGTATCGGTCGCCACCACCTACAAGAAAGAGTTGGAGAAACACGGCATCATCTTCGGCTCGATCTCCGATGCGGTGAAGGAGCATCCGGCGTTGGTGCGTCGCTACCTCGGCTCGGTGGTGCCGCCGGCCGACAATTACTTCGCTTGCCTGAATTGCGCGGTCTTCACCGACGGCAGTTTCGTCTACATCCCCAAGGGCGTGCGCTGCCCGATGGAGCTGTCGACCTATTTCCGCATCAACGC
>JABMNR010000007.1 GCA_013203465.1 Alphaproteobacteria bacterium
TATCTGAAGACGAATTTGTCTCAATCCGCTTCCATCAGCGGCAGTCCGGCGGACCCACCCTCTGTAACCCATTACGGGGCCTCGTGTCGATTGCCACCGTTCCACACGGTGCGGCCGTTTTGTGCCGGCACGATGTTCCATTCCTCTTTCATTTAGCCCGGATGAGCCGAATTTGTCTGCTGTTTCAATAGTATAACCGTGTTTCCACGGGGTAATAGGCCATATTTACCAGTCCCCCGGCACCCGAGGACCACACCCGAGGACCGTGTCGGATAGTTTGCCGGTGCGGTTCTCCCCGGTCAATCGGATCGTGCTCCGCGCGCGGACGCATCGCTCGACCTATCCGTCAAACGGTGATTTGGCGAGCCGGCGGCTCCCCGGATGACGCCCCCCCTGTTACTCCGCGCGGCCACCCGACCTGACCACCGCGCGCCACGAGCGGGAACACATCCGGTCGGCCGCGTTCGGGGAGGGCCGAATTCCGCGATAAGCCGGCATGGTCGGGCGACATCATTGGTTTCGACATTGCTCCACTGACGCGAAACCGCCAGCCGAGGCGAGACGAAACGGAGATCCCCCTAAAGGGGGGCTCTCCATCCGTTTCGCTCGACCCTGAGCCTCCTGGACATTTATCTCGCTCGTTTCATCCGTGTTTCGCTCTTGTTTCGCCTGTTGCGTCAACCAGACGTAACCCTCCAAAATGCCAATAATTCCCTTGCTTTGCAGGTCTCTTTTGACGCGCGACCATTGAGCCCGCGCGTTGTTTCGGTTTGTTTCGTCCAGCAGATCGGCGCCCTCCAAACGGCGCTTCCACCGGTCAAGCGAAACAACCGAAACATTGGCGGGGATGTTTCGCTGTTTCGACCTTGTCTCGCCGTGATCGACGATGGCGTTCCGAAGCTGATCAAGGGCCAGTTTTTCCCTTGGCGTCATGGAGATACGCGCCGAGCTCGGAGCATCGTCCAGCGGGGCAACCGCGCATGAAGTCACCGCCTTGCCGCGCCGGTCGGTACCGACCACCACTGGTTCAAGCCGAAAGGCAAATTCAGCCCCACCGTCAAGGTCGCGCTGTTTCGTCAGCGTCGCGACGGCGACACCCGTCGCCTCATCCTTCGCCACCTCTATCTCGGTGTCGGCCGCCGCGCGCAATGAGCTATGACCGCGCGCGCCACGTGCCCGGTCCTTGCCTGAGTGATGGACGAAAAGCACATTGGCGCCGGTCTCGTCGCGGATACGATCCGCGTTGCCGACAAGCCGGCCCATGTCCTCGCCGCTGTTCTCGTCCCCGCCCACCATGGCCCTGGCCAGGGTGTCGACGATGACCAGCCGGACCGGCATGGATAGCTGAGCGGCCGCTTGGCGGATGGTTTCAATGAGCGGCGCGGTTTCACCCGCCGGATCGAGCAGATTGACCGATTGTTGAATGACCGCGAAGGGCACTCCGGCCGGCGGTTCATACCGCTCACGGAAGGCCGCTATGCGCTTGCGGATGCCGCTGCCGCCCTCACCCGCGACGTAGATCACCGCCCCTTGTTCAACAGCCCGCCCATGCCATGGCGCGCCGGTGGCGACGTGAATGCCCAGGTCGGTTGCGAAGAAGGTCTTGCCGACATTCGACTCGCCATAAACCACGGTCAAACCGCCCTCGACCAACACACCCTCGACAAAATCCACCACGCTCGCATCCGGCTTCAAGTCATCGAACCATACGAGCGGAAGCGCGTCTGGGTCGGCCGGACCAACTTCACCGGCCGGCGTTGATTCCCAGGGCCGTGCCGCATCCACCAGCTCTTTCAAGGCCCGGACCGTGCCGTCACCATCGAACCAGTCCGACACGTCACCCTTTAGCGGGAGACCCGGTAGATGGACCACACGGGTTGATGCGGTGATGCCGTCCAGCGATCGAGCGACATGGTCCGCATGTGCGGCACCCGCATCATCGTTGTCGGGCAAAATGACCGCGTCTCGGCCCGCCAGATGGCTCGATAGCGCCTGCCGCCACTTGCCCGCGCCACCCGCGTTGCACGTCGCGATCAAGCCGAGACCGGCGAGGTGATCGGCGTCTTTCTCACCCTCGACCACGAAAACGATCCGTTCGGGATCACTGCCCAGGATGTCGGCCAAGCGGTACGGCACCGGCTCAATGCCCTTGACGTTCCACACCCATCCACCGTTGCCGTCCGGCCGTCGCTGTCGGAACGTCTTCGTTCCGTCAGCGTGGCGGAACCGCACCACCTGAAAGATGAGCTGGGCATCGTCGTTGCAATAGTCGTATGTCGCCTCAATGGCTTTTCTGTCGGAATCCGGCGCCAGAACATCGGGGTCGACATTGTCCCGTAGCCACGCGACGGCGGAACCGTTCATGCAGCCTGTCTCCCGCCTGATCAAATCGAGGACGCCACCGCCGAAACCGGCCTCGTGATCGTAGAACGTACCCTTGGCAAGATCCACGGACCGACCGCCATTGGACCCGAACCGCAGTTCGGATTTCGAGCTAAGGGCCTTATTCGGATCGCCAAGCAGGTGGCGCGCGACGGGCCCGATATAGCGTGCGAGATCACCCCCCATGGCACCCTCCCATCGCCACGATGCGCGACAGCGACCGAAGCCGCCCGGCGATCTCGCTCTTGTCAGCGTGGTACTGTTCGGGATCGCGGTGGCATGGATTGAGACGGATCACCGCGCGCGACAGATCAAGCAGCTCGGCATTGATGCCTTGCACTCGCGAGTCGGACGCCTTAAATTTCGGATGCTGTTTATTGGTATGGGCCTCGGTCGACGCGCCAACGTCGCCGGGGCCTTTCTCTTTTCGGAGCGGTTTCATCCGGCCGCCCTCCCCCACAATTTAGTTGGGAAAAGGCGCATAAGCCATTGATTTTCCATGGGCAGTTTTCTCCTAAATTGGAGAAAAAGTTAATAAAAATCAATTACCTAACGAGGACTCTGACTCCGCCAACCCTGGTTCGAATCCAGGTCCCCCAGCCACTCTTCTCCTGATAGTCGGGTCTCTGCGGCGCGCCTTCAGGCGAGCGCGGAATTGTGCGGGAGATTCAGGGACTTGGCGGACTGCCAGTCACCGGCACTGTACCGAGAGACGCACACGGTGGCGGAACTTTGGCGCCTACGGCCTGAAAGTCTCTCCTCACCGTTTTCGTGGTACATTGAGATATTGGCTGCTCGCCCGGATCATGGGGAAAGATGGCGCTCTCGGTAACCCGCCATAGGGTCCAGATTATAAGGCTGAGCGGCTTAGCTGAACCCGAGCTTCCGTTTCTGCACGTCCCATTCAACAGGGAGAGCCACGCCGAGTGACAGCGTCTTTGCCGACAGCTCGATCGGTTGGGTGCCATCAAGGATCGATCGCACGATATCAGGCGCGAGGAATCCCAGGCGGACAATCCTGGAGAAATATGAGGCTCCGATACCGACCTCCTCCGCGATCTCGGCCATCGAACGGCCATCGCCCGCCAGGATCAGGCTTCGGTATCGCTGCGCCTGCGCGAGCAGCCGCAGCAAGGCAGGATCCGGTTTTCGACTTCTTGCCTCCGCCCCGCCGATGACAAGCGCATTTCCCTTTCCGACCCGTCTCATCTTGGCCGGAACGTGAAGGCGAACTTCTCCACCGGGATCGTCACTCGGAACCGAGCTTCCAGACTGGAACATTGGATCAACGACGGCCGCGACCGCATGCGGCCGAAGCATCAGATCGACACCATCTGTCGTGATCACGATGCGCGACAGGAGACCACATAGAACTGCCCGGCGCCTCTCGAACGCCAGCGTTTGCCACCGCGTGGCCAGATCGGCTGCAGCGCCGACCATTCGACGTCGAGCGTCGAGATTCGTCCCATCAGAGACCGCGTCATGCACAGCGCCCTCATCGGCCAGGAACCGGATCACCCGGTTCTGGACCAGCGTCTCCAGATCACCAGCCGGCAACCTCCATCCCCCATCCGACCACTCGCCGCGAACCAGTCCCTTGCTGACGTAGTACCGATACCGCGTGCCACGCTTGTTCGCGTGTGTTGGGGTCAGCCGTTCGCCGTTCGCGTCGAACACCAACCCGGCCAACAGGCTCGGCGCCGCGGCGCCAGTACCGGTCTCCCGGTCAACCCGATTACTGGCAATGACCGCCTGCACCCGGTTCCACAGCGTGTCGTCCACGATCGCCTCGTGCTGCCCCGGATAGACGGCTCCCTTGTGCTCGATCTCCCCGTGGTACAGCCGGTTCTGCAGCAGCAGATAGAGCGCACCCCGGCTGAACGGTTGCCCGCCGCTCTCCCGCCCGGCACCATTGACCCGGCGTTTGCTGACATAGCCGTCGCGGTCGAGTTCCGCCTTGAGATCATGAACCGACCCGAGCGCGGCGTAGTGCTCGAAGATGTGCCGGACCGTCGCTGCTTCCTGTTCGTTGATCACCAGCGACCGACCGTCGAGGTCATAGCCGAGCGGCACCGGGCCGCCCATCCACATGCCCTTCTTCTTGGATGCGGCGATCTTGTCGCGGATGCGCTCACCGGTGACCTCGCGCTCGAACTGCGCGAAGGACAGCAGCACGTTCAACGTCAGCCGGCCCATCGAGGTGGTGGTGTTGAACTGCTGGGTCACCGATACGAACGACACGCCCTTGCCGTCGAAGGCGTCTACGATCTTGGCGAAGTCGGCGAGCGAACGGGTCAACCGGTCCACCTTGTAGACCACGACCACATCGACCGCGCCGGCCGCGATGTCGGCGAGCAGCCGTTGCAGGGCCGGACGCTCCATCGTGCCCCCGGAGAGACCACCGTCGTCGTAACGTACTGGGAGCGCGTCCCACCCCTCGTGCTTCTGACTCGCTATGTAGGCTTCACCCGCCTCACGCTGGGCATCGAGCGAGTTGAACGTCTGCTCCAACCCCTCCTCCGATGATTTCCGGGTGTAGATCGCGCAGCGGACAGGTCGCTTAGCCATCGGCCGCCTCCACTACGACGGTTGGCCGCTTCGTCTTGGGTTTCTCCAGGCCAAAGAAGCGCGGCCCGGACCACCGGGTGCCGGTGATCTCGCGGGCGATCACCGACAGCGAGGTCCAGCGCTGCCCTCGCCACTCATACCCGCCGCCGACCACCAGGACATCGTGCGTCTCGCCGTGCCATTCACGGACCAGTCGAGCGCCGGGTTTCAAGGTAATGGATCGTGGTTCCGCCACCCCTCCAGTGGCATCGATTGAGCCGCCCAACTGTCGCATCGTCGCCCGGCTCAGCCCGCCGGATGCTGCTTTCTGCAGCTTCCAGGCGATGCCCAGCTCGAGCAGCTGCCGGCTGATCCGGGCCGGCGGTTGGCTTCGGAACAGGCGTTTCCATTCTAATCGCAGTACCGAGACCTCCATGTCGGCGAGGGCATGAAGGCGCTCGGTCAGATCCTCTCGTTTCATCGTCAGGCCTCGGCCACGGCGACCCGGTAGGCCTTGCGATCGCCGACCGTGGTCAGCCGTGCGTCGATGCCGCGCGGGCGCAAGCGGCTCAGTGCGGCGCGGATAGTGTGCGGCTGCCAGCCGGTCAGCGTGACCAGATCGTCAAGGCTCGCACCGGCCGGCTTCAGCACCGCACCGGCGACCAGGCCGAGCTTGCCGCCGATCGGCTTGTCGATGGACTTCGGTGCCATGATCGCGGCGGCCGGCGTGACAGCGTTGCTTGCCACCGCTGTCTTGCAGGTGCGCCGTCGGGTGGATGTCGGCTGGGTGGTTTTGGATTTGGTCGTCTTCGTCGTCTTGCGGGCCATGCTTGAGTCCTCCGGTTTGGCGCCGCGTTGGGAAAATTCAGTGATCGCGGCGCTGCCACCAGCGCAAGCCCGGAGCTTTCCGGGCGATGGGTGGTCGGCGGGCGATCGGCGGGGCTGGAGGTTCGCCGTCCTTGGGACACAGCAATGCTTGCGGCGGCCCGACAGTCCAGTGCAAAGATCGGTCTTCGGGGTGTTTTCGTCGTCGCGGCTCGCTCTACAGCAAGAATTCGACGCTCGATGTTCGGTTCCGCGTACCGCGCTCGATCCATCCCAGCAGTTGCGAGAAGGCATCGACCTGGTCGTCGTGCTTGCCGTGCGGGAACGCCAGCATCTCGCCCCGGAAGACCTCCAGCCAGGGAGCTTGCTCCGGCAGCAGCACATACCCCGCCTCGATGCCGGCTGACTGCGCCGCCATGCGGTCGGCCTTCGAGCCCTCCGGAGCGAAGCCGATCGGCCGGAGCTGTCCCTCGCTCTTAAGCTGTTGGATCAATCCGGTGCCCGAGCCCTTGTCCTCGATCACCACGTCGTGGGCCGCGAACTCTTGCTTCAGCGCGTAAATCCTGGCCTTCAGGCTCGGGAAGTCCAAACGCTCGCGGAACACATCGATGACGTAGATATCATTGCCGCGCAGGGCAGCCGTCACACAGGCCGACCAGTCCGAGCCGTCATGGGCGGTCATCGCCGTGTCCCAGCTTTGGACGATCCGATCGCCGGGCTCAGCGAACGGTATCTCGGCGTAACGCCGGAACCAGGACCATTTGACCAGGTTGCCCTGTTCGGGGGCCGGCGCCTGCTGGTACTGCGCCTCGAAGTGGTAGCTGCCCACCGTCGCCCGGATATCATCCAACACCGCCAACGGCTCTCGATCCGGATGCAGCGCATCGCCGACCGATCGGGTGAACACCCGGCCGTCGGCCAACGCGAACCGCTCCGGGCTCGTGGCGATGGCCGCCAGGTTGATGTGGCGCCAGCCGCCCTTCGCCAGCAGATGGCCGACCAGATCGTCCACATGCACCCGCTGCATGATGACGATGATGGCATCCCGTCGCTTGTCGTCGAGCCGGGAGTACAGCGTGCCCTCGAACCATTCCGTCACCGATTTGCGCCGGGCCGGCGACAGCGCGTCCTGCGGCTTGATCGGATCGTCGACGATGAGAACGTTGCCGCCCCGGCCGGTCAGCGTACCGCCCAAGGAGGTGCTGATACGGTAGCCGCCCCCGGTGGTCTCGAACTCGTCCTCGGCGGTCTTCTTGCGGTTCAACCGGGTGCGTGGGAACACCTCGTGGTACCAGTGACTGTCCAAAATATGCCGACAGTCCCGGGCATGCTTGAGCGCGAGGTCGACGCCGTAGCTGGCGCAGATGATCCGATGTGCGGGATCGTGGCCCAGCACCCAGGCCGGGAAGGCCACGCTGGCGCACAGCGACTTCAGGCTGCGGGGCGGGACGGTGATGATCAGCCGGGTGATGCGGCCGCCGAACACCGCCACCAGCCGGTCGGCGATCAGCTCGATGTGCCAGTTGTGCCGGTAGGCAATACCCGGAGCCACGGTCTGGAAGGATCGGAGGATGAAGCTGGTCAAGTCACGGCGCAGGATCTCGCGTACCACCGCCCGGCTCGTCACGGCGCGCTTGTCTCCGCTGCGGTCTCTACGGCCTCCGCATCGGGCGCTGTCGGCCGGCGTTGTGAGAGCACCTCGAGGATCTCCTGTTCCTCGGGCGACAGAGCCACCGCGTCCCCGGCCCCTTCCTCCGGCTCCATGAGCCTTATGATCAGATCGATCAGCTTCTGCGCCGCCGGGACATGACCTTTGATCGCCTTGGCCATCAACGCCTTCAAGAACGCCCGCTGCTTGGTGATGGTCTTCGACCGACCCGCTTCCTGGACGGTGATCCGCTCGGCCATCTCGGCCTGCAGATCGGTCTTCAGGTTACGCGCGCCCTTGGGTCGGCCTTTGGGGTTGCCCGACTGACCCGGCTTGAAGCGGGTGCGCGCCGGGGGCCGGCCATAGCCGACCGTGTAGGCCCCGTCGTCCGGGCCGCCCTTGCCACTCATCGACGGCTCGCCTTCGACCGCCGGCGGGGCAACCCCGTGCATTCCCGTCGGCGGTCGGCAAAGCTTTGACCGGTCGCCTCGAGGATCGCCTGGCACCCGGTCTCGCGCTGCCAGCGCTCGATCGTGGTGTCGACATAGAGCGGGTCGATCTCCACCAACCGGGCCCGGCGCTGGGTGCGTTCGGCGGCGATGAGCGTGGTGCCCGCCCCGCCGAACGGATCGAGCACCACCTCGTTGGCCTTGGTCACATCCAGCACTGCGTCGGCCACCAAAGCCACCGGCTTGATCGTCGGGTGGTGGCCCGCATCCCGCCGGGTCTCACCCGTGATGTTCGCCACACCGGGATAGCCCCAGACGTTGCTGCGGTTGCGCCCGAACCGCCCCAACTGCACGTTGTTGCGGTGCCGTGTCGTGCCCGATCGGAACACCAGCACCAGCTCGTGCCGCGAGCGGTAGAGCGAACCCATGCCGCCCACCCCCTTGTCCCAGACACAGAGGTTCAGGAACTCGCGGTACAGCCCCTCACCCACCGCCAACAGATCGACCAGATGCCGCCAATCCATGCACACCATATGCACCGCCCCGGCGGTGCTGGATGTAACGGCGTGCCCCAAGGCGGTGTGCAGGAACGAGCGGAACGCCTCCTGCGACATCTCCCCCGAGGCCATGGCGAACTCTCGGCGGCTGCGATCCCGCCGGGTCGTGACGTGGCCGTTGATCGGCACGTTGTAGGGTGGATCGGTGAACACCATGGCCGCCGGCTCCCCCGCCATCAGTTGGCTATGGACCGCCCCATCGAGAGCATCGCCGCACACCAACCGGTGCGGTCCCAAACACCACAGATCGCCCAACCGGCTGACGGGGGGTGTTGACGTGTTTGGTTCGGGCGGCGGTGGCTCGGCCGTCTTCATGCTGGCGACGATCGTCAGCACATCCACCTCGGCGTCCTCAAACCCGACCGCCCCCACATCGAAGGCCGGATCCACCTCGAGCAGGGCGCTCAGCTCCAAGCCCAAGGTCTCGGTATCCCACTCGGCCAACTCGGCCAGCCGGTTCTCGGCCAAGGCATAGGCGCGCTGTTCCTGGGCGCTCAAATGCGTGACCGTCAAGGTCGGCACCATCGTCCACCCCAGCCGGCGGGCCGCTTCTACCCGACCATGCCCCGCCAGGATCATGCCGTCATCGTCGACCATCACCGGATTGAGGAAGCCGAACCGCTCCAGGCTGCGCGCCAGCTTGCGGATCTGCGAGGCGGGGTGGCGGCGAGCGTTCCTTGGGTTCGGCGTCAACGCCTCCAGGTCCCGATAGCACACCCGATCCAGCAACGGAGCGTTCGCCGATGGTGGTTCTTCAGTATGAGATACAGTCATTACTAACCTTTATTAAGGTTACAATTAACCACAAAACATCACCTCAACGCTCACGCCGCCCGTCCCCGGGTGCGCGGTTCGGTCTCCGCCAGCCGGAACCGCAGGGAGCTGGCCATCACCGACAGCTCCAGCACATGAACCTTGATCATCTCCCGCACCCGATTGTGCAGCGTCTCCGTGAGCGCGGTCAGCCCGCGCACCAACTCCGGGGCGAAGATCAGCGGTAGACTCTGGTCGTGCAGGGGATAGGCCTCCCGCATCTCCACCCGACCCAGCAACAGAAACAGCCGGGTGTCGGCGAACTCGATGCCGTTCTCGACATAGACCGGGGAACCCGGCCGGTCCTCGGCCAGCAAGTTGAGGTTAGGAACCGCCGGGTTGCGTCGCTCAGCTGCGTGGGCTTTCTCAAGCAGCGGGCGGATGTGTTGTAGCAGGTAGACCACCTCCGACTGCTTGTAGCCGGTATCGAGCAGGTCGAGGCCGGCCGACAGGCAGAACGCGTTGATCTCGGTGAAGCCGATGTCCGCCCCCTTCCCCCGCGGCATCGCGTCGATGAAGGCGAACCCTCTCGGCGGTCGCTCACTCTCGGCCATGCCCTGACGGTCAAGCTCCAGCAGCCGTTTGACGCGCGTGCGAAACACCGGCGGCGGCGGTCCGCTACCCCGCCTGCCGGCCTTCAGCCGCCACAGCGCCTCTTCCACCTGATTGCGTTTGTAGAGCATCGACGGTGTCCACTGTTAGCCTCACTGAAGGCTTCAATATCAAACCCCGAACAGGGTTGCAATATGTTTATGGCTAAGCGCCGACAACTCGACCGCCGCAACCTAGAAATTCGCCTCGGGGAACCACCTCAGCGAAAAAACGTGCTTGAGATCAGAGTAGCAGGCACCCGTATGGAGTGTATGCGCCCTCACCGACAAAGACTGAGTCGGCCAACCGCTCTTCGCGCCTCAACCCCACCTTCCCTGGCTTCACGGATGCAAAAAACTTAGCCTATACTCAATTTACAACTTCATCTTGCATAATGGCTTCGGAATTTTCGGTGTAAGCATGACAGAACATTTCTACCAAAGGCCAATAATCAACTCTCCATATGAAATCCCCACAATGCACTGGGATCTCGATTCGGAGGGTCAACCGACAAATCAACTAGTTGAAAAAAGACGTTATTCTAAGCTTCTAACCCCCGTTCCGAAACCAAAGAAGACCAAAGGCAAGAGCAGGGCCCGGTCGCGTCCCCCCGCGTGGTGTAGCTGGACGGCGCGGTGGTCATCGGCGCTTTTCGGTAGGGTCTGGTTGTTGACACCAACCTGAACCGGAAGGACGACCGATGACCGACGAGATGATGACCTTGCGCACGCTGGTGGA
>JABMNR010000082.1 GCA_013203465.1 Alphaproteobacteria bacterium
ACCGCTGGCGCGGTAGGTATCGATGCGGAGATCGTCAGATTTGATTTCGACGTTGATGTCGCCAGCGGCGGCCTCGGGCATGACCTCGACGAGGGCGAAGCTGGTGTGGCGGGAGTGGGAGGAATCGAAGGGGGAGATGCGGACGAGACGGTGCACGCCTCGTTCGGACTTGAGGAGGCCGTAGGTGTTGTCACCGGTGATACGAATTTCGACGGACTTGACCCCGGCTTCTTCGCCGCTGCTGATGGCCATGATTTCGGCTTTGAATTTGTGCTGGTCGGACCAGCGGAGGTACATGCGGAGCATCATCTCGGCCCAGTCCTGAGCTTCGGTGCCGCCGGCGCCGGCATGAACCTCCAGATAGCAGTCGTTGCCGTCGGCCTCGCCGGACAGCAGGCTTTCGATCTGCATCTTCTCCAGCGTGGCGCGGATCGCCTCCAGTTCGGCCTCGGCCTCGGTGACGGTGGCGGTATCGCCCTCGGCTTCGCCCATCTCGACCAGCATCAGCGCGTCCTCGACACCCCGTTCGAGTGCCTTGACCTCGCCCAGTTGCTTCTCAAGATGCGTGCGCTCCTGCATCAATTTCTGAGCGCGGTCCGGGTCGTCCCACAACGACTGATCCTGGGTCAGCGCGTCCAGTTCGCTCAGGCGGGTGACGGCGACATCCCAGTCAAAGATGCCTCCTCAGCAGCTCGATCGACTGCTTGATCTCTTCGGCCGTCGCGGTGGTTTCCGCGCGCATCATCGGCTCCATGGTGAATGAACGAGGTCGCAAGCCCCGGATCGCCTAAACCCGGATGGCCTTAATAGAGCCCGGGCCCGCCGCCCGCAACCGGGGGCACCGCACCCGGAACCGCCCCGCCAGCCGGCGCCACGCCGGATATTCCGCCGTCCAGTACCGCCAGGCTACTGTCCGGCCCAGTGCCCGGCTTGAACGGCTCCAGGATCGCCGCGGTGGCCCCAGGCGCCGCGCGGGCCCCGGTGGCGTGGTCGATCCAGATCAGCCGCACCCCCGCCGGAATGCGGAAATCCGCGACCGGCACGCCGTCCAGGGCCTCGGCCATGAACAGCTTGAACAGCGGCGCCGCGACGTTGGAGCCGGTGTCCGCGCGGCCGAGGGTTCTCGGCTGATCGAAACCGACGAAGACACCGACCGCCAGATCCGGGGAAAACCCGATGAACCAGGTGTCGGTGTTGTCGTTGGTGGTGCCGGTCTTGCCCGCCAAGGTCTTGCCCAGCTCGGCGATCCGCCGGCCGGTGCCGCGTTTGACCACGCCCTCCAGCATGGACACCACCTGATAGGCCGATGCCGGATCGACCAATCGCGGCCGATTGTCCGGGAGCGCGGGAGGCGGCCCACCGTCCCAGCGCCCGGCGTTGCAGCCGTGACAGGGTCGGCTGTCATGGCGAAACACCGTCTTGCCGTGCCGATCAGCCACCCGGTCGATCAATGCCGGCGTGATCTTGCGCCCGCCGTTGACCAGCATTCCATAAGCCGTCGTCAACCGCAGCAAGGTGGTTTCCCCGGCGCCCAAGGCGTAGGACAGGTGCGGCTCCATGTCGTCGACGATGTTGAACCGCTTGGCGTAGTCGACCACCCGCTCCATGCCGATGGTCTGCGCCAGGCGCACGGTCATCAGGTTGCGCGATTTCTCGATGCCGATGCGCATCGGCGTCGGACCGTAGAATTTGTTGGTGTAGTTGGCCGGCTTCCATTTGCCGAGGCCGGCGCCCTGATCGATCACGAAGGGCGCGTCGAGAATCTTGGTGGCCGGGGTGTACCCGGCGTCCAGCCCCGCCAGATAGACGAAGGGTTTGAATGCGGATCCCGGCTGCCGGCGCGCCTGGGTGGCGCGGTTGAACTGGCTGGTTTCAATGTCCCAGCCGCCGCTCATCGCCAGCACCCGTCCAGTATGCGGGTCCAACGCCACGATGGCGCCGCCGACATCGGGGATTTGCCGCAAGCCATAGGTCGCCTCGGGATAGGGCTCTCCCTTCGCGGTCTCGATGACGGCCGCCACCGGCACGACATCGCCCGGCGCCAGCACCGCGTCGACCGAGGCCGGCACCTCTCCGAAGCGCTGATCCTCCAGCCACGGCCGCGCCCATCGAACCTCCGCGTAGGGCATGGTGCCGAGGGTGCCGTCGGCGAAGCCGATCGTCGCCTCCTTGTCCGTGACCTTGAGCACCAGCGCCAACCGCCAGTCGCCGAGCCCGCCCGGCGCCTCGACCCTCGCCAGGGCGTCGCCCCATCCGGCCTCGACCGGCAGGGTGGTGACCGGCCCACGCCAACCATGGCGACGGTCGTACAGCTCCAAGCCCCGGCGCAAGGCGCTTTCGGCGATGCGCTGCAACCTCGGGTCGATGGTGGTGCGGACCGACAACCCACCCTCGTACAAGCCATTCTCGTGGTATCGGTCGAGCAACTCTCGCCGCGTTTCCTCGACGAAGTAATCGGCCGAGGCGATATCGCTGCCACCGCCACTGACCACACCCAGCGGCTGCTGGCTGGTGGCGGCGGCCTCGGCGTCGGAGACGAACCCATTGCGCCGCATCTGCTCGATGACCCAGTTGCGTCGGGCGATCGCCGCCTCGGTGCGGCGGATGGGATGGTAGTTGTTGGGAGCCTTGGGCAGGGCCGCCAGATAGGCCGCCTCGGCGATGGTCAGCCGGTCGAGCGGTTTGTCGAAATAATTCAGTGCCGCCGCCGCCACACCGTAAGAACCGAAGCCGAGGTAAATCTCATTCAGGTACAGCTCGAGGATGCGGTCCTTGTCGAGCACCCGCTCGATCCGAAAGGCCAGGATCG
>JABMNR010000232.1 GCA_013203465.1 Alphaproteobacteria bacterium
ATGTTAATCATTGCAATACCAGATCTAAAACCTTCAAGTTGTGCTTCAGAAGCCTCTTCTGTTGTTTCAGCTATGAAATCATCATTTGGAAATGAACGTAAAAAGAATTCTTTAACTTCTAATGCTTTAGAATGATCATAAAGTTTTACCATAAATGAACCAGTTTCCCCATGTCTACTCATCATATCACGTAAAGTATCAATGTGGATAACTCCAGAATAATCAAACCCCTGACCACCTGGAGAATTTGCAATTCCAGAAACTGTGAATCTTCTAACTTGATCCTGACCCCATCTGTCAACTACCAAAACTTTAACACTATCACCAACTTGAGCTCCTCCAAGATCCCTTGCTACATTAGATCCCAATACTATAGAATTTCTTGAAAAAACAAAACTTCCATCTGAAACAGTTTCATGAACGGTAGATGCTCTAATGTCATTAAATGGATCAACTCCAACTAACGGTATTTTAGTTTCTTCAATTAGCTTTCCATTTTTTGTCATATTCATTTCTGCAGTTGCAGACAGCCGCGGTGTAGCGGCTTTTACAACTGGAATTCTTTCAAACCATCTAATGAGTGATTGATCGGATTTATCAATAAAATCAAATTCATCAGTTATGATAACATCTCCAGTTTTGTAATCACTAATGTCCCTAACAATAGCATCAAACAATCCCTGAAAAATTACAAAGTTTACATGAATAACCAAAATTCCAATTGTAACAGCTAAAACAGCTCCAACCAAACTTCCTTTTTTGTTAAACAGCATTCTTTTTGCTAGCTTTACCCTATAATCCACAAAATAAATAAAATAGTCTAATATTTAATGTATATGATGTATAGTGCTAATAGTATAGACAATTTTATATGATATTAGTTATTTATCTTGTTAATGGAGTTATTTTAAGTGACATAATGGACAATTTAGATATCAAAATTCTGAGTAGATTATTGAATAATTGCAGAGAATCTGACCGACAAATAGGCATAGAGTTGGGAATGTCAGGTGGAGGAGTTAGAGCTAGAATACGAAAGATGCAGGAGAAGAAGATCATTGAAGAGTTTTTCATCAAAGTTGAACCTCCCGTATTGGGTTACGGGGTATTGTATTTTGTAGTATCAGGAGAAAACATTGCAGAAATTTTAGAGCAAGTAAGTCTTGTGGGTGAACCATATTTTGTGGTGCCATGTGTAGGAGGGATTACAGTTTGTGGTATTTCTGTGAAAGATGATGTTAATCAAAAAATTGAACTTGCTAAAAAATTGATGAAAGATGTTAGAGTTTTATCTATTTTTGAAGCAGAGAATCCTGGATTTAGTTCAAACCTTACAAAAACAGATTTAGAAATTCTAGAAGAATTAATCAAGGATCCTAGACAAAAAATTGAACGAATCGCAAAGAATACAAAAATGTCTACAAAAACAATTACAAGATGTCTAGAGAAATTACATGAAAACGAAGGAATACAGTTTACACTAGTTTATGATCCTAGAAAAATTGAAAATTTTATTCCTCATGCCATAATTACTTGGATAGAAGTAGATCTGAAA
>JABMNR010000083.1 GCA_013203465.1 Alphaproteobacteria bacterium
AAGCTGATTGCATGTGATACCGATCCGAGGCACACTTTTTGGGTTGGGAGGATCTCATATGGAGAATCTCGGCTAAGAGGACCCTCATCGTGGTTTGAAGGAGGCCCCCATGGTCGCGGTCATCGAAGGATTGCTCAGCAAGGAGCAGGTGCAGACCATCGCCAAGCGGCTGTTCGGCGCGCAATTCGTCGACGGCGCGATGAGCGGCGGCCCCCTGGGCGCCAGCATCAAGAAGAACACGCAGGTATCGCCGCAAAGCCCGGAATACCGGGAACTGGCTCAACTGGTGCTTGGTATTTTGCGGCAGAACGACGAGGTCGCGATCGCCGCCCTGCCCCGACGTATCCTGTCGCCGATTTTCGCCTCCTACACCGAGGGCCATCGCTACGGCGACCATGTGGACGCGGCGCTGATGGGGCCCTGGCCCGGCATGCGGACCGATCTGTCGATCACGATTTTTCTCAACGATTCGGGCGCCTATCAAGGCGGCGAGCTGGTGTTGCAGACTCCGTTCGGCGAGCAGGTCTACAAACGCCCCTCCGGCGATGCCGTGCTCTATCCCACGCACTATCTGCATCGGGTCAATCCGGTCACCAAGGGCCGGCGGCTTGCCATCGTGACCTGGATCGAGAGCCAGGTTCGCGACCCGGCGAAACGTGAGGTGATCGCCGATCTAGCGGTGGCGATGGACCGCCTGATCACCGCCGAGGGCGATGGCGAGACGATCCGGCGGCTTGAGAAGGCGCGTCTGAACCTGTTGCGGATGTGGGCCGACACCTGAGGATCGGTGGTGTTTTGGCGGATTGCTTGACCGTCGAACCGGAGACGCGCGACCATTGCACCGATCGGCGGGATACGCCGATGATATCGAGGACAGCCCATGAGCAGAGGCCGAGCCGCCGCGCTGCTTAAACGTCTCGCGTCCGGCGGAGGCGACCCCGTTCCCGATGTGCCGCATTTCAGCTACGCATCCGAAGATCAGCGGTTGCCCAAGCGCCTGCTGATCCAGGTGGTCGAACGCATGACCGGACAACCGCGGCTGAAGCGCCTGTATATCGAGCATCGGCTCAACCCCATTCCGGATGAGGATTTCTGGTCGGCCGCCGTCCGCAAGCTCGAACTCAATCTGATCTACGACCGGGCGCGCTGGGAAGCGGTGCCGCGCGATGGCCCGATGGTGATCGTCGCCAACCACCCGTTCGGGGTGTTAGACGGCATCGTGATCAGCCACTTGGTCTCCCGGATACGGCCGCGATTCAAGGTATTGACCAACTCCGTGTTGTTTCGGGCACCGGAAATTCGGCCGTTCCTGCTGCCGATCGATTTCGCCGAGACCCGCGAGGCCCTGGCCACCAACCTGGAATCCCGCCGCTTGGCGTTGCGGGAGCTGTCGGAGGGCGGGGCGGTGATCGCTTTCCCCGGCGGCACCGTATCGACCGCCACACCGGCGTTCGGCCGGGCGTTCGATCCGGCCTGGAAACCGTTCACGTCCAAGCTGATCGCCACGGCGAAAGCCGACGTGGTGCCGGTCTATTTCGAGGGTCAGAACAGCCGGCTGTTCCAGATCGCCAGCAACGTCAGCCAGGCACTGCGCGAGTCACTGTTGTTCAAGGAAGTGGCCAACAAGATCGGCACCGACATTCGAGTCCGCATCGGCGACGTGATCCCCTACGATCAGCTGGCGCATATCCGCGATCGACGGGCGTTGATCGACCACCTGCGGTCGGTCACCTACGATCTGGCTCAAGAACCCTCAACCACTCCCCGAGCGTAGCCCAAGGCCTCGGCCACCGGGCTCGGCAACTGGCCGCGCCGGCCCAGGACATCGACCTTTAGCAACATCACCTGGCTGAACGCGTCGCGGATGTCCGCCGACAGCGCCATCCCCAGGGCTTCGGCGAACGGCACGCGACGCGGCGCCAATTGCTCGTCGGAATCCGGCTCCGGCTCCCCGAGCGTCAGGTCCCAGGCCAGAAAGCCGAAGCCGATTTCATCGGTGACGGCGTTGGAGACATCGAGCTGAAGGAACTCATGCCAACCGTTTGCGACGATCCCGGTTTCCTCGCGCAACTCACGCTTCGCACTGTCGATTGGCGGCACCGTCTTGTCGCCGGCACCCTCCGGCAGCTCCCACGAATAGTAATCACGCGGGAACCGATGCTGGCCGACCAGCCACGTACAGCCCTCGGCGTCGACCGGCACGATCCCGACGGCAAACGACTTCATATGGCAGACACCGTACAGGCCGGGGTTGCCGTTCGGGTCGGTGACGTCGTGCTCCGTCACTCCAATCCATGGGTTATCGTAAGCTCGACGACTGCGCCGGATGATCCAAGGCCCGCGCCGCTCATCATCCCCGTCCATGGTTCCTCCCGCCGGTTCGCTCCGACCGTAGCGGTCTTGGCAAAACCGAGAAAGAGGCCAGATATGGACGCGCCTACCCGTCCTGGCGGATCGCCTCGAATTCCAGGATGATCTCCACCTCGTTGCCGACGATATCGCCGTCAACCGCGTAGGTCATACCCCACTCCGCGCGCTTGATCGTGGTGCGGGCCGACACACCGACGGCGTAATGTTTGTCCAGGAACGGATAGCGCCCAGCCTTGTTCAGCGTGACATCGAGAACCACCGGCTTGGTCACCCCCCGGATCGTAAGGTCGCCATGGACCTTGCCCGTCGTCTCGCCGGTCGGTTCGGCCTTGGTGCCGACGAAGGTGATCATCGGGTTGGCCTTGGCGGACAGGAAATCCTTGGACCGGACGTGATCGTCGCGGCGTTTGTGGTTGGAGAACACGCTCTTCGCATCGATCTCGACCCGGATATTTTCCACCGTGCGGGCTTCGGCATCATAGATGAAAGAGCCACTGGCCGTCAGAAACTGGCCCAGAACCTTGGCAAAGCCCAAGTGAGTGACCAGAAAAGAAATGGCCAGATGCTCCTGGTCCAGGACATAGTGCCGCGGTTCCGCGCGGGCCGGCGTGACGGCGACGCAGGCAACCAGGGCAAAGGCGACGAAGCGGGCGGCGCGGAACATGGTCTCGATCCTCCGTGGCGTCTTGAGATGGTGAACATGGTAAGTGCGTCATTGATCTCGGCAACCGACGATCGCGTGAGGAGTCCTCTAGCCCGATGACCGAGGCGACCGCCTTCTGGACCGAGGAACCGGGTCGTGGTGCCCTGCGTCGCGAAGCCTTGCCCGCGCCCGCGCCGGACGAGGTCATGGTGGAAACCCTGTATTCCGGGATCAGCCGCGGCACCGAAACACTGGTTTTCTCCGGCCATGTGCCCGACAGCCAACGCGAGGTCATGCGGGCGCCGTTTCAAGTCGGGACATTTCCCGGCCCGGTGAAATACGGCTACGCCACCGTTGGCCGGATCGTCCAAGGGCCAGGAGACCGCATCGGGCAGATGATCTTCGCGCTGCACCCGCATCAGGATTGCTTTGTTGTTCCGACCGAGGCGGCGGTGGCGATCCCGGGTGTCGTGCCGCCACGGCGTGCGATCCTGGCCGCCAACATGGAAACCGCGCTGAACGCCTTGTGGGACTCTGGAATCGGCCCAGGCGACCGGGTGGCGGTAATCGGCCTTGGCGTGGTCGGGTTGCTCACGGCGTGGCTGGCGCATCGGATTCCCGGAACCGAGGTTGCCGCGATCGACATCGATCCGGCCAAACGCGGGGCCGCCGCCGCCCTCGGCCTGAGCTTCGTCGACCCCGCTACGGCCGCCGATGCGCCCATCGGCGACGCCGACGTGGTAATCCACGCCAGCGGTCATCCGGACGGCTTGGTCACCGCGCTGGCGCTGGCCGGGTTCGAGGCCCGGGTGCTGGAGATGAGCTGGTACGGAACCCGCCCGGTCAACCTGCCGCTGGGCGAGGCGTTTCACGCCCGGCGGCTGGAGCTGCGATCGAGCCAGGTCGGTGCCGTCTCGCCGTCGCGGCGGCCGCGCTGGAGCCACGCCCGGCGGCTTGCCAAGGCGCTCGATCTGCTCGCCGACCCGGTGCTCGACGCCCTAATCGATGACGAGGGTCCGTTCGAAGCCCTGCCGGAGACCCTCGCCGCTCTTGCCGCCGGAGAGCGTCACGCCCTATGTCATCGGGTGATCTACCCCGCCGCCCGCGCCCCTGTTGCTTCGGAGTGACCGCATGTTCACCGTGACCGTCCGCGACCATGTGATGATCGCGCACTCCTTTCGTGGCGACCTGTTCGGCCCGGCCCAACGGCTGCACGGCGCGACTTACGTGATCGATGTGGAGATCCGGGCGGCGGCGCTGGACCCGAACGGGGTGGTGGTCGACATCGGCGCGGCGCATGACGTGCTGAAATCGGCGATCGCGCCGTGGGCGTATCAAAATCTCGATGAGTTGCCGGAATTCAAGAACACCAACACCACCACCGAGTTCCTGGCCAAGACGCTGTTCGAGACCCTGGCGGCGGCGGCACGGGACGGCACGCTGGGCCGGGCGGCGGGCGAGCTGGACAGTCTCAAGGTCACGCTGAACGAATCCCACGTCGCCTCGGCCAGCTATGAAGGGCGGCTGTGAGCACGGCCGACGTTTGGTTCCTGTCTCCGGGTTCGTTGGACACGCCGACCGGCGGGTTCGTTTACGACCGTCATGCCGTCGAAGGCCTGCGCGCCACCGGACGATTAGCCGGTGTGATCGAGATCGATGGGCCGTTTCCAAACGCCGACACGGCCATGCGCGACAGCGCGGCCGAGGCGATCGCCCGCGTGCCCGACGGCCATACGCTGGTGATCGACGGGTTGGCCCTGACCCCGCTCACGCCGATCGTGTCGCCGCATCTGGAGCGGTTGAACGTCGTCGCGTTGATTCACCATCTGCTGGGCGATGAGACCGGTCTTGACGCGGCGATGCGCCGGGAGTGGTTGGACGCCGAGACGGCAATCCTCCGGCAACTCGACCGCGTCATCGTAACCAGCCGGACCACCGCCGATCGATTGCGCGGGCTTGGTCTTCGCGACGCCGGCATCCGGGTCGTCCCGCCGGGTGTCGATCCGCCGCGCGATTTGGGGTTTCGTGAGAAAACCCGGCCCATCGGCCCGTTGCGGCTGCTGTCCGTGGCGACGTTGATTCCGCGCAAGGGGCACGACCTATTGATCGACGCCCTGGCCGTCTTGGATGATCGGGAATGGCGTCTCGATCTGGTCGGCGACGCCCGCGACGCGGCCTGGGCCGAGGCCCTCGACCGGCAGGTCGATGCCTATGAGTTGACCCATCGCATCGTACGGCACGGCGCCGTGACACCGGTTGAGCTCGACCGGTTCTGGCGCCGCGCCGATCTGTTCGTGCTGCCCAGCCGGCACGAGGGTTGGGGCATCGCCTTGGTGGAGGCCGTGCGTTGGGGATTGCCGGTGGTGGCGACCGATGCCGGCGCCATCCCCGAGGCGGTTCCGCTGCCGGCGCGGATGCTGGTGCCGATCGCTGATGTCGGCGCGCTCGCCACCGCCCTGGCCCGGCTGATGGACGATCCGACCGAGCGCCGTCGCCTGACCCTGGGCGCCATGGCCGCCGCCCGGCATCTGCGGCGTTGGAAGGCTGCCGCCGCCGAGTTCGTGATCGCGGTGACCGACGTGGCGGCGGCGGGGACGGCATGAGTTTCTCCGCCGATTGGCTGGCGTTGCGGACGCCGTTCGACGCGGCCGCCCGTGACGTGGGCTTGGAACGGCACCTCGCCGCCTGGGCCGCCGCGCGAACCGCCGAGACCGGGCAACCGCTCGCCGTGATCGATCTGGGCGCCGGGTCGGGCAACAATTATCGCCATCTCGCGCCCCGGCTCGGGGTGATGCAGCATTGGACACTATTGGACAGCGATCGGGGGTTGCTGCGTTTGGCGCCGGACCGGGTGGACACCCAGCTGTGCAATCTCGCCGCCGGACCGGAGGCGGCGATCCCGGACGGGGTCGATCTGGTCACCGCCTCGGCGTTGATCGATCTGGTGTCCGAGCCGTGGCTCGCGGCTCTGCTGGCCCGGGCCGAGGCGGTGGGTGCGGCGCTGTTCGTGGTGCTGAGCTACGACGGCCGGATCGCCTGGGAGACGGAGCACGCGGCCGACGCGCGGGTGGTTGAGCTGGTCAACCGCCATCAACGCGGCGACAAAGGGTTCGGCCCCGCCCTCGGCCCCACGGCCGGCGACGCGCTGCGCCGCCTGTCGGACCGCCCGGTCTTGGAGGCCCGCAGCGATTGGCTGATCGGCTCCGGCGACACGGCGATGCGCGCGGCCCTGGTCGAGGGTTGGCGGTCGGCGGCGGCCGAGATCGCTCCCGACGAGAGCAGCGCCCTGAACGCCTGGGCCGAAGCCGCGCGCCTTCGGGCCGAAACCGTGGTTGTCGGCCACGTCGACCAGCTTATCCTGCAATAGGAATGCGCGGCGTAAGATCGAACAACGTGTCGATACCCAGCGGGTAGGTGCGGGCCCGCAGGCGCATCGCGCCCTCCATGGTCGCGACGTCCGGCAGGGTAATGCCGGGCCGTCCGGAGCCGAGCAACGTCGGCGCCACCAGCAGGTGCAAGCGGTCGAGACACCCGGCGGCGAGAAACCGCGACACCGTGTCGGCCCCGCCTTCCACCAGCACCACCGCCAGCCCGATCCCGGCGAGCGCGTCCAGCACCGCGCGGGGTGGCAAACTCCCATCGCCGTCCCGGCCGACCGGCAGGTCCGCCGTTCCCGCCACCAGGGTCGGCGCCCGGCCATCGGTGAACACCGTGCGGTCGCGGGGCACCCGGCCCCTGGGATCGAGGATCACCCGCACCGGGTTATCGCCCTCGACCCGGCGCACGGTCAGCGCCGGATTGTCGGCCATCACCGTGCCGGCGCCCACCACCACCGCGTCGGCCAGCGCCCGCAGCCGGTGCAGATGATCGAGCGCCGCCGGGCCGTTCACATACTGGGAATGCCCGGTCACCGTCGCGATGCGGCCATCCAGGGTCTGCCCCAACTGACCGACGGCAAGCGGCCCCTCGGCGGCCTGGGCGGCAATCGCGATCAACGCCTCGGCCGCCGGCGGCGCATCATCGCGCTGGCGGAGGGTGTCGAGCTGTTCCCGGAGCACGATCCGCCGCTGCGGATCGCGCCGCGCCGTGGCGGCCTCGGCCATGGCGGCGCGCAGGCTCGCCCACGCCTGGGTCATGCCATGCCGCCGCGCCGGGACGCCGGGTCCCACTCGAAACCGTGCAGTTCGGTGATCAGCGTCGCCAGGCGTTCCGCCGTCGCCTCCAGCACCGCGCGGCCGAATTCCGGCGTCGCGGCGGCGGCGTTGCCGGTGACCCCGCGCGGGTTCAGATCCTCGGCCATCCAGCCCAGGCCCACCGCGCCCTCGGCCTCCAGCAGGGAGAACCGCTCGGTGATGCCTTCGTCGGTCGAGCGGAAATCCTCCATGGCGTCCCGGCGCACCAGCCCGGGGGCGATCGCCATCATCAGCGCGGTCTCCAACTCGCCGCCGTGCAGGCCGAACCGCGCCTCCCGCGCCTCCAGAACCTCGCCGAGTTCCATCAGCCGGAAGGTGGTCGCCCGCAGCACGATCAAGCCATGCTCGGCGCGCAGTTGCGTGGCCACCACGTCGACCAGCCCGGTCTGTCCGCCATGGCCGTTCAGGATCACCAGTTTCTTGATCTCGGCGCGGGCGACCGCTCGGCCGATCGCCATCCATTGCGCGATCACCACCTCGGCCGGCAACGACAGGGTGCCGGGAAAGTTGCTGTGCTCGACGCTCACCCCGATGCGTTGGGTCGGCAGCCGCAGCACGGAAATCTCGTCCGGCACCCGGGTCAGCGCCGCCTGCAGGATGCCCTCGGTCAGGATCGCGTCGGTGCCCAGCGGCAGGTGCGGGCCATGCTGCTCGATCGCCGCCACCGGCAAAATAGCCACGGCCCCGGCGAACGCGCCATCCGCCAGATCGGTCGTCGTGAGCTTTTCCCAGGCGTACCACGTCATGGGATGAGCGAACGACGCGCCGGGCGCGAGGTCAAGGGAGGAGTGGGGTAGGTCGATATTGCAGCCAACGCGGTCATTCAGATTGGGATCAACCAAGGTAAATGGCCGCGATGAGCCCACAGCGGCCGAGTAGCTCCCAGGACCGAATGTCCGCGGTGGGACGCAGCCGGCCGTTAGCGCCGAAGAGCAGATGTGTTTGATTGCAAACGCAGGGCAGTGGAATGCGACATGCCTTGAAGGCGCGTCAATCCGTCCAGGTTAACCGATCCGCCGCAAACATCTTGCGGAACGCCGCCTCGGCACTGCGCAGCCCATCCTCCGTAAAAACCACGGACTTGGCCTTACCGACGGGATCGGAGATGAGACCCTTGGCGTGCAGCCGGCTCATGGTTTCCCAGTTGAATGATTTCCAAGCGCGCCCGTGATCGTGCAGCCCAAGATAGAGCAACGCCAGGACGGCTTCTTCGATCCGATCTCTGTCCGCATCCATAGTGTCTTGAACTATAGCGCATTACCGGCTTCGGTGGACAGGACGCGTCTCGCCATCCTATGACTGAAGCCGATGAGCTCCTCCGCTCCTTTCGCGGTCAACCTCGACGCGTTGGCAGTAGAGGCCGGTGCCAAGGTCTGGCAGCGCGGCCAGGCCTATGCACGGGAAGGCAGGATCGAGATCGTCGCCAGTTCCCCCACCAGGGTCACCGCACAGGCCCATGGCACGGACACCTACACCACCGTGATCGAGAGCCAAGGCGGCGGGTTTGAGATGGCTTGCAGCTGCCCGGCGTTCGCGGACTATCCGGGACCGTGCAAGCATCTGGCGGCGCTGGCGATTACCCTGGCCTCGCCGGAAGGGCGGCGGTCTGTGGCGGAGAGCACCAGCACCCAAGCGCGGCTGCGCCGACATCTAGACGCGCAGCCACATGAGAGGCTGGTCGACCTCATCCTGGATGTAGCCGAGACGCAGCCGCTTCTGAAGCAGCGCCTGGAGCTGCAGGCCCGGACCGCAGAGGCGAGTCCGACGGAGTTGGCAGGCATCCTCAAGAAGGCGATCGCCGCCGCGACCCGCACCGGCGGCTTCGTGGACTACCGGCGAATGGCGGACTGGGCCGCCCGGGTCGACGCGGCAATCGATCAACTGAACGATTCCCTTCGTGCCGGCCCGGCTGCCGCCCGTGCCGTGCTGGATCTCATCCCTTATCTCGTTGAGCGGCTCGAAAAGGCGGTCGACAACTGCGACGACGACGGCCATATCGGCCTGCTGCTCGATCGCTGCACCACCCTTCTGGAGGCCGCGGCCAAAGCGGTCGGACCGGACGGTGAAGCCTTCGCCCGGTTGCTGCTGCGCCTCGACCTGGACACTGAATATTTCGACATGGACGATCCCGCGCGGCGTTTTGCCGTAGTCCTTGGCGCGGAGGGCCTGCAGGTCTACTGGCGGTCAATCGAGGCGGAGTGGGCCGCGCTGAAGCCTGTCCGCCCCCATGACAAGCGCTCCGAGGCCGATGACGGCCGTCGGTTCCGCCTCACGCGGCGGCGGTTGGCGCGAACGGAGGCCACGGGCGACATCGACGCCCAGATCGAAACCCTGTCGCGGACTTTGGTCTGGCCCGGCGATTTCATCCGCATCGCACGCCTGTGCGAAGAGAACGGACGGATAGACCAAGCGGTGCCCTGGATCGACGAGGCCCTATGGTTGTTCGAGGACCATCCCACGCCGGACCTCATCCGGTCTGCCGCGGAAATTCTGGGCGCGGCAGGCCAACACGACCGGGCGCTCGACCTTCTCTGGGGTCAGTTCACTCGCGTGCCTTCGCTGGAAACCTACCGCTTCCTCACGGCCGCGGCGGCGGCCGGAACCGAAGGCGATTGGTCTAACCGCGCCATCGACTGGCTGGAGGCATTGCGCGTCGGGCGTTCTCCTCAAGCCCGGCAGCCGGAGGTTTACGGACGGTCCGCGCAGGCCAGAGCCGCGAACGCTCTCGTGGCAATTTATCTGGATGGCGGTAACTTGGACACGGCCTGGACGGTCGCCGGTACCGATGCGCTGTCATCGGCCACATGGGAGATGCTGGCCCGAGCCAGCGAAGCCGCCCGGCCCGCCGACGCCGCTGACATCTACGAACGGCTTGCCGAGCAGGCGGTGCAGACCACCAATCGTCAGGGCTATCGGCAGGCCTGCGGCCTGGTGCTCAAGGTACAGGCTCTTCGCAAGACGGCGGGTCGGCCGGATCGCTTCCGCTCCTGGCTGGACAGCCTCCGCACGACGTACAAGCCCAAGCGGACCTTCATCGCGCTTCTGAAAGAGACTGTTCCGGAGTAGAGAGCGCATGTCGGTCAACGCAAGGCCCCGGGGCCTCGCAAGAACCAGCTCTTGGCCGCTCTGAGTCAATCACGAACGAGTCAAAGCGGCCAACGCTGAGCATTGCCCGACGCGGATTCAGCGACTGCTCTTGGCCTACCCGGTCAGGGTCAGGCGGCAACCATGCGCTCCACCACCATCTCTCGACATCCGCCACGGCGACACCGTTTTCTGAGTGCCCAGACCCACCCACCTGGAAAAACCCGCGCTCGACCCCAGGTCATTGAGCAAGGTTTCGCTGCAAGGGAGGGAGCCATGCCCCGTCTCCGGGCGCTGTTCCTGGTGCCGGTCGGCCTCGCGTTGCTCGCCGCCGCCATGGATCTCACCGGCCCGGCGCGGGCGGAGACGCCGCGCATCCGCGCCTCCTACGACGTGTATTTCGGCGGGCTGCATATCCTGGCGGCGGAGGCGGAGTTCGAGCCGGGCGAGGCCCGCTACAGCGCGACCGCCCGGTCGCGGACCGAGGGTATCCTGGCGGTGTTCTTCGATTGGCGCGGCCAAAGCCGGTCCGAGGGGCGCTACGTCGATCACCGGGCGATCCCCAGCCGCCACCGCAACACCGGCCTGCGCGGCGATGAGACGCGGGACGTGGAGATCGCCTACGACGCCGACGGCGCGGTGACCCGCGCCACGGTAGCGCCGCCGCCCGACCCCGACGAGGTGACCGATCTGCCGGCCGACGCCGAGGTCGGCACCATCGATCCGCTCAGCGTGATCGCCGAGCTGATGCGCGCGGTGACCTTGGGCCGGGAGTGCAGCGGCCGCTACGCGGTGTTCGACGGCCGCCGCCGCTACGACCTGATCGTCACGGACCAGGGCGCCGCCACCCTGCCGCCGACCGACTACGCGATCTACAGCGGCCCCGTCATGGTCTGCGGCGTGGAGTACCGGCTGCTCGGCGGCGAGCGGAAGGAGAAGAGCCGCTACGCCAAGACCGCCCGTGAACGGGTGGTCTATGTCGCCCGGCCCGACGCCACCCTGCCGGCGATCCCGGTCGGGCTCAAGATCGAGACCGACTTCGGCACCCTGATGGCGCATCTGACGGGGATCGAGACCCTGCGGCGATACGCCGACGGCAGATAACCCGCCTCAGCTCTCCGGCCGCGACGGCACGGCATGGCCGAGAGCGCTGGTCGGCGCCAGCGGGCCGGCCGAGGGCAGCACCGGCCTGGGCAGCGGCTCGGCCTGCAGCACGGCACGGATTTCCGGCGGCGTGGCGGTTTCCTCGGGCGTGCCGCACAGGCCAAACCGGCTCAGCGCCCGGCCGAACCGAGGCGACGCACTCAACACCGCATAGGGGATCGACAGCAACCACGCCCCCAGGATCGGCACCGCCCACGGCAACGCATTCGGTGCCCAGGCCGCCAGCCCGTAGACGAACAGCGCGCCGATCAGGGTTTGCGGCCACAGCGCCCGCGCCGCCTCGTGCCAGGCGACCGCGCGCGGATCCCGGGTCTGGCCGCTCCAAATCACCCGCCGGCCGAGGAACAGCCCGGCGATGAAGAAGGTCTGCGTCACCGCCATGATCGGCGCCAGGAACAGGCCGAACACGCTCTCCGCCAAGCTGCCGATCAGCACCCGCGCGCCGCCGCCGTAGCGCGCCCGCTTGTCGGCCGACAGCAGGATGTCCAGCACCCCCATGATCTTCGGCGCGAAGGTGATGGTCATCATGGTGACGAACAGGGCGATGCCCTCGCCCGAGGCCGCCCGGTCCTGCACCGCCGGCATGAACGCCAGCGCCGCCGCCGGGTCATGGCCGGTGGCGATCAGCCGGATCAAGCCAAGGAACAGAAAGCCCATCCAGAACGGCGCCGACAGATACATCAGCACCGCCAGCGCCAGCTGCACCCGGCCCAGCGGCCGCCACACCGGCCAGCCCAGCAGGCCGAGATACTGCATGTTGCCCTGGCACCAGCGCAGGTCGCGCTTGATGAAGTCGAGCAGGGTCGGCGGGTTTTCCTCGTACGAGCCGCCCTCGACCGGCAGCACGCGGACGTCGTAGCCGGCGGCGCGCATCAACGCCGCCTCGACCTGATCGTGGCTGAGAATATCGCCGCCCAACGGCGCCTCCCCGGCCAGACGCGGCAGGCGGCAATGCGCCATGAACGGCTTCAGCCGAAGGATCGCGTTGTGTCCCCAATACGGCCCGGCGTCGCCCTGCCACCAGGCGCTGCCGGTGGTGTAGGAGCGCATGCCGTGGCGCATGCCGAACTGGAACAAACGGCCGAAACCGCTGCGCGCCGGCAGGCCGATCACCAGCGACTGCAGGATGCCGAGGGTCGGGTTGCGCTCCATCAGCCGTGTCAGGCGCAGGATCGCGTCGCCGGACATCAAGCTGTCGGCGTCCAGCACCACCATGTAACGGAACCGGTGCCCCCAGCGATCGCAGAACGATTCAAGGTTGCCGACCTTCTGCCGGGCGTTGTCCAGCCGCCGGCGGTAATGCAGCCGCTCGGGCCGTGTCGACGCGCGCCGCCACGCCGCGAACAGCCGCTCCTCTTCGGCGGCGAAGACCGGGTCCTGGGTATCGGACAGCAGGAAGAACTCGAACGCCGCGTCCTGGTCGGTCGCGGCCAGCGACGCCTCGATCACCCGCAGATGGGCAATCACCCGATCGGGGTCTTCGTTGTACACCGGCATGACGATGGCGGTGGGCGCGGTCACCGGCGAGGCGACGTCCTCAAGGCCATCAAGCGGCAGCACGCGCCGCAGCCAATCGGGCGCCAGTTGGATCAGCGCCACCCCGATGATGGCGTTCCACAAGCCGATAACCACCCAAGGCAAGGTGCCGGCGTACAGCGCCAGCATCCCCAGATCGACCATGTCGTAGCCATCGGCTCCCAGGATGCGCGCCATCCAGCCGAACAACGCGAGACAGCTCACGCCCACCAAGCCGGCGAATACCGCCCGGCGGCGGCGCAACACACGGCCCTCGACCGCGTCATGGCGCGCGGCCACCAACCCCAATTCCTCGAATGCCGACATGCTCTCCCTCTCCACCGTCGGACACCCCGTTCTCCGGTCCGGCGCCAAACATGGGCCACCGATGCATCCGACGCCGCGAATATGTGACCCCGTGAACAAGGAATCCAGATGCGTCGAAAGCGCATGACAGGATCGTGAGAATGGGTGATCGCGAAACCTTGCAAGACGGCCCGGACATGGCCCCGATATCACGAACGCGTCAGCTCCATCTGACGGGGAGTTGATTGGAGGCCGCAAGCCTCCACCCCATATACTGCACTGCGATATTCGTGTGCAGAATTGAAGGGGCAGCATTATGGCGACCGGACCGCGCACGCCACGCGACCCGCGTCTCGACTTCTTTCGTGGGGTCGCGATGCTGATCATTTTCGTGGCGCACGTGCCCACCAATTTGTGGACGCTGTACATTCCGGCGCGGTTCGGGTGGTCCGATGCGACCGAAATGTTCGTGTTCTGCTCCGGCTTCGCGGCGGCGATCGCCTTCGGCGGCACCTTCGTCAAGGCCGGGTTCTGGTACGGGGCGGCGCGCATCCTCTACCGGGTGTGGCAAATCTACGTCGCCCACATCGCCATGTTCCTCTTCATCGCCGGCCTGGTGTTCACCGCGACCCTCCTGCTCGACAACGGCAAGAGTTATGTCAGCGCTCTGGGCATCAACTGGTTCTTCGACAATGCGGGGCGCGGGCTGACCGGCCTGTTCACGCTGACCTACGTGCCGAATTATTTCGACATCCTGCCGATGTACATCGGCGCGCTGATCATGGTCCCGGTCGTGATGGCGCTGGCGCGGTTCAGCCCCTACGCGGCGATGGCGTTCAGCGTCGCGGTCTACGCCGGGGTCTGGCTGCTCGGCTGGACCATGCCCTCGCACCCGGATTTCGCCGATCGGGAATGGTTCTTCAACCCGTTCGCCTGGCAGCTGTTGTTCTTCACCGGCTTCGCGTTCTCGCGTGGCTGGTTGCCGGCGCCGCCGATCAGGCGCGGCTGGGTGATCGCGGCGGCGGTGTTCGTGGTGGTGACCATTCCGATGGCCCATTGGGGCACGGCCAAGCACTACGAAATTCTACGCGAGCTGCGCGAGATCGTCTGGGCGGCGCGGGCGAAAACCGATTTCGGCCTGTTGCGCTACGTCCATTTCCTGGCGTTGGCTTACGTGGCGCTCGCCATCGTCAAGGGGCGCGAGCACATGCTGCGCTCGAACTGGGTCAAACCGATCATCACGGTCGGGCAGAACTCGCTGGCGGTGTTCCTGTTGTCCATGGGCTTGGCGCAAGTCGCCGGCATGGTGCTGGACACCATTGGGCGCTCGCCCCTGACCTTCGCGCTGGTCAACCTGTCCGGCATGGCGGTGCTGGTGGGCTTCGCCTACTGGTGCACCTTCCTGCGGCAACAGCCGTGGCGCAGGATCACGGCCGATCATGACGCCAGGACGTCCTCCGAGAGCAAGCCGCCGGCGGCCCGCCACCGTTCGGCGGGCCAAGATCGTCCGTTTCTAGACAGCGCGGCACCGGCGGAATGACGCTCGGGTGGCGCGCGGCGATGTTGCTTGCCGCGAGCCTGATCGCCACCCCGGCCTGGGCCGGCACCATCGAGACCCGGTCGTTCGCCAGCCCGGCCCTGGGACGCGACATTGCGGCCTCGATCTACGTTCCCGACGCACCCGGCCCGTGGCCCGTGGTGTATCTGCTGCACGGCTATGGGGGCGGCGAGCGCGATTGGCTCAAGGCCGGCGGCGCCAGGACCACGGCCGACGCGGTGTTCGCGGAACCATCGGCGCCGCCGATGTTGTTGGTGATGCCCGGGGCCGGCAATTCCTGGTACGTCGATTCCGAGCGTTACGGCGATTGGGACACCGCGATTGCCCGTGATCTCGTCGCGGCCGTCGATGCCGCCTACCCAACCCGGGCCAATCGGGAGAGCCGCTTTGCCGTCGGCCTCTCGATGGGTGGGTACGGCGCCTTGCGGCTGGCGGTCCATCATCCCGACGTGTTTCGCGGCGCGGCGGCGTTCAGCCCGGCGATCTTCGCGGACGTGGACCGCGTGACGGTGTTTCCGCCGTTTCAGATCGCCTTCTTCGCCGGCGCGTTCGGCGACCCGCTCGACCTCGACGCCTTCAACCGGCGCAACATCTTCCGGCCGCTCGAAGACTTACGAACCCGCACCGAGGGCCAGCCGACCGATTTCTACCTGATGACCGGCGACCATGACGGCCTCGGCCTGTGGGACGGCACGCTGCGGTTCTTCCGCGCGGCGCGGGCGGCGGGGCATCCGGTTGAGCTGCGGGTGCACGACGGCGATCATGCTTGGCCGCTGTGGCGGGCGGAACTGGCCCCCGCCTTGCGCTGGATCGGCGGGCTGCTGCCAAAAGCTCGCTAATGCGGCGCGGGGCATCAATCCACTGTGGCGGTGACCACCGCGGCGGTGAGAAAATCGATCGTTAGCAGGAGCATGTCGACCTCGCGGCCATCAGACGCGAGGGGAAGCATCAGATCTTCGGAGACGAGGAAGCCTCGGTGCGGGCCAACATAGGGTGCCTCGCTCGACCGCGGTTCACGGGTTTCGACTACCCGCTGGCAACTGTCGAAGATGTCGCCGGGTGGCGCCTGATGCGGAATGGCACGCATCGACCGGCCCTGGAGGTTGTCGTTCAAATGGCTGCGCACGGTGCCACCGACCAAGCGGTAGCGGAAATCCAACGGATCACGAAGCACATCCAAGAGCACGATGTTCAGCAGAAAACCATGCATCTCCAGCGGATCAATATCCGCCCGACCGGGCAGCACCGATCCATCACGTTTGGCAGACCAATAATCCAGGCAAGCGCGGTTGATTGGAGAGCGTAGCTTTTTGCGTAACGCTACGACCGCGTCCAATGTCATCAATTCCCCGCCACCTCTTGCGTCACCGCTCACCCGCAAGGCGATCGATGCCGCGTGATGCCGGACCCAGGTATATCAGTGGACGGTATCGAGTTCCAACTCCTCGGCATCGACCAGCGACCAGTCATCGCCAATGGCCTCCACCAGATCCTCGACGTCGGCGGACAGAATCGCCACACCGGCCAGATCGTCGCCGCCAAACCCGTAGTCGTCGGAAAACTTCGGAAGATGTCGCATCGTTTGTTCCTCCATCGGGAGCATGTGTCCCTGACCAGAACAAAGCAAACGGCGTGCCAAGGTGATCAAACGTCGTTTTGTCCTTGACCTTCTCCGTACCGGAAGACTGTACACGTAACGCCGTCACCATGAGATGGGTTCCGCCCATGCCGAGCCGCCCCGTGATTGCCGTCCTGGTCACCGTCGCCCTAATCGTGACGGGGCTGATTTTTCTGTTCGGGTCCATGGACGATGGCGGCGCGACACCGCGGTTGAGTCCCGGTGATGCCGACACCGTAGCGCGCGGCCAGGAGGTCTACCGGGCCGAGTGTGCCGCCTGTCACGGCAGAAATCTTGAAGGCCAAGGCGATTGGCGTCAGCGCAACGCCGACGGCTTGCTGCCCGCGCCCCCGCACAACCCCTCCGGCCATACCTGGCACCACCCGGACGCGGTGCTGTTCGAGCTAACCAAACGCGGCCCACAAGCCGTCGTCGGCGGCCAATACACCAGCGCGATGCCGGCCTTCGAGGGCACGCTCAGCGATGCCGACATCCTGGCTGCACTATCCTATATCAAGAGCACGTGGCCAGCCGAGGTGCGCGTCCGGCATGACCAGATCAACGACCGCTACGACGCCGAGACACGGTAACGGCTAGACCGCGTCCGCTCCATCACGGCAGACCCGCCGCCGCCGCTCTGGCGAAGGCCGCCAGCCGCTGTCACCATGGCGCCCGAGACGGCAAACAATCCACCGGCACGGGGGCACCCATGCGCAGCAACAGGCTGATCCACATCGTCGGCTGCCACGCCGAGGGCGAGGTCGGCGATGTCATCGTCGGCGGCGTCGCCCCGCCGCCCGGCGAGACGGTGTGGGCGCAATCGCGGTTCATCGCCGAGGACGACACGCTCCGCCGTCTGGTGCTGAACGAGCCGCGCGGCGGCGTGTTCCGTCACGTCAACCTGCTGGTGCCGCCCAAGCACCCGGACGCCACCATGGGCTTCATCATCATGGAGCCGGCCGACACCCCGCCGATGTCCGGCTCGAACGCGATCTGTGTCGCCACGGTGCTGCTGCAGACCGGCATCGTGCCGCTGGCCGAACCGGAGACCCGGCTGACCCTGGAGGCGCCCGGCGGGCTGGTCGAGGTCACCGCCACCTGCCGTGACGGTCGGGTCGAGCGGGTGCGGGTGCGCAACCTGCCGTCCTTCGCCGACCGGCTGGACACACCGCTGGATGTCGCGGGGCTCGGCACGCTCACCGTCGACACCGCGTTCGGCGGCGACAGCTTCGTGATCGTCGACGCGCCGAGCCTGGGGTTCCGGCTGACCCCGGACGAGGCGCGCGACATCGCCGCGCTCGGCACCCGGATCACCGCCGCCGCCACCGAACAACTCGGCTTCCGCCATCCCGATCTGCCGGACTGGACGCATTTTTCCTTCTGTCAGGTGGCGGGACCAGTGGCGGTCATCGGCGGGGTGAAGACCGGCAAGAACGCCGTCGCCATCCGCCCTGGCAAGATCGACCGCTCGCCCTGCGGCACCGGCTGTTCCGCCCGCATGGCGGTGCTGCACGCCAAGGGCCAGCTGGAGGTGGGCGAGCCGTTCGTCGGCACCTCGCTGATCGACAGCCGGTTCGACTGCCGCATCGAGACCGCGGAGCAGCGCGGCGGCAAGACCTGGATCACCCCGAGCATCGAGGGCCGCGCCTGGCTGACCGACACACGGCAGCTGATCGTCGACCCCGCCGACCCCTGGCCCGAGGGCTACCGGCTCAGCGACACATGGCCCACGGCATCCGGACCGGGCGCGTAGAGGCGCCATGCCGCCCGAGCAAATCCTCGCCTTCGCGCTGTTCACCCTGGCCGCCGCAGGGACGCCGGGGCCGAGCAATGTGCTGTTGACCGCCACCGGTGCCCAGGTCGGCGTGCTGCGCGGCCTGCCCACCTGGTTCGGGGTCTCGGCCGGCATGGGGCTGATGATGGCGATCGTCGGCTATGGGCTGGGCGCCGCCGTGCTCGACCAGCCCATGGTGTTGAAGACCCTGAACTGGGTCGGTGGCGGCTTCCTGCTGTGGCTGGCCTGGAAGATCGCCATCGCCCCGCGCGCCTCGGGGGATGACGACCAGCGGCCGGTCGGGTTTTTCGGCGCGGTCGCGTTCCAATGGGTGAACCCGAAGTCCTGGATCGTCAGCGCCAGCGCCAGCGGCACCTTCCTCAACGCCGCCGCCGGCGATGCCTTGACGCAAGCCGTCGCGTTCGGCGCGATCTTCGCGCTGGTCTCGCTGCCCGCCTGTTTTCCCTGGTTGATGATCGGCGTCGCCGTCCGCCGCTGGCTCGCCACCGATCGCGCCCACCGGATCTTCAACGTGTCGATGGCGTTGGTCCTGGCCGGGTCGGTGGCGCTGATCCTGGTGTGAGGCAGTCGTCTTCACTCGACACTTCCCCCTCGCCCACTCCAAGATACCCGCCTCGCCCGTTGACCACCCAGGAGCCCCGCCATGCGTTTGCTCGTCGCCATGATGAAGCATGAGACCAACACCTTCTCGCCGGTGGTGACCGATCTGGATCGGTTCATGTCCTGGGGCGGCTATGTCGGCGCGGACGCCTACAAGGCCTACAAGGGCACCGGCATGCCGTTCGGCGCCTATCTCGACATCGCCGAGGCGGCCGGGCACCAGGTGGTCACCCCGATCGCCGCCGAGGCGATGCCGTCGGGCAAGGTCTCGGCCGAGGCCTATGATTTCATGACCGGCAAGATCCTGGACGCGGTGCGCGAGGGGGTCGACGCCTGTCTGCTCGACCTGCACGGCGCCATGGTGGCGGAGACCACCGACGACGGCGAGGGCACGCTGCTGGAGAGCATCCGCGCGATCGCCCCCGACATTCCGATAGCGGTGACCTACGACCTGCACACCAACCTGACCCAGAAGATGATCGACAACTGCACCTGCTTGATCGGCTACAAGACCTACCCGCACATCGACATGGTCGAGGTCGGCACCCAGATCGCCCATGTGCTGATGCGCGCGCTCAAGGGCGAGGTGCGGCCGGTGATGGCCTGGGGCCAGCCGGCGCTGTTGGCGCAGACCCTGCGCATGGGCCATGACGACGAGCCGATGAAGACCCTGCTGGCGATGACGCGCGAGGCCGAGCGGGACCCGAAGGTGCTGGCCGCCACGGTGTTCGGCGGCTTTCCGCTGGCCGATTTCCACGACGCCGGCTCCTCGGTCTGCGTGGTCACCGACGGCGACCGGGCCCTGGCCGACCGCTGGCGCGACACACTGGTCGAGGCGATGTGGGCGCGGCGCGAGGACTTCGTCTACCACCACGAGCCGTTGGCCGAAGCGGTCGGCCGGGCCAAGGCGCTGAGCGACGGGCCGATCCTGCTGCTCGACCACGCCGACAACGTCGGCTCCGGCGGCACCCAGGACGTCATGACGGTGATCGAGGAGGTGCTGCGCCAGGGGTTGGACGACGTGGCGGTCGCCGCCGTCTACGATCCCGCCGCGGTCGAGGCCATGCAGACCGCCGGGATCGGCGCCACGGTAACCTTGCAACTGGGCGGCAAGACCGACATGCCGTCGATCGACCTCAAGGGCCGACCGATCACGGTCACCGGCACGGTCAAAAGCCTGACCAACGGCCAGTGGGTGGTGCGCGGGCCGATGTACACCGGCGTTACCGTCTCCATGGGCCACAGTGCGGTGCTCGACACCGGCAAGGTCGAGATCGTCATCACCTCACGGCACCACGAGCCCTGGGATTTGGGCGTGTTCACCTCGGTCGGCATTCAGCCGCAGCACAAACGCTATCTGCTGCTGAAGTCGCGCATCCACTACCGCGCCGGGTTCGGCGATCTGGGTCGCCACACCATCACCTGCGACGGCGAGGGGGTAACCACCTCGGACAACTCGATCCTAGATTTCAAGAAGGTCCGGCGGCCGATCTACCCGCTGGACCGGATCAACGAGCCGTAAGGTTAACCCCGCTCAAGGAGTTATTATCATTCTATGTCAATGGATTACCGCGACTGCGAAAATAGCCCACTGGACTCCACCGCCAAAGAGTCCATAGGCTTCGGCTGTCAAAATATCTCCAAGCAACGGAGGGCTTCATGAACTGGGGACGCAAGATCGCTCAAGGCGCCATGGCGGCGGCCCTGGCCGCGCCAATGATGGCGGGCCTGGGAACGGCGGCATCGGCCGAGACGACGTTACGGGTGGTGATGCATTCGGATTTGAAGATCGTCGATCCGATCTGGACCACCGCCTACATGTCGCGCAACTACGGCTACATGGTCTACGACACGCTGTTCGCGATGGACGAGAACACCAACATCCACCCGCAGATGGTCGACAGCTACACCGTCAGCGACGACAAGAAGACCTACACCTTCACCTTGCGTGACGGGCTCGCGTGGCACGACGGCGCCCCGGTCACCTCCGAGGATTGCATTGCCTCGATCAAGCGCTGGGCGAAAAAGGACGGCATGGGCCAGAAGCTCATGGAATTCGTCAAGGAGATGAAGGCGGTCGACGCCAAGACCTTCCAAATGGTCCTGAACGAGCCCTATGGCCTGGTCACCACCTCGCTGGCCAAGCCGAGCTCGAACGTGCCGTTCATGATGCCGAAGCGCGTCGCCGACACCTCGGCCGACGAGCAGATCACCGACTACACCGGCTCCGGTCCGTTCATCTTCAAGGCCGACGAGTGGAGGCCGGGCGACGTCGCGGTGTTCGCGAAGAACACGGCCTATGTCCCGCGCAAGGAGCCGGCGAGCTGGGGTTCGGGCGGCAAGGTCGTCAACGTTGACCGGGTCGAGTGGATCTCGATCAAGGATCACCAGACCGCCGTCAACGCGCTGATCGAGGGTGAAGTCGACTATCTCGAGTCGCCGCCGACCGATCTGCTGCCGCTGATGGAAGGGGCCGAGGGGGTGACGGCCAAGATCCTGAACCCGCTGGGCAACCAGTTCATGTTCCGGCTCAACCATCTGCATCCGCCGTTCGACAACGTGAAGATCCGTCGCGCGGCCCTGGCGGCGATCGATCAGATCGGCTTTCTGCAGGCGGTCATCGGCAATCCGGATTACTACAAGGAATGCCCGGCCATGTTCGTGTGCGGCACCTCGCTCGCCACCGACAAGGGCGCCGAGATCATCATGAAGTCGGACATCCCGCTGGCCAAGAAACTGCTGGCCGAGGCCGGCTACGACGGCACGCCGGTGGTGGTGATGCAGTCGACCGACGTCGACGTGCTGAACAACCTCGGCCCGGTCGCGGCCGACAAGCTGAAGCGCGCCGGCTTCAACGTCGACCTGCAGGCGATGGATTGGCAGACCCTGGTGTCACGCCGCTCCAAGAAGGAAAAGCCGGCCGACGGCGGCTGGAACGTCTTCATGACGTCCTGGACCGCCGCCGACATCCTGAACCCGATCATGGCGGCGGGGTTCCGGGCGAATTGCGGCGATGCCTGGTTCGGCTGGCCCTGCGATGCCGAGATGGAGAAGCTGCGCGACCGTTTCGCCCGCGAGACCAACCCGGACGAGCAGAAGCTCATCGCCGTGGATATCCAGGTGCGGGCGTTGGAGATCGCCACCCACGCCAATGCCGGCCAGTGGTACGGCCCGTCGGCGTGGCGCAGCGACAGGGTGTCCGACGTGATCGGCGGCCCGATGCCGATCTTCTGGAACCTGAGCAAAAAGTAGGAAGGGTTTGGCGCCCCGCCAGACGTCCAAAACATGTTCGGTTTCATCGTAAATCGACTGATCGCCACCATCCCGGTCTTGGGGATGGTGGCGATCTTCGTCTTTCTGATGCTGCGGCTGACGCCCGGCGATCCGGCCGCCGTGCTGGCCGGTGACAACGGCACGCCGCAACAGATCGCCGAGATCCGCGAGGCCCTCGGCCTGAACGAGCCGATCCCGGTGCAACTCGGAATCTGGTTCTCCAACCTGTTGCAGGGCGATTTCGGTCAGTCCTATTTCTTCAAGAAGGACGTGACCGAACTGATCCTGCTGCGGGTCGGACCGACCGTGGCGCTGGCCACCACCACACTCATCATCACCATCATCGTGGCGATCCCGCTTGGCATCATCGCCGCCTATCTTCATGGCACCTGGATCGACCGCGGGGTGATGGCGTTCTCGGTCGCCGGGTTCTCGATTCCGGTCTTCGTTCTCGGGTACATCTTGGTCTATCTGTTCGCGCTGGAGATCAAGCTGTTCCCGGTCCAAGGCTACAAACCGCTCGCCGATGGTTTCTGGCCGTTCATCCATCATCTCGTGTTGCCGAGCATCACGCTCAGCGTGATCTACATCGCGCTGATCGCGCGCATCACCCGGGCCAGCGTGCTTGAGATACTGAACGAGGATTACATCCGCACCGCCTATGCCAAGGGTTTGAAGCCCACCAAGGTGTTGATGAAGCACGCGCTGCGCAACGCCGCCGTGCCGATCGTCACCGTCATCGGCATCGGTATCGCGCTGTTGATCGGCGGCGTGGTGGTGACCGAAAGCGTCTTCAACATCCCCGGGCTTGGCCGTCTGACGGTCGATGCCGTGCTTGGCCGCGACTACCCGACGATCCAGGCGGTCATCATCGTGTTCTCCTTCGTCTATGTCTTGATCAACCTGCTGATCGATCTGAGCTACAGCCTGCTCGACCCGAGGATCCGCTATTGACCGAAAGCACGCACAATCTGGTCGACTCCGCCGCCTCGGCCGATGCCTCCGCGCGTAAGGCGACCCTCTGGCAGCAATTGCTGCGCAACCCAAGCGTCCTGATCGGCGCCTCGATCCTGGCGTTGATGGTGATGATGTCCCTGCTGGCACCGGTTCTCGGTACCATGGACCCGAGCGAGATCAACCCGGCCTGGCGCAACAAGCACCCAGGCTTCGAGCATCTGAAGACCTTCGCCGATGGCAGCGAAGCGCAGTGGTCCTACCGTTTGGGGACCGATACGCTCGGCCGGGATACCTACAGCCGGGTGATCTATGGCGCCCAGGTCTCGCTCGCCGTCGGTCTGATCGTCGCCGTGCTGTCGATCGCCATCGGCTTAACGATCGGTCTGGTATCCGGCTACATCCGCTGGCTCGACGCCATCGTCATGCGGGTGATGGACGGGCTGATGGCGATCCCGGGCATTCTGCTGGCGATCGCCCTGGTCTCGCTGTCCAGCGCCGGTCTGGGCACCGTCATCCTGGCCATTACCATTCCCGAGATTCCGCGTGTGGTACGATTGGTGCGGGCGATCGTGCTGTCGATCCGCGAGGAACCCTATGTCGAGGCGGCGATCTCCGTCGGCACCTCCTTGCCGTTGATCCTGATCCGCCACGTCCTGCCCAACACCATCGCGCCGCTGATCGTGCAAGGCACCTACATCTGCGCCTCGGCGATCCTGGTCGAGGCGATCCTGAGTTTCCTGGGTGTCGGCATTCCGCCGGAAATACCGACCTGGGGCAACATCATGGCCGAGGGCCGCGTGCTGTTCCGCCTCTTCCCGCATAACATCCTCTATCCGGGCATCTTCCTCGCCATCACGGTGCTGGCGGTGAACATGCTGGGTGACGGGCTGCGGGATACGCTCGATCCACGCATGCGCGAACGCATCTGAGCCGCCCGAAACGCATTGGATTGATCGGCATGAGCGACACGCAAACCGCCGCGCCCGTTCTTGAGATTACCAATCTCTCGGTCGAGCTGCCCAAGGGGACCGACCGGCGTTACGCGGTCGACGAGGTCAGCATCACCGTGGCGCCGCACGAGATCGTCTGTCTGGTCGGGGAGTCCGGTTCCGGTAAGTCGGTGACGGCGCACAGCGTCATGGGCCTGTTGCCCAAGGGTCAGCTCACCCCGGTCGCGGGCACCATCCGCCTGCATGGCGAGGATCTGCTCACGGTCAGCGACGACCGGCTGCGCGAACTGCGTGGCGCCCGCATGTCGATGATCTTTCAGGAGCCGATGACGGCACTGAACCCGACCATGACCTGCAGCGACCAGATCGAGGAGGTGCTGATCACCCACACCGACCTCGGCATGACCGAACGGCGACAGCGTATCCTCGACATTCTTGAACTCGTCCATCTGCCCGACCCGCCACGCATGGCGGCGTCCTACCCGCATCAGCTGTCCGGCGGCCAGCGGAAGCGCATCATGATCGCCATGGCGCTGGTGCTGGAACCGTCGCTGTTGATCGCCGACGAGCCGACCACGGCGCTGGATGTCACCACCCAGGCGCAAATTCTCAAGCTGATCAAGGAAATCCAGCAGACCCACGACACCGGTGTGTTGTTCATCACCCATGATTTCGGCGTGGTCGCCGAGATCGCCGATCGTGTCGCGGTCATGCAGTGGGGCAAGATCGTCGAGCAGGGCGACGCCAAGACCGTGCTGCGAAACCCGCAACACGCCTACACCCGCATGCTGATCGGCGCGGTGCCCAGCTTCACGCCGATCGACCGGCCGCGCGACCCGAAGGCGGCGGTGGTGTTGAAAACCCTCGGTTTGTCGAAAACCTATACCGGCGGCACGTTCCTGCGCCGCGCCGCCGGAGTGCGCGCCGCCGACGACGTCAATATCGAGGTTCGCAAGGGCGAGACCCTGGGCATCGTCGGCGAGTCCGGCTCCGGCAAGTCGACGGTCGCCCGCTGCATCGCCCGGCTGATCGATCCGACCTCGGGGGCGGTGCTGCTCGACGGCGACGACATCGCCCGCGCGCCCAGCCGCCAGCTTCGCAAGCTTCGTCGCCGGGTGCAGATCATTTTCCAGGACCCCTACCGCTCGTTGAACCCGCGCCGCCCGGTCGGCGAATCCATCATCGAGGGGCCGACCAACTACGGCACCTCCCGCGCCGACGCCACCGAACGCGCGCGCCAGCTGATGGCGTTGGTGCGGCTCGATCCGGAGTCGCTCGACCGCTACCCGCATCAATTCTCCGGCGGCCAGCGTCAGCGCATCTGCATCGCCCGCGCGCTCGCCATGGGCCCGGATCTGCTGATCGCCGACGAGGCGGTGTCGGCCCTCGACGTGTCGGTGCAGGCTCAGGTTCTGGACTTGTTGGACGACATTCGCCGGCGGCTCGATCTCGCCATGCTGTTCATCACCCACGATTTGCGCGTGGCCGCCCAAGTCTGCGACACGGTCGCGGTCATGCACCGGGGCAAGGTGGTGGAGTACGGTCCGGCACACTCGGTGTTCGCCGATCCGCAGGACGACTACACCCGCTCGCTGTTCGCCGCCGCCCCAGGCCGAGGGTTCGCCTTCGGCGCCGGGGCCCTGACAGCCTCCCCCGATGCCACCGCCTGAGAAACGGTTCACACAAGCCCTGCTCGACCAGGCGCTGAGCATGATCCGCGCCTCGCTGGAAGACGTCGACCGACTGACTCTCTTTGAAATTTCACGTGTGGCCCTTGGTTTTCGGCTCGAAGTCCTCAACAAGGGCGTGGCCAAGCTGACCCAGCTCACGGTCAGGGCGGGGCCGTTCGCCGGCATGCGCTACATCGCGCAAGCGTCGGGCTCGGTGTACGCGCCGAAGCTTCTCGGAACCTACGAAGCGGAATTGGCGCCGGTCTTCACCAAGCTGTCCCCCTACACCACCTTCATCGATATCGGCGCCGCCGAGGGTTATTACGCCGTTGGCGTCGCAAGGGCCGCACCGCACATCAACGTGATCGGCTTCGACACGGACCTTGCCGCTCTGGAGAGCGCGCGGACCCTCGCCGATCTTAACGCTGTGTCCGATCGGATCGAGCTTCACGGAGCGTTCGACCGATCGCTGTGCGGCGATCTCGATCCGGCGAGAACCTTGGTGCTGATCGATATCGAAGGTGCTGAGGTCGAACTGCTCCCCGAGCTGCTGGCAACCGACCTGATCGGCGCGACGGTCGTGGTTGAGACCCACGTGGTGAAGGGGGAGCGCACCGAGATCGCCGTCGTCGAAGCCTTGGAACCGAGCCACCGGATCGAGCGCGTCACCCAGGTATCCCGCGCCCCCGAGACCATTCCCGACATTTGCGAGCTCAATCAGTTCGAACGGTTCCTGTGCGTCTGGGAAGGCCGTAACGCCGAGGGCTGGATCATCGCCCGGCCAACATAAACCAGGAGGTCAGGCGGCCCTTCGCGCTTGCGCTCCGGCCGGTACCATCCGGATACTACCGCCGCTCACGCATGGACGCGCCGTACGTCTGGCGTCAAAGAACCGACAAGGCCCGGGATCATTGAGGAGGATGCGCCATGGGGATGGCAACCGCCGCCGATTTGCCGACACCGACCCGCGATCTGGACCGGGTGCGCGCCGATATCGACCGATGGGGGTATGGGCTGCTCGAAGAGGCGCTTGAGGCGCCGCTCCTGGGCCGGGCACGGACGCGCCTCTTGGAGCAGGCCGCGGCCGAGTTGCAACACGGCCACGCCTTCGAGGATGGCGGTCCCACCCAGCAATGGGGCCATTTCCGCGACGAGGCCGGCAAGATCCGGCCCGAGGCCTTCACCGCCGCGAACGGCGGCGTGAACCAGCGCGTCTGGCTTCTGCCGAACAAGGGGCAGGTTTTCCGCGACGTGCTGGAGCTCGGCCCTCTGCATGAGGCGGTCGGCCACGTGCTCGGCGAGGAGTACCAACTCTCCTCCTACTCGGCGAACATCGCCAAATCCGGCGGTCTCGCGATGAGCCTGCACACCGACCAATGGTGGGCGCCGGAGCCGACCCGGCGCGGGTACCGCGCCCTGCCCGTCGGCTCGATGACCCGCACGCGGTTCAACCTGGACACCGCGCTCGACGATCCGCCCGCCATGGTGGCGCCGGCCGCCTGCTCCAACGTGATCTTCATGATGAACGACTTCACCGACGCCAATGGCGGCACCCGCCTGGTGCCGGGCAGCCACCACGCCGGCCGGCATCCCGACCCACAACGGGACCGGGACGTCGAGACCATCGCGGCGGAGGGACCGGCGGGAACCGCCATCATCACCGACGGGCGGATCTGGCACGGCACCGGCTCGAACCGGACCAACGCGCCCCGGATCGGCATGCTGCTGACGTTCTGCGGGCCGCAATACCGCCCGCAGGTCAACTTCACCGTCGCCATGGATCGCGCGATTCTGGCCACGGCCTCGGATCGGCTGAAGACCCTGTTCGGCCTGAAGGTCTGGTGGGGTTACGGGCGGACCGGACACCCGAGCGTCGAGTTCATCGATCCGTCGGAAACCGGCCTCGGCGAGCTGCGCCCCGATTAGCGGGCTGCTCTGGTCGGGCGGCATACTCGGCGGATTCAAACCGCCGTCGCAAGAACGCGCGAAACGGCGCCTCTGGCCATGCCCGAAGACCCTCGACGGCCATTGACGTGCATCAATGTCGCTTACGAGACGGACATTTAACCTCAACATTAGAGGTGTGCTTTGCCGTACGGGTTTGCCGGCAAGCACCTTAGGACGAGCGGATTGCACAATGGCAACGGTGGGACCAGGCTAATGTTTCGTCGCGCGATGGTCTCGACATTCATGGGATTGATCGGGATAGCCGCCCTCGCCTATTTCATTTTTGGTCACACGGTCGAAGACGCCACTTACTTTTGGAACCCGACGGGATTGGTGATCGTTCTCGGCGGCACCTTCGCGGCCACCTTCATCTCCTTCCGCTCCGCCCAGCTGTACGCCTTCTTTGGCGCCTTCATCGCCATCTTTCGTGATGAGCGGTCGATCCACGTCGATATCCGGCGGCTGGTCGATGTCGCGCGCATCTACGCCAGCAAGGATATCAAAGCGACCCAGGACGCGGTGAAGACGGTTCGCAATCCATTTCTGAAGCTTGGCCTGCAATTCGCGCTGGATGGCACGCCGGTCGACGACATCATGCATGTGATGAACTGGCGTATCCAAAAGATGATCGAGCGCGAGAACTCGGAAGCCCGGATGTTCCGAATGCTGGCCTCGTTCGCACCGGCTTTCGGGATGCTCGGCACCCTGGTCGGTCTGATCGGCATGCTCGGCAGTCTGGGGTCCGGGGATTTGGCCATGATCGGCCAAAACATGTCGATCGCGCTCATCACCACGGTTTACGGGCTGATGTTGGCCAACATGGTGTTCAAGCCGATCGCCATCAAACTCGAACAGCGGACGGCCCAGCGCGTCGCCATGATGAACGTCCTGCTGGAGGGCGTTATCCTCATGCGTATGGGACGCGGTCCGGCAACCATCGCGGATCAGATGCAAAACCTCGTGACGACCTATCGCGACGAGATTCAGGAATGAAGACGCCATGAACATCGGTGCCTTCGTCCGCAACGCCGCCGGTGGCGACGAGCGCAAATCGATCGCCGCCGGCATGCGCCGCTCCAGTAAGAATCTAGCCACCCCTGACGCCACCCACGGCGACGAACAGGAATGGATGGTCACCTACACCGATCTCGTGACCCTGCTGCTGACGCTGTTCGTGATCCTGATTTCGATGTCCACTTTCGAGGATCCCGGCGGCGCGCTCACGGAAAAGCTTGAGGTCGAGGAAACAAAGGCCCCCGACGTAGCACCGTTGTTGGAGTCGCTACTGGCGTTCCAGAAGCCGGATTTCGGATCCTCCGACACGCTTGAGTTCGAGTCGACGGCACCCGGTGAGCCGATCGATGCCTTGGTGGTGACCAAATGGACCGACCGGGTCGAAGCGTTGCTGGTTGATTATCTCTCCACGACCGAGTTGGCCGCCGACATTGAGATCGAAAAGCGGGACGATGTGGTCGTCATCCATATGCGCGACCAGATCCTGTTCCAATCCGCGCGCACCGACCTCGGCGACCAAGGCCATGCCGTGCTTCGCATGCTGACGCCGGTTATGAGCTATCTCGACGTGCCGGTGACGGTCGAGGGCCACACGGACAATGTGCCGATCCGGTCCGGCGTGTTTCCATCGAACTGGGAGCTGTCGGCCTCGCGCGCGGCTACCGTGGTGCGCACCCTGATCGATGAAGGTATCGCCCCCGAGAGGTTAAGGGCCGTCGGTTACGCCGACACACGCCCGCAAGCCAGCAACGATTCGGCCGCGGGCCGCGCCCGCAATCGCCGGGTATCGCTGGTGCTGAGCGCCGCCAAGGACGACCTCGCCACGCCCGGAGCGGCCACATCCGGGGCGACCACATCCGGGGCCGGGGCGCGGCAATGACGACGCACGAACGGGAACTCCTGGCCTTCGCCACGAAGGTCGAACGCGCGCCCATGTTTAAGGTCGCGGTTCTCTCCGACTTGTCGCGCATTCCGCACATCGAGGACCCGACATTCTTCGGCGTGCTGCGCAAACGCTTGGAAAACGCCGTCAAGGATCTTGAGGTTTTGGAGTTCGAGCTGTCGAACTACCAGATTTGCCATGTTCTGGACCCTGGAGACGCCAGCCGGCTCGTCCAGTCCCTGGGCCGTATCTCCAAGCTGTTGGCGGACCATGGCAAGCTGCCCATCGAGGTGCGGACCTTCGAGCTTCAGCACCACCCCGACGAGTTCCGCGACCACGCGCGCCTGCTGATGGCCGAGCTGCAGGCCGACCCGGCGCGCGCGTACACCGAAATGAGCGAGGAGGATGAAAATCTCGACCGCTATCTGGCGATCGACGAGAACCTGCACGCGGCCGATATCTCCAGTCTTATCCGCGAACAGCCGGTCTATGATTTCACCGACGGGGAGCGGCCGGAGATTGTCGCCTTTGAACTCTCATCGGCGATCAACGAGTTGGAGGAAGTCTATGGCGTGCCCATACGCTCCAACGCTTGGCTGTTCAGCCGGATCACCGCGATCCTCGACGAGCGGATGATGAAACATCTCACGCGCGACCTGGACATGAGCCGCCGACGAATTTCCATCAACCTGCACCTGTCCAGCATCCTCGGTCCGGCGTTTCGGGAATTTTCCCATCGAACCAGCTTCGGCTGGCAGGGCAATCTGATTTTCGAAATACCGTTCCTCGAGGTGTTGGAGTCGCCCGATGACTTTCGCGCCGCGCTCGACATCCTGCGTTACAATCATGGTCTCGCCGCCGTCGATGACGTTCCGTTGATGCAACTGGAACGTATCCCCGACATGCCCGAGCAGGTCCGGTTCATCAAGGTGCGCTGGTCCGATGACCTCGCCAAACTGGACAGCGACGCGGAGATCCCCGTGCTCAAGCAGCTCGAACGGTTCGGCCGGGAGCGATGCGTGCTGACCCACTGCGAGAACGTGGTCAGCGTCGAGACCGCGCTGCGTCTCGGCTTCCGGGTCCTGCAGGGCCATGGGGTGGACGCCGATGTCGCCGAGCTTCGACGCCATCAGATCGACCGAACGATCGCCGTCATCGACATGCAACACTCACTGTTTGACGAGACCGAGGACGAGGCACCGGCGAACCCGATCGCCAACTTTTTCAAGTCGATCTTCGGTGGGCGCCGCCGAGGCCCGGAAGACGGGGAGATGTGACGCGTCCGCGCCTAGCCTTACCGACCGCCGGCTGTCACCCCGTATCCACGGCTTTGAAAAGAGTGGAGCCCCAAGGCAAAGCCGGGTCGAACAAAATCCCGGGCAACGTTTCGACCTTAGGAGAAATGGTGCCCAGGGGCGGATTCGAACCACCGACACGCGGATTTTCAGTCCACTGCTCTACCAGCTGAGCTACCTGGGCGGTGCCGTTGGCACGGCAGGCTGTATAGCTTCCGTCGCGCGCCCTGTCCAGCACCCGAAATGGCCGGACGGCCGGGAGGATCGGCCGGATTCCGTACCCGCCGATTACACGCTAAAGTGCCGCCGCCATGCAGATCGCCGACGCGCTTCGCCTTGCCATCCAGCACTTCAACGCCGGCCGTGCCGTCGACGGCACGGATATCTGCGCGCGCATCTTGGATCTGCACCCGGCCAACCCGGCGGCCAACGTGCTGTTGGCGCGCCAGGCGCTGCGCGACGGCGACCGGGCGACGGCGCGGCGGCATGTGGACACCGCCCTCGCCGAGGCTGCCGACTACCCGGCGGCCCATGAACTCGACGCCCGGCTCAAGGCGGAGGACGAGACCGCCGATCCCAACACCGCCGAGCGGGCCTACCGCCGGACCCTGACCCTGGCGCCCGGCCAGTGGGCGCCGTGGTACGATGGCGGCAACCTGCATCAAGCGCGACGGGACGATCCGGCCGCCGCCGTGCCGTTCTACCGCCGAGCCTTGACGCTGGCGCCCGACGAAATCCCGCCGGCGATGAACCTGGCTACCGCCCAGCTCAAACTCGGCGATGCCGAGGCCGCGCTGAATGCCTGTGCCCATACGCGCGCGCGCGACCCCAACCATATCCGCGCCCTGGCGTTGGAAACCGCCGCGCTGTACGACCTCGGCCGGGCTGACGAGGCCGACCGGCTGGTGGGCTGGGGGGGTCTCACCCGGGCGGTCGAGCTGCCGCAGCCGGACGGTTATCCCGACATCGCCGCCTTCAACCACGCCTTCGCCGCGGCGATCCGCCGGCATCCCAACCGCCGTGACGACTGGGACCCGAGCAAGCGGGCGATCCGGGGCGGGGCCGTCGTCACCGATCTGTTGGCGATGGACGACCCGGCGATCCGTGGGTTCGGCCGCGCGTTGGACAGCGCCCTGCGCGCCTATGTCCGTGCGCTGCCGGCCGATGCCGAGCACCCGCATGTCGCGGCGACGCCCGCGCGGTGGGCGCTCGATGTGTGGGCCAACATCCTGGGCGCCGACGACCACCAGACCGGCCACATCCACAACCTCGGCTGGCTGTCGGGAGTGTATTACGTGGCGATGCCCGGCGGCGTTCGCGCCGACGACCCGGAGCAGCAGGGCTGGATCGAGTTCAACCGGCCGGGTTACGGCATTCCGCACCGCGGCGGGGCGACCTTGCGGACCCTGTTTCCCGCCGCCGGCATGGCGGCGCTGTTCCCGTCCTATGTCTGGCATCGCACCATCCCGTTCACCGGCACCGGCGAGCGCATTAGCGTCGCCTTCGATCTGCACCCCCGGTGATGCCCGCATGACCGACGCCCCTCCCGATCTCGGCGCCGCCCTGGCCGCCTTGCAGCGCGCCGGCCGGCTGTTCCGTGCCGGGCGCTACATGGACGCGGCGGACATCTACCGCGAGGTGATCCGCCGCCGGCCCCGGCTGCCGGACGTGCACAACAATCTGGGCATCGCGCTGAAGATGGCCGGCCACGTGCGGGACGCCGCCCCCTGCTTCAAGCGCGCGGTCAAGCTGAAGCCCGACTACATCGCCGCCCACGTCAACCTGGCGGCGACCCTGGAGGCGCTGGGCAAACCGCGCGACGGGTTGGAGCACCGAGTCGATGCCTGGCGTCTGGCGCCCGAGGACATGGATCTGCGCGACGATTTGGTGCACGCCCTTCGGCGGTGCCCGTTCGACAAGCCGCATGCCGGCGCCCGGGCAGCGTTGACTGCCCTGCACGCCCGCCGCGACGTCGACCGCCAGAACCTCGCCGGACCGACGCTCCGGGCGTGGCGGGCGCATCCGGCGATCGGCAAGGTGCTGGACGCCGCGCGGCACGGCTTTCCCGGCCGCCCGGCCGGCGCCGGGTTCAAGCCGTTGAGCCAATTCCTGCCCGACGAGCTGGTCATCGGCGCCTTGTGCTGGTCGGTGATCGTCGACCCGGCGATGGAGGCGGCGATGACCCGCACGCGCCGGCTCCTGCTCGACCGCGCCGCCCAGGGAGAGGCGCTGGATGCGTCAGCGCCATGGCTGGCGGCGCTGGCGGTGCAGGCGCGGCTGACCGAATGGGTGTGGTTCGAGAACGCCGACGAGACCGCCGACCTCGCCCTGCTGGAGCGGCGGGGCGATGAGCCGGATCCAGGGTCCGAGCGCACCCTGGTTCGCGCCCTGTACCGGCCGCTGGAGACCGACCCGCAGGCCGAGGCGCTGCGCCGCGAGGCGTCGATGCTGGCCTACGACGCCGACGATCCGTGGGCGTTGCTGCTGCGGCGCTCGCTCCTGGAACCGCGTGCCGAGATGCGGTTGGCCGAGACCATTCCCCGCCTCACCCCGATCGGGGACGCGACCTCGGCCGCCGTGCGCGACCAGTACGAGGAGCATCCCTATCCCCGTTGGCGCACCCTCGACCGCCGGCCGCCCCGCACTCTGGCGCAACGGCTTGAACGGGCGCTGCCGGCGCTGCGTGAGCCCGACATTCCCGACGGCCCGCCGCGCATCCTGGTCGCCGGCTGCGGCACCGGACGGCACGCGATCCAGACCGCCCTGCGATACGCCGACGCGCGCGTGCTGGCGGTCGATCTGTCCACCGCCTCGCTGGCCTACGCCAAGCGCATGGCCGCCGATCTCAACGTCCCCAACCTCAGCTTCGCCCACGCCGATATCCTGGCGCTGGGCGACCATGCGGAGCGGTTCGATCTGATCGAGTGCTCCGGCGTGCTGCATCATCTGGCGCGGCCGTTGGACGGCTGGCGGGTGCTGCGCCGGCTGCTGGCGCCGGGCGGGTTCATGCGGCTGGCGCTGTACAGCCGCCGGGCGCGGGCGGCGTTCGACGAGGTGCGCGCCGGCATTCCCCTCGGCGCGCCGATCCTGGAGCGCATCCGCGCCGCCCGGCGCATCGTCCACACCCTGCCCGAGAAGCATCCGGCTCGCGCGCTGCTGCGCACCGCCGATTTCTACACCGCCAGCGGGGTGCGCGACGCCCTGCTGCACGCTCAGGAGACGGCGGTCGACCCGCTGTGGATCAACGACGCGCTGGGCAGCTTGAGCCTGCGGTTTCTCGGCTTCGAGTTGCCGGAGGCGAGCATGATCGTGCCCTACCGCCAGCAACGCCCGAACGATCCGGCCGGCCTCGACCTCTACGCCTGGGAGGTGGTCGAAATCGAGCACCCGGCGCTGTTTCTCGGGATGTATCAGTTCTGGACCCGGGATGCGGGGTGAGCAGGGGCGCCGTTGCCGTGGTTTGATGCCGATCGCAAACGGGTCCGGGCAACGCGGTTCCGATGACGCGCGGAAGGGAACGACCCCATGGTGGATATCGCCGATACCCTGAGCCTGGAATTCCTGGTGACGGCCCTGGTGGTCGTTCTGATACCGGGGACCGGGGTGATCTACACCCTGACCCATGGGGTGTTCCTTGGAACCCGGGCGAGCTTGGCCGCGGCCTTCGGCTGCACCCTCGGCATCATCCCGCACATCCTGGCCAGCCTCCTGGGCCTCGCCGCGCTGCTGCATGCCAGCGCCGTCGCGTTCCAGGCGGTCAAACTCCTCGGCGTCGTCTACCTGTTGTACCTCGCCTGGGGCCTGTGGCGGGACACCGGATCGCTCGCCTTGGACAAACCCGGCGTCGCGGCCGACAGCACGAACGCGAAAGGGCGAAGGGTTCGGCAGTTTGGCGCGATCGCGCTTCGAGGCGCGCTGATCAACATCCTGAACCCGAAACTGTCGGTCTTCTTTCTCGCCTTCCTGCCGCAGTTCGTCCCGGCCGCCGCCCCCGACGCGCTCGCCCGCATGGGCCTGTTGAGCGCCGTGTTCATGGCCTTGACGTTGCTGATCTTCGCCGGGTACGGCGTCGCCGCCAACGCCGTGCGCACCCACGTCCTGTCGTCGGCGCGCGTCACACGCTGGACGCGGCGCGGCTTCGCCGCCGCCTTCGCCGGGTTCGCCGCCAAGCTGGCACTCACCGAGCGGTAGGGCACGGCGGCGCGTCAGGTGTTCAATATTAAGTAATCAATTGACAACTTACATCCGACCACCGATCCTGCGCCCAGACGTTCACGCTGGACCTGGGAGGATCGTCACGTGTTTCGCCGAACAACCTCGCTACTCACCCTCGTGCTGCCCGCGCTCGCGCTGACGGCAGGCACGCTCGCCGGGCTCTCGTCGCAGGCCTTGGCGGCCGAGTATGTCGTCACCATGAAGGACGCCGCCTACAGCCCCGCCGCGATCACCGCGACGTTGGGCGACACCGTGCGTTTCGTGAACGACGACGGGGAGACGCACAACGTGTTCGTGCCGACCCTCGGCCACGCGCTCGACCTCGGCAAGCAGGAGGCCGGTGCCGAGAAAACCCTGGTGCTGCGCACGCCGGGCCAATTCGAGGTCGAATGCGTGCATCACCTGTCGATGACCATGACCATCACGGTCAAACCGTAAGGAGGGGGCCATGAAAACCACGACCTTGGGCGGCCTCGGCGCCGCCGCGATCGCCGGCCTGCTTCTCGCCGGCGATGTCTCCGCCGGACCCGAGCGTGTCACCTATCCGGCCAACTTCGAGACCGGGTACACACTGTACAACCAAGTCGACCGGCTGGACCGCAAGCGGGTGCGGTCGTTCTATGTGAACCGCGAGGCCGACGCGGCGGCCAAGTCCGACGCGCCGCTGCCGGACGGCACGGTGCTGGTGATGGCCGACCGCAACGCCAAGCTCGACGCCGGCGGCAACCCGGTGTTCGGCGCCGATGGGCGTCTGGTCGCCACCGGGCCGGTCACCAACATCTTCGTCATGGAGAAACGCGCCGGCTGGGGCGAGAGCATCCCGGCCGAGTTGCGCAACGGCGATTGGGACTATGCCTGGTTCACCCCGGACGGATCGCTGAAGCCGGACGCCAAATACAAAGGCTGTTTCACCTGCCATATGAGCCGGGTGGAGCGGGACTACACCTTCACCTACGTCAAACGGCTGATGGACGCCGGGCGTTAGAGCGCGATCGCATGGACCGTCTCGCCAACCGGCGCTGACTATCTCGACAGTGTCGTGGGTCGAAAATCGACCCGTAACGGAAACCGGCCGGATGTTAGTGATTGCCATCCGGCCGGCCGAGCCGCGAGTTAAGCCGCCTGCCGCCAAGCCCCTGTGGCCGCCGCATCCCGGCAGAAATCCCCAAAGTCTTTCGGTTCTCGGCGGAGCGCTCGCTGGACCCCGTCGCCCAAGGACTGGTTCCTGCCGTCGAGCGTCTCGCGACAGATACCGGTAAGAACATCGGCTATCATCGGGCCGCCGATCTCGGTCATGGAGGCATGAAACTCCTCCAGCGTGATGGGGACGTAGCGCACCTCACGTCCCATGGCCGTCGACAACGCGGCGGCGGCATTGGCGAAACCAAGCAGACGAGGCCCCGTCACCTCATAGAGCTGGCCCGTGTGACGGTCGTCCGTGAGCGCGGCGACCGCGACATCGGCGATGTCATCGACATCGATGATCGGCTCCAGCACGTCGCCCGCGGACAGCGCGATCATGCCGGCCAGCGCCGGATCCCGGAGATAGCCCTCGCTGAAATTCTGCGCGAACCAGGAGGCTCGGATTAGCGTGAAGTCCAAGCCGGAATTCCGAACGATGTCCTCGCAGTACTGGGCATGGGATTCCCCCCGTCCGGAGAGCAGCACCAACTTCTTTACGCCTGCTCCGTGAGCGGCCTTGGTCAGCGCGTCGATTTTCTCCGCGGCGCCGGGGAAGGCAAGGTCCGGGAAGTAGGAAACATAAGCCGAGGATACGCCCGCCAGAACTGGAGGCCAGGTCTCTGGACGTTCCCAATCGAATGGAATTTCGGATTTGCGGGCGCCGTGGCGAACCACGTGGCCGGCTTCCGATAGGCGTTTTGCGATCCGGCTCCCGGTCTTACCGGTGGAGCCAATGACGAGGATAGGGGCATTTTGCATCGGGGATCTCCTGTGTGCTTCTCGCAAGAAGCCGGAGGCCAACCAGGCTTGACGGCTACTTGACACGGTGTAAACTTGCATGTTGTCAAATAAAAGGGACTTTACACTGTGTCAAGTGGAAATCCAGAAACCCGCGAGAAAATTCTGAGGGCTGCGTGGAAACTGCTTGAAGCCGCAGATGGGCGTGAGGTTCGAATGTCGGACATCGCGAAAGCGGCCGGCGTGAGCCGTCAGGCTCTTTATCTTCATTTCCCAAAACGGTCCGACCTGCTGGTCGCCACGACGCGCTACATTGATGATGTGAAGGATGTCGATGCGCGGCTCGCAGCCAGCAGGTCGGCCAAGACAGGCGTTGAGCGCATCGGCGCCTTCATTGACGCCTGGGGCAACTACATCCCTGAGATTTATGGCGTCGGCAAAGCACTGATGATCATGGGAGACAAGGAAAGCGATGCAAGAATAGCCTGGGACGATCGGATGCGCGCTGTACGCGACGGTTGCCATGCGGCGGTCCGTGCGCTCCATCGAGATGGGCGGCTAGCCGCCGAGCATTCCGTCGAACATGCGACTGATTTCCTCTGGACTTTGCTCTCTGTAAGGAACTGGGAGCAGCTGACAATCGACTGCGGCTGGTCGCAAGCGCTCTATATCGAGAAAACCAAATCACTCGCGCTGAGGCTGCTTGTCGATGATTTCAAACCGACTAATACCAAGGTGCATCTGGCACGGAACGGGCTTTCATAATGGCGCCAATTCGAGTGCTGTAGTGTTGTAGCGGGTGCCACGCGTCAGATTTCATTCACGGGGGGTTTTGGCCGAACGCGGCCGGGGGCGGAGCTGGGTCAGCCGCAGGCTGGCCGGCCCGTCCTTGTGCAGCGCGCTCAGGCTGACGGGGGCGCCGGCGACGAAGGTGTCGACCAGTAGCCCGACGACGGCGGACACATCGTCCGGTGTCGGCAGGCCGTACACATGCCGCCGGATCGCCAGGAACACCACGGCGCCGTGCAGTGCCATGCACAGCTCGCGCTCCCCCCGCATCAGCGGCGCCTCATCCAGGGTGGGAAGCGCGGCCTGCCGCCGCAGCTCGGCGATGATCGGCGCGAAGATCTGATCGGTCAGGGTCGCCCCGCGCACACCCGTCAGCGCCATGCCGTCCAGGCCGGCGCGCACGAACAGCCGCATGCCGGTGGGGTCGGTCCAATTGACGTAGGCCAGATAGAACGCCTTCAGCCGGGCCGGCAGCGGCTGTGTCCGATCGTCCAGCAGACCATCCCAGCGCCGCGCCAACCGGGCCTGGAACACATGCTCGAAAACCGCGTCGATCAGCGCCTGCTTGGACGGGAAAAACCGGTAGAGCAGCGCCTGGGTCACCCCAAGACGCTTGGCCAGCTCGCGGGTCGAGGCGGAAAACCCGGCTTCGGCGAACAGCGCCGCCGCCGCCTCGACGATGGCCTGGGTTCGCGCCGGTCCTTTCAGCCGTGCCGCCCGCTTGGGCGATGCGTCGGCGGGGACGGCGGGGACGGCGGCATCAACGCGCGCCACGGGGTCTTTCAAACGTCGCCGGTTCATGGCCTCAACAGTAACTCTTTCTCCCGACCGAAACAGCACGTGTTTACCCCGGCCGGTGTCCGGCGGACGCTCTTACGTCTCCTCGTCCCCGTCTTCCCGTGCTTGCTGCAGCGCCGCCGGATCGCCCTCCTCCGGCTCCTCGTCGGTCGGCACCCGGTAGGCGCCATCGAGCCAGCGGCCGAGGTCGAGGGTCTTGCAGCGGGCGGAGCAGAACGGCCGAGTCTCCGCCGCCGACGGTTTGCCGCAGAGCGGGCATTTACTCTTACGCGCCTTGCCTATGGGATGCACGACGGCCATCACACCTCGCTCTCGATCTTGGCTTCGTTGCGGCTCAACGCCGGGTCGCCCACCACGGTCAAGGCACCCAGCCGCCGCCGCTCGCCGGTAACGATAACCGCCCCCGGCCCGGCAAGCCAAGCCGCTACGGCGGGAGACACCACCAGGCGCGGCCGGGCGATCCTGGCGGCTTCGCGCCGCAACAAGTCGAGCGCCTCCCACGCCGCCGCCCGCGCCGTGGGTATCGCCGTCCGCGACTCCAGCACCTCATCGGCCAGCGGCCGCCGCGCGCCCTCGCGCACGCATTCCAGCATGCCGCCCGGGGTCCAGCCGAGCGCCCGCAACGGCGTCGGATCGTCCGCCGCCGCCTCAGCCAGGGCGGCGATCACCGCGTCCCGTTCCGCCCGGTCGCGCAGCCGGGGAATGTCAACCAGCACGGTGCCGCGCAGCCCGCGCAGCCGCGCCTGAGCCGCCGCTTGCCGCACCGCCGTCACCGCTCCGTCGCGCAAGGCCCGGCGGCTGTCTTGGCTCACATTCACGTCGATCAGGGTCGCCGCCTCCGTCGCATCGAACACCAGAGCGCCGCCGTCGATCGGCACGTCCCGGGCCAGCGCGGCCTCCAATGCCTCGGCGCCGCCGGCGTCCCGGAACATCTGGCCGGTCGTGTCGAGCTCCGGCTCGCCCCCCGGCGCGTGCGCCCGGCAGGTGTCCAACAGCTCCAGCGGCGGGATCAGCCAGACGGGCGCCTGCCCCGACCCGGCAAGAGTGTCCAATGTTGTCCAACGCGCGATCAAACCGGACGCCCGCCCGGCAATCGCCTCGGGCGCGATATCCGCCGCCATCCCACGCACCACCAGCCCGAGATCGTCCGCCAGCAACGGCGTCAGCGCCGCCTTCAGCGCGGCGCGCCGCGTCTTGCCCTTAATCGCGGAGGAGAGGCCCAGCCCCGGCCGTCCCGGCGTCAGGATAACGGCACCGTCCGACAGCTCGATCGCCGGCCGCGCCACCGCCCGCTTGCCGGTGACGGCATCGCGGGTGATCTGCACCATGATCGCCTCACCGTCCCGAGGCCGGCCGCTCCGGGATTGGCCATCGCGAAGATAGGCCTCCTGCCCCCGCGGCAGGGTGAGGATGGCCGTGCCGCCGCCGCCCATGGTTTTCGCGCGGGCCAGGGCCACCGCGCCCAGCAGGCTCGGCCGGTCATCGCCCTCAATCCACAACTCGACCACCCGTCCCGCCGTCAGGAACGCGGCGCGGGCAACCCCCGGCGCCCGGTCGACAACGATCCGATCAACCGCCATCGGCCGCCATCGCCATGCGAAAGCCATGGCCCGCAAGCAAGGCGTAGGTCTCGGCCAATGGCAGGCCCACCACGTTGGAATGCGAGCCCGACAGAAACGGGGCGAAGGCCGCCGCCAACCCCTGAATGGCGTAACCTCCGGCCTTGCCCCGCCACTCGCCGGACGCCAGATAGCCACTGACCTCCTCGGCGGTCAGGCGCTTGAAGCCGACCCGGGTCTCCACCAGGCGGTATCCGCGCGCGCCCTGCGGAGCGATCAAGCAGACCCCGCCGATCACCCGGTGCCGGCGGCCGGACAGCAATCTCAGGCAATCACGCGCGTCGGCCTCGGTCTCGGCCTTGGGCAGAATGCGGCGGCCGCAAGCCACCACCGTGTCGGCCGCCAGCACGAAAGCGCCGGGGTGTCGGGCCGCCACCGCCTCGGCCTTGGCCTCCGCCAAGCGTGCGGCATGGGCGCGGGGCAGCTCGCGGCGCGTGGGCGTTTCATCGATATCGGCGGCGTCCACCTCGTCGGGCACAAGGCCGATCCGGGCCAACAGATCGAGCCGCCGTGGCGAGGCCGAGGCGAGTACGAAACGGCGCCCGTCTGGCGGGCACAGGGTGACGGAACCGGTCATGGGCGCGGTCGCTCGGTCGATCGGTAAGCGTGGATGGCCATTATCCTTTGTTATGCCTCAACAGGCTCGGGGAAGCGCGCGCGAATACGGCGGTCGATGTCGTCCCGCACCGCCCGGTACGCGTCCAGCTTGGTCTCGCGATTGCCCTCGATCATGGTCACATCCAAGGTCGGCCAGTAGGCGATGTCGCAGGCCATGGTACGGGTCAGCTCGATCGCCCGGTGCTGGGCTTCGGGTGACAAGGAGATGATCAGGTCGAAGAACCCGTCCTCCAGCTCGTCGAAGCTCTTGGGACGGTGATGCGACATATCGATCCCAATCTCCGCCATCACCTCGATCACGAAGGGATCGAGGTCGCCGTGGCGCACACCGCAGGAATCCACATAGGCCCGGGTGCCGAGCCGGCGCTTCAGCAGCGCCTCGCCCATCGGAGAGCGCACCGCGTTCATGTTACAGGCGAACAACACCGCACTCGGCTGTTCGATCGGGGCAAGGGGGTCGTGCAGCACCGCCTCAACCCCGGATATGCAGGACGCACAGCAGCGTGAACAGCCGCCGTGCCGTGTCGAAATCCATGGCCACCCGGCGGTCAAGCCGCTCTTGCATCAACCGCGAGCCGTCGTTGTGCAGACCCCGGCGGCCCATGTCGATCGCCTCGATCTGCGACGGCGACAGCCGCTTGATGGCGTCGTAATAGCTCTCGCAGATCTGGAAATAGTCGCGCACGACCCGGCGGAACGGCATTAGCGGCAGCCGCACGATGACGCGCGGCGTCTCAGCCGTGTCGCGCACGTCGAACATCAGACGGCTTTCCTCGATCCGCAGATGCAGATGATACGGCCCCTCGCCCGCGCCGGCCGGCCGGAATCGGTTCTCCTCCAGCAGGTCATAGACCGCGATCGCCCGTTCCTGTTCGACCTCGGCGCTGCGGCGGATGACCGACCGTTCGTCCAGAGTCAGGTGAACGATCCGCGCATCCGATCCGGAAAGATCGAGCGGTGGGGCCTTTTGCTCCGGCGCGTCGGCGGAGTCTCGCTCCGGCATGCGCCCTCCTCATCCGTGGTCCGTCGGTGGTGCTTTAGCGTCGGTTCAAGCGGATGGCGATCGACCGCGCATGGGCGTCGAGACCTTCCGCTTCCGCCAGTGTAATCGCGGCGGGACCAATCACCGCAAGGCTCCTGGCATCGCAGGCGACGGTGGTGGTCCGTTTCAGGAAATCGAGCACCCCCAACCCGGATGAAAACCGGGCGGTCCGGGCGGTCGGCAGCACGTGGTTCGGTCCGGCGACATAGTCACCCACCGCCTCCGGCGCGAACCGGCCGAGAAAGATCGCCCCGGCATGACGGACACGGCTCGCCAAGACATCCGGGTCGGCAACGGCCAGTTCCAGGTGCTCCGGCGCCAACCGGTCGATCAAGGCCGGCGCGTCGTCCAGGCCCGGCACCACGATGATGGCGCCATGATCGCGCCAACTGGCCGCGGCGATCCCGGCGCGCGGCAGGGTCGCCAGGTGATCGTCGACCGCCGCCGCCACCCGGTCGGCGAACCCGGCGTCGTCGGTGATCAGGATCGCCTGGGCGGCGGTGTCGTGCTCGGCCTGGCTGAGCAGGTCGATGGCGATCCAGGACGGATCGTTGTCGGCGTCGGCGACCACCAGGATTTCCGACGGTCCGGCGATCGAGTCGATGCCGACACGGCCGAACACCAATCGCTTGGCGGCGGCGACATAGGCGTTGCCGGGACCGACGATCTTATCGACCGGCCGGATGCTTTCGGTACCATAGGCCAAAGCGCCGATCGCCTGCGCACCGCCGACCCGCCAGATTTCGGTGATGCCAGCGACCCGCGCCGCCGCCAGCACCAGATCGTTCAACACGCCGTCCGGCGTCGGCACCACCATGACCCGTCGCGCCACGCCCGCGACCCGTGCCGGGATCGCGTTCATCAACACCGAGGACGGATAGGCCGCCGTGCCGCCGGGCACATACAGGCCGGCGGCATCGACCGGCGTCCAACGCAGGCCAAGGCGCACGCCATCGGTGTCGGTGGTCTCGAAATCCTCGGGAACTTGATGGCGGTGGAACGCCTCGATCCGCTCGGCCGCCAATTCCAGAGCAGCGCGGGTGTCCGGCGCCACGCGACGGGTGGCGGCCTCGATCTCGGCCTCGGTCACCGCCAGCCCGGTTTCGGTCGGGTCAAACCGGTCGAATTTCCGCGTCAACTCGATCAGGGCCGCGTCGCCCCGCGCGGCCACGTCGTCGAGGATCGCCTTAGCGGCATCGGTGACATCGGCCTCGGTCTCGCGGTTGCCCCGGACCAAGGCGTCGAAGACGGTCTCGAACCCGGGATCGCGGGTATCGAGCCTACGCGGCACGCGCCGCCTCCCGGAAGCGGCCGATCAGATCGTTCATCGGCTCGGGACGGGTCTTGAGCGCGGTCCGGTTAACGGCGAGCCGGGCGCTCACCTCGGCGATCCGGTCGATTTCCACCAGACCGTTGGCGCGCAAGGTGCCACCGGTCTGCACCAGGTCGACGATCCGTCGGCACAGCCCTAAATTCGGCGCCAGCTCCAGCGCACCATTCAGCTTGATGCACTCGGCCTGCACACCGCGCGCCGCGAAATAGCGCCGGGTCACGTTGGGATACTTGGTCGCCACCCGCAGATGCGACCAGCGCTGCGGGTCTTCGTTCGCCGCGACCTCGGCGGGTGCCGCCACCGCCAGATGGCAGTGCCCCACGTCCAGGTTCACCGGCGCGTAGATCTCGGGGTGGTCGAACTCCATCAGCACATCCGAGCCGGACACCGCCAGATGCGCCGCCCCGAAGGCCAGGAAGGTCGCGGTGTCGAAGCTGCGCACCCGGATGATGTCCACATTCGGATCACCGGTGGCGAATTGCAGCTGACGCGAGTCCGCGTCGAAGAACGCGTCTTCCGGTTCGATCTCGGCACGCCGCAGGATCGGCGCGATCGCGCTCAAAATCCGCCCTTTCGGCAGGGCCAGGATCAGTTTTTCATTGGAGGCCACGGGGGAGTTCACGAAGGTGTTCACGAAGGTGTTTACAGGGGGGGTCACGGGCACGCCTCGTCGCGCTGCACGAAAGGCCGTCAGCCGCCCTCGTCCCCCACGGTCGCGTCATGGGAGGGGCGGAAAACGGTCGGCCAGGGTTCGCCGAGGTCCTCGACGTGGCAGGACAGCGCCGTGACGTCAAGCCTGATGGTCGCGTCGTCGGCGAAAATCAGCTCGACAAACCCATCGCCCGCCGCGACCTGCAGCAGATTGAGCATCCGCCCCCGGTCACCCCGGTCGACGCCACGGGTCTTGACGGCGGTGACCCGCTCGAACCGCACGCCGCAATGCACCCGTTCGTACGGCGTACCGTCACCCGGTGTCTCTCCCTCCGGCATTGCCTCCCAACGGAAGCGGCCGACCACCATGGCGAAGCGGCTGTCGGCCTGGTCGAAGGCGATTTCCGACACCGGCACCAACGCGTCCTGGAGGTAGGCCGACACGATGGTGATGTCTTCGGCGTCCTCGGCGCGGACCCGCAAAGGCTGGTCCGACCGTGTGAGCGCGGGAGGGCGCGCCATCGTCACTCCTCCGCCGCCGCGCGCGCGGCGGCCACCCGGTCGATATCGGCACCGCAAGCCGCCAGCTTCTCGACCAACCGCTCATACCCGCGATCCAGGTGGTAGACCCGGCTGATCGCCGTCTCGCCCCCGGCCGCCAGCCCGGCCAGCACCAGCGAGACCGAGGCGCGCAAATCGGTCGCCATCACCGGCGCGCCCGTCAAGCCCGGCACGCCGCGCACCAGAGCCGACGCCTGGTGCACGGTGATGTTGGCGCCCATCCGGCCGAGTTCCGGTACGTGCATGAAACGGTTCTCGAAGATCGTCTCGGTGATCATCGACGCCCCGCTCGCCACGGTCATCAGCGCCATGTACTGCGCCTGAAGGTCGGTCGGGAAGCCGGGATAGGGTTCGGTCATCATGTCGACGCCGATCACCGGGTCAACGCCGCGCGTCACCCGCAGGCCCTCATCCACCGTCTCGACACCGACCCCCGCGCGCACCAAGGTATCGATCACCGCTTCGATCAAACCGCCATCGGCGCCTTGCAGCACCACATCGCCGCCGGCGATCGCCACCGCCATGGCGTAGGTACCGGTCTCGATCCGGTCGGGCAGCACGCGATGCTCGGCGCCGCCCAGTCGCTCACGCCCCTGGATATGGACGGTGTCGGTTCCCGCTCCCTCGATCACGACCCCCATGGCCGCCAGCAGACGCGCGAGATCGACGATCTCCGGCTCCCGCGCGGCGTTGATCAGCGTGGTTTCGCCCATGGCCAGGGCCGCCGCCATCATTAAATTCTCGGTCGCGCCCACCGACACGAAGGGAAAGCTGACCCGCCCGCCGCGCAGCCGCCCACCCTCCGGCGCCCGGGCGTGGACGTAGCCGCCGCCGATCTCGACCTGGGCGCCGAGATCCGCCAAACCCTTGAGGTGCAGGTCGACCGGCCGGTTGCCGATCGCGCAGCCGCCGGGCAGCGATACCGTGGCCTTGCCGAACCGCGCGAGCAACGGTCCCAGCACCAGCACCGAGGCGCGCATCTTGCGCACCAGATCGTAGGGTGCGGTGGTACTGACGATCTCACCGGCATCGAGGGTCATGCTGCTGGTGTCGTCGCGCTCGATGCGGACGCCGTGCTGACGCAGCAGGTTGGTCATCGAGGCGATGTCGGCCAGGTCCGGCACATGGTCGAGCCGCACCGGCCGGTCGCTGAGCAAGGCCGCCGCCATCAGCGGCAGGGCCGCGTTCTTCGCGCCGCTGATCGGAAGGGTGCCGCGAAGGCGTTGGCCGCCCCGCACGCGTATCTGGTCCATGCGCCGTTCACTCTACTGAATGGTTACCCGGTTCTATCGAAGCCACCCCGCGCGCTCAAGCCCGCGCGCTTACGCTGGCCCGACAATCGGGCGGGAGCGTGGCGGCCTTGGGCGACTCTGGACACTACGCGGGGTCGCGCGACTCGCCGCCGTCCGGGACCTCACGGGATCGCGACTGCGCCTTGCGTCGCCGCAGGTTGGCGCGCAACGCCTCGGCCCGACGATCAACGGTCGCCTGCTTGACCGGCCGGGCGGCGGCGGGCGATCGCGCCGAGTCGGCCCCGGCCGTGGGGGACAGCGCGGATTTGCGTGGTGGTTCGCTCACGTCATCTTCCGATCCTGGTTTTCCGATCCGGGGGGTCCGATCCGGGGGCTCCGTCGATCGCACCATCCACAGTATGCCAACCCGGCGCCGGGACGAACACCGGTCTTGCGCCATCGAAGCCGCTCTGGCATGTATGCGCCGCTTCGCGGGCGGGTGTGCCGTCCGCCGCACCTCGGTCGATCCCCGCCTAGGAAGGGGCACCGGCCCGGCGCTGCCGTAGCTCAGTGGTAGAGCACTCCCTTGGTAAGGGAGAGGTCGAGAGTTCAAGTCTCTCCGGCAGCACCAGTTATATCATTGAATTTAATAAAATTTTCCCCTACCACTCGCACTACCAACACCTTCCATCTACTCATCGGTTTTGCGTCGTTCGGCCATCAGGGTAATTTTCGGTTCCACAACCCGCGCGTTTTAACTATCTTCAGTTTTGCACCGAGATCAGGCACCAAATTTTGATGAAGATCCATTTTTCCTGCGCATCATTTCTCTTGTGAATTCATGTTATCGGTGTGCTTTAGAAGAAAATTTTTACTTCAAAATATAAAATGCAATTTTTATTGATTCAACCATTAAATTTATATTTATTTAATTGTATTTAATAAATATATAACTGGAGAAATAATAATGGATAAAATAAACTTTCTTAAGAAGCACACAGGCTTTGAGAATTTTAAAATACTTGAAGTCGGAGCTCTTGCAAACCCTGTTATTAAAAAAAACGAATCCCAAGTTTGGTATATTGATCATCTAGATACAAACAAATTAAAAAGAAATATGAGCATGATTCTTCAATCGACATAGAAAAAATTGTACACGTAGATTACGTATGGAATAAGGAAAAATTTAACAAAGCTATTTACGATAATAAAAAATTTGATTTAATCGTCGCAAACCATGTATTTGAACATTTCCCAAACCCCGTGCAATGGTTGCAAGATGCTTTTTCTATACTATCTCCATCTGGGATGATATTTTTAGCTCTCCCTGATAAAAGATTTACTTTTGATTTGGTGAGAAAAACCACCGCCATATCTGATTGGCTCGGGTGGTATTTACGTGAGTTGGAAAAGCCGTCCGCCAATCAAATTTTGGACCATTTTAGCAATTTTCGCGAAATTTCCACCGCTCATGCATGGCGTGACCCACATTATGATGGCTCACACCCAACACATGATCTACGTCAGTCTTTTGATCTTGCAAAAACCTCTGTGGAGCAAAACAAATACATTGACGCTCATTGCAGTGTATTCACACCATATTCGTTCGTTTTTTTGGTTAAAGATCTCCGTTCAATGGGGATTTTTCCTTATCGTATTTCAGCTTTTGAATCAACTAAACTTGATGATATTGAATTTTTTGTTATACTGCAAATTCACCATAGCTCACCGACCTCACAACTCGACACGTCAATGCTTCAACAACTAGCAAGAACGGCCGGGTATAGCGGGCCCTTTGGCAGTGGGGGTTTTGCGCGCGCACTCGATTCTGATCCTGATCTCAAGTATCAATATGAAACCCTCATCAAGGAGCAACAAATTAAACTAAAGCAAGAAACCTCTAGAGATGAGTATTTGTTTCCACAATTGGACAAAAACCTTCATCACGAAAGACCAAATAATAGTGCTACTAATAGTAAAAATCCTTACCTCCAGTATTTTTTGAATTATTTTTATAAAAATCACAAATAAACAGTATAAACCCGGATTTCCCATGTGCACCGTTCATTTGACGCCAGCACTGTGCGATTGTGGTATACATATCAGTATGTTGGGTTGGTTGGAGGGCGGGTAAGAT
>JABMNR010000219.1 GCA_013203465.1 Alphaproteobacteria bacterium
GTTAGGTGTTGGTAAAACCAACCCCTAGTCCACCAGTGAGCCTAGCAATCAAGTTGTAGAGTAGCGCACCGAGCGAACCCAGCACGGTGAGCGAGACCAAGTTAATTAAAGCGCCGACAAATCCGAGAAGCGCTACCTGTCCGAAGTCAAGCAAAGCCAGCAACGCTCCGCCCCCTTCGCCCAAAATGTCGCCAATGACGCCTTCGAGCGCGCTCACAACCCCCACGGCGCTGAGGAGTAACCACGTGAGAATGACAGACAAAAAGACGGAAATAGAAACAGCGGTTGCCACCAAGGAGGAAACTTTGACTGCTGACCACAAATCGATATAAACCAAGTTCAATCGAACCTGTTTAACAACAGGTTGGGAAGGTGCCTCCGCCCTTCTTGCCTCGCGGGTACGGGTTTCATCCGTCATGTGGTGGGCTCTTTCTCGGTGGCGGGTGATTCTGCTTCAACGACACTACTACCGTCATCTAGCTCTGCAAGGTCACGCTCAGAATTTCTCGCAATGCCAAGGATTTTGTCCTCATCATCGAGCCGAGCAAAGACAACCCCCATGGTGTCTCGGCCCTTGGCGGGTACTTCCGAAACGCCGGAGCGCACCACCTTGCCGCTTTCCAAAACGACTAATACTTCGTCATCTTCGCCCACAATCAGCGCGCCGGCCAGATCGCCGCGATTTTCGGAAAGTTTGGCGACCTTGATTCCCAGACCTCCACGTTGTTGTGGGCGATACTGCTCCACAGCGGTGCGCTTGGCGTAGCCACCTTCGGTTACGACAAAGACATAGCCTTCATCGGTGACCGTTGCGGCCGAAAGTAATTCGTCTTCTCCGCGAAAGTGCATGCCAATCACACCGGCGGTCGAGCGCCCCATGGGGCGCAAAGCCTGATCGGTAGCGGTGAAACGTAGTGACATTCCCGCCTTAGTGACCAGCAACACATCGTCACCGTCGTTAACCAGGCGCGCAGCTACAAGCTCATCGCCTTCTTTGAGGTTGATGGCGATAATCCCCCCAGCTCGGTTGGTGTCGTACTGGGTCAGTGCCGTCTTTTTCACCATGCCCGACTTGGTGGCCAGAACCAAGTATTTTGCTGCCTCGTAGTTGGCAATGTCGAGTATCTGAGCAATTTCTTCCCCGGGCTGAAGGGCTAGAACGTTAGCGACGTGCTGTCCTTTGGCATCTCGTCCAGCTTCAGGAACCTCGTATGCTTTCGCGCGATAAACCCGGCCTGTGTTGGTGAAAAACAACAACCAGCGGTGGGTGGTGGTTACAAAAAAGTGCTCAACCACGTCATCCGCACGTAACTGGGCGCCTTTTACGCCTTTACCACCGCGGTGTTGGCTACGGTAGTTGTCGCTGCGGGTGCGCTTGATATAACCACCGCGGGTGACGCTAACGACCATTTCCTCTTCAGGAATGAGGTCCTCATTCGACATCTCCCCGGCAAAGCCCAGGAGAATCTCGCTGCGACGATCATCCCCAAAGCGAGCGGTAACATCCGCAAGCTCCTCGGACACAATGGAACGCTGGCGCTCTTTACTAGCCAATATCGCCTGGAAATCGGCAATCATCTTTTCCAGCTCGGCCGCCTGATCAATAATTTTCTGCCGCTCCAAGGCTGCCAAACGACGCAATTGCAGGTTCAAGATTGCAACAGCCTGATCCTCATCAACACTCAGCAGTGTCATGAGCCCCGCTTTGGCTTCATCAGCACTGGGGGATTTCCTGATCAGGGCAATCACCTCATCGAGAGCATCTAATGCCTTGAGATATCCCCGCAAAATGTGGGCATCCGCCTCAGCCTTATCGAGGCGGAACTGGGTGCGGCGAACAATCACCTCAATCTGATGGGTAACCCAATGGGTGATGAAAGCATCGAGGGTGAGGGTCCTGGGAACACCATCAACAATGGCCAGCATGTTGGCGCCGAAGTTTTCCTGCAGTGAGGTGTGCTTATAAAGGTTGTTGAGGACGACCTTGGCAACAGCGTCGCGCTTGAGAACAATGACCAACCGTTGTCCTGTTCGGCCTGAGGTCTCATCCCGGATATCTGCGATGCCGGTTAGTTTGGTGTCTTTAACCAGATCGGCGATTTTGATGGCGAGATTATCTGGGTTGACTTGATAGGGAAGCTCAGTGACCACCAAACAGGTTCGACCTTGGATTTCCTCGACTGTGACCACGGCCCGCATCGTGATCGATCCGCGACCGGTGCGATAAGCGTCCTGGATTCCGCGTGTTCCAAGAATCTGCGCCCCGGTGGGGAAATCTGGTCCCTTGACAACCGCCAGGGCCGCTTCGAGGAGTTCCTCGCTCGAAGCCTCAGGGTTAGCTAAATGCCACTGCGCTGCCTCGGATACCTCGCGAAGGTTGTGAGGAGGAATATTGGTTGCCATTCCCACGGCAATTCCGACCGAGCCGTTAACTAGCAGATTGGGGAATCGAGCCGGCAAGATGCTCGGTTCTTGAGTTCGTCCGTCGTAGTTGTCTTGGAAATCGACGGTGTTTTCTTCAATGTCACGGACCATTTCCATAGCCAACGGGGCCATTTTGGTCTCGGTATACCGCGGTGCGGCAGCGCCGTCATTACCGGGACTTCCGAAGTTTCCTTGCCCAGAAGCCAGGGGATAACGAAGACTCCAGGGTTGGACCAAACGAACGAGTGCGTCATAAATCGCGCTGTCTCCGTGGGGGTGGAACTTTCCCATCACATCACCGACAACGCGAGAGCATTTGGAGAAAGCTTTATCGGGTCGGTACCCGCCGTCATACATGGCATAGAGCACGCGTCGGTGCACTGGTTTTAGGCCGTCTCGAACATCGGGGAGTGCGCGACCCACGATGACGCTCATGGCATAGTCCAAATAGGACCGCTGCATTTCTACTTGCAAATCGACCTGGTCGATTCGATCCCTAGGTGCTGCCGGTGCTGTTTCGTCTGCCATTTTCCTGCCCTAAATATCTAAGAAACGAACGTCGCGAGCGTTTTGTTGGATAAAGGTTCTTCGCGCTTCCACGTCTTCGCCCATCAGGGTGCTAAAGACGGTGTCCGCGACCGCGGCGTCTTCGAGTGTCACCTGCATCAGCGTGCGAGTCTCGGGGTTCATGGTGGTATCCCACAGCTCTTGGTGGTTCATTTCACCCAGACCCTTGTAGCGCTGCACAGAATTATCTTTGGGAAGCTTCTTTCCGTTTTTCTTTCCTTCTTCGATCAGGGCGTCTCGCTCCCGGTCGCTGAAGACATAATCGTGTTCGGAATTGGACCACTTAATGCGATACAACGGTGGCTGCGCCAAATAGACGTAGCCTTTTTCGATCAAGGGCCGCATGTATCTAAAGAGCAGGGTTAGTAACAAGGTGGTGATGTGCTGACCATCAACATCGGCATCGGCCATCAACACAATCTTGTGATATCTAACTTTCTCGACGTCGAAATCTTCCCCAATACCGGCGCCAAAAGCAGTAATCATGCCCTGGATTTCTGTATTGCCCAGCGCTCGATCGAGTCGAGCTTTTTCCACGTTCAGGATCTTTCCGCGCAGCGGAAGGATCGCCTGGGTTTCCGGGTTCCGCCCCGAGACGGCACTGCCACCGGCTGAATCGCCCTCTACTAAGAAAACTTCACTCAGCGACGCGTCCTTGGACTGACAATCCTTGAGTTTTCCGGGCATGCCGCCCGATTCGAGTAGTCCTTTACGCCGGGTTTGCTCTCGAGCTTTTCTGGCAGCAATGCGGGCCTGTGACGCTTGGAGTGCTTTACGCACCACATCTTTTCCTTGCGCGGGGTTTCTCTCAAACCAATCACCGAGGTGTTCTCCGGTGACTTTTTGAACAAAGGATTTCGCCTCAGTGTTACCCAGCTTGGTTTTGGTTTGGCCCTCAAACTGTGGTTCGCCAAGCTTGACTGAGACCACAGCGGTGAGTCCTTCGCGTACATCGTCTCCGGTGAGGTTCTCGTCCTTTTCTTTCAAAATTCCTGCAGATCGGGCAAAACGATTGACCAACGTCGTTAGTGCTGCTCGAAAGCCCTCTTCGTGGGTTCCGCCCTCGTGAGTGTTGATGGTGTTGGCGTAGGTGTGGACGCTCTCGGTATACGAGTTGGTCCACTGCATCGCCACTTCTAAAGCAATTTTTCGTGTGGTGTCTTCCGCCTCGAAAGAAATAATGTCCGGGTGCACCACCTCGGTCTTCTTTGCATTGTTGAGGTACTCCACATAATCAACCAGGCCCTGCTCATACATATATACATCGGTGCGCCCGGCGGCACTGGGCCGCTCGTCAGAGAGCTTGATTGTCAGGCCCTTGTTCAAGAAAGCCATCTGTTGAAAACGAGCACGAAGAACCTCGTACTCAAATTCCACTGTTTCAAAAATGGTCGAGCTTGGCCAAAAAGTAATGGTCGTTCCTGTGTCCTCCGCCGGTCCCGCCTCGCTCAGCGGTGCGTCAGGGACACCATTTTGGTAAGACTGTGTCCACGCACTTCCTTGGCGATGAACCTCAACAATAAGTTTTTGAGAAAGGGCATTCACCACACTGCTGCCGACCCCATGAAGCCCACCGGAAACCGCGTAGCCACCACCACCAAATTTTCCACCAGCGTGCAGAGTGGTGAGCACGACCTCCACCGTAGATCGCTTTTCTACCGGGTGCTCGTCAACAGGAATGCCGCGGCCATTATCGACAACCTTAAGACCGCCATCAGCCAAGATGAGAACGTCAATGTGATCGCAATGCCCCGCGAGCGCTTCATCAACGGAGTTGTCGACAATTTCAGACACCAAGTGGTGTAGTCCTCTAGGGCCTGTCGATCCGATATACATCCCCGGGCGCTTACGAACCGCCTCTAATCCTTCAAGAACTTGGATGTCGCTGGCGCCGTAGGATTCTTCTTCGGAAGTTTTTTTCGGCGCTGTGGTCATGTTCTCGATATCTCCTGAAGTGAGGTTATGGCCACATTAAGCACTGCTTTTGGCTACTCGATGCGCCCGGCCTCCAGTCTATCGAAAAAGGGCTATAAAACCGCTGATTTCGGCCCTCTGGGGAGAGATATTTTTAGTGACCACCAATTAGGGGTTTCTAGCCGTAAGTATCCCGCGGGCCGCGCCCTGGGACGGAGCGGCGACCATGTTTCCAAGAGGGGGCACCCGGTGCTTTGACGCTAATGTCGCTGATGCCTGCGTGAGGGAATCTCTCTGAGAGAGATACCAGCAAACTGGTTTTCATTAATCGAAGCTGTGTAGCCCACGCACTAGAGTCACACTGAATCTCTAAAATATCCTCGCTGCACCCCGATGGTGAGGTGTGAGCGGCGACATCATCACCAACAATGTCCACCCAGTGTTCGATCAACTCAGCCTGGGCAATATTTGCATTCCACCCCATAGTTTCGCTCAGAAACCCCACAGCGTCAGCGAAAGACTGGGGGTCGCGGCGATTTCCAAAAGGAACCGAATCGGAAGTGGGCTCGCCTGAACCGGATAAACCACGGTAACCACCAAATTTCTGGCGCAACCTGCGGTACACCTTGGCTGGCTCGGAATTCTTCATCGAGGTGTCACCACCCCGTTTGCCACATCAAAAACTTGGCCACGGAGAGCCTGGGGGACATCCTCCTCCACTGCACTCGTGATCAAAATTTGTTCGTAACCGCTGATCATCTCCACTAAATGCCCTCGGCGTTTAGCGTCTAATTCCGCAAAAACATCATCGAGCATAATGATGGGGTCTCCACTAGGACGCTCCTGCTTAAGCCACGCAGCTGTCGCTAAACGCAACGACAACGCCAGTGACCATGTTTCTCCTTGACTGGCGTGGGATCGAGCCGGGCGTTGTGAAATTAACAATTCGAGATCATCGCGTTGTGGGCCTATCAATGACATTCCCCGATCTATTTCCTCTGTTCTGTGCCGAGCGAGCGCGTCGATCACAGCGGTCTTAATCTTTGAGCGTTCCGCACGATCGGAAGGTAGTAAATATCCCTTAGGGAGATAGGTGGCCTGGACTTCATCTCCTGAGGCGATGGTGGCGTAGTTGCTATTGACCAGAGGCAAAATAGCTGCCAGGTGTTCCATCCTCTGGTCAACAATTTCAGCACTGAGGGAAATAAAACTTTCATCCCACACATCCAGGGTGGATAAATCCGCCCTGGGCCCCGTCTTTCGCAGGGATTTAAGCAAACTATTGCGTTGTTTGAGCACGCGGTCGAAGTCCTGATAGACCGCAGCCATACTCGGGGAGCCACTAATCACAAGATGATCGAGAAAAGCACGCCTAAAGCCTGGTTCACCGCGCACAATCGCAGAATCCTCTGGCGCGAACAACACAGCGGACACCCATCTGGGAACTTCGGAAACCTTGGCCGTGTTACCCGAGACAGTCGCAGCACTCGAGCCGCGCCTCTTGAGGGTGAGCCCAATGGTCACATCTCGCGACTGGTGGGAGAGCGTGCCAAAAATGGTGGCCTCGTCATGGGTGTCGCCGATCAAAGCTTGGGCTCCCCCAACGCGATGCGAGGCCAAAGTTGATAGATAGCCAATAGCTTCTAAAATATTGGTTTTGCCCTGGCCATTTCGGCCAACAAACAAACTCACTCCCGGTTGCAACGAAACACGAGTTTCGTTGTGGTTACGCCACCTTGTTAGGGCTAGTTCACTAATCCACACAGCCGGGGAGCTGGCTATCGCATCAACAAGTTGGGCTGTAGCAAGTACCGATACGAGTGCGTGTCATCACTGTCTTGGGATTTCTGCGCCGTGATTAATACGGGGCCTGGCTTATTGGGGTTATCTGTTTGGGTAAACGCAACCCGGACAAAATCGCTATGCGCTGCGGATAACCCGTCGATCAGAAATTGCGGCTTAAGAGAAACAACGCACTCTTTTCCAACCAGGTGGCCATCGATGGTCTCTGATGCCTGCGCTTGTTCGGAACCTAGCGCTTCTAAACCGACGCCGTCGACGTTAAAAGTGAACCGCAGAGGTGCTTCACGATCGAGAACTAGCGCCACGCGTCGTGTCGCTTCAATCAGGTCGTTGGTGTTGACCACCGCGTAATCAGGTGTTGATTCTGGGAAAAGTTTTTGAACCGGCGGAAAAGCACCCTTAATCAGCAGTGTGGTGACGGTGCGCTGAGCGGAACTAAAGGCAACGAGCTCCCGTTCGCCACCGACGTTAATAGTGATCGTAAGTTCACCAGCGTGAGAGAACGTTTTACCAATTTCTGCCAACGTGCGAGCCGGGATGAGCGCTTGTAATCCTTCTTCTGTTACACCGGCTCCTGTCCACACCACTTCCTTAGCTGCAACCCGGTAGCGATCTGTGGCCATCATGGTTACAGCGGTCGCACTAACATCAAGCAACACACCGGTGATCACCGGCGTCACATCGTCGCGCGAGGCAGCGGTGGCTACCTGGCTAACGGCACTAGCAAATTCGTCCCCGGGCAGTGACCCGGAGATACCTTCCACCTCGGGCAGGTTTGGATACTCCTCGATGGGCATTGTTGCTAGAGAGAACTTCGCTGAGCCAGATTTCACACTCATGGAATTTCCAACCAGCTCAAGGCTCACCGTGTCATCAGGTAAGCGCTGTGCAATCTCGGCTAGCAAACGACCAGAAACAAGAACTTTTCCATCAGTTTCGGTCGACGCTTCGACTCGTGTCTTCGCTGATACTTCGTAGTCAAAGGATGAAATGGTGACGGAGTTATCTTCCGCGACGATCAAGACGCCGCTGAGGATGGGCAAAGTAGTTCGCTGGGGCAACAATTTCACAGCAAAAGAAACCGCTTCACTGAACACGTCTTTGTTGACTTCAACTTTCACAGCACACCTGACCTAACCAGACACAAGTAAGTACTTGATTGTGGCACAAAGCGGTGGCGCTGGGGAGCGCTGGGTTATTAGGCACAAGAAATATTTAACTTAAAGAAATAGTCATAACCTCTGTGGATAAGTGGATAGATCTTGGATAGATGAGGCTCCAGGCGGAAACCACAAACGTGTTAGTTGTTGATAGAGCGTTGGAGAACATGTGGTGAAAGCTGATCGATTTTCCGTCTAATACATAAGCAACTTTTTTGATGTGCATAACGTAAGCGTGTCGTCCCCACACTTGGCCTACTTTCCCACAGGTTATCCACAGTGTGGGAAACCCTCAAGTAGAGCTTTATTTGCCGAACTAATAAGTGCTGTTTTGTTTCACTTTGCTCGTGATCTCTGTGACCTGGTTGTAGAGTGAGCGGCGCTCTTTCATGAGCTCACTAATCTTCTTATTCGCGTACATCACAGTGGTGTGGTCGCGGTTGCCGAAAAGTTGGCCAATCTTGGGTAGCGACAAGCTGGTCATCTCACGACACAGATACATCGCGACCTGACGTGTGCTAAGGCTGTGCTTTGTGACCTAGAGGAACCATAAAGGTCTTCGACGCCCAACTGATAAAAGTTGGCCGTAATACTGATGATGTCCGAGGGTGCGACAATGTTGGTTTCTTCGGTCAGAACCAAATCCTTGAGCACTGTTTTCACCAAAGCCACATCAACCGCTGTTTTGTTTAAATTAGCGAAGGCCGTCACCCGGATGAGGGCGCCCTCTAATTCTCGGATATTTGAAGAGACCTTCGAGGCCATGTATTCCAGGACTTGATCACTGACGTCTATTCGGTCACTGGCCGCCTTCTTACGCAAAATCGCGATGCGGGTTTCCAGATCCGGTGCCTGAACATCGGTGATCAAACCCCATTCAAAACGACTACGCATTCGATCTTCGAAACCCGTGAGTTGTTTGGGGGGCAAATCACTGGTCACCACCACTTGTTTGTTGTGATCGTGGAGAGTGTTGAAAGTGTGAAAGAAAGCTTCTTGCGTGGAGTCTTTACCCTGTAAGAACTGAATGTCATCAATGAGAAGAATGTCGATTTCTCGATAACGGGACTGGAA
>JABMNR010000084.1 GCA_013203465.1 Alphaproteobacteria bacterium
CACGTCGCGCAGCCGGGTGAGCTCGGCGAAGACGGCGCCAATCCAGGGCATCGCATCGAGCGCGATCGTGAAGACATTCAGGCGTCGGGTCACTGCAACTCCTCCGCCATCGCCTCAAGCGCCGCCTGCATGGCCTCGCGGGAGTTGCGCTGGCATCGCCAGCCGAGCGAATGTATCTTCTCCGTGTTGAAGCGCACGACCGGCACGTCGCCCTTCCAGCCGCGATCGCCGCCGGTGAAGTCGAACCGCACGGCGTCCGGGTCGAGCCCGACCACCGCGCAGGCCAGCCGGCCGATCTCGATCACCGTGATCGCGTCCTCGGTCGCCACGTTGAAGGCGCGGAACGGCGCGGTCTCGCGCGCGTGGGCGGTCATCACCGCGTCGATCACGTCGGTTACGTGGATGTAGGATTTGGTCTGCTGTCCGTCGCCTAGGATGGTCAGGCGGGAGCCGTCGGCCATCAGCCGGCGGACGAAATCGTAGCCGACACCATGGGTCTGGCGCGGGCCGACCACATTGGCGAATCGGAACACGCAGCCGGTGATGCCAAACATATGGACATAGGACGAGATCAACGCCTCGCCCGCCATCTTGGAGGCACCGTAGGTCGAGATCGGCTCCATCGGAGCGTGGTCTTCCGGCACCTTGGTGGCACCGAGATCGCCGTACAGGCCCGACCCCGAGGCGTAGAGGATGCGCGCCGCCCCGCTCATCCGCATGGCCTCCACAACATTGTGAGTCAGAGCCGTGCCTTCGTGGAAGTCGATCGCCGGGTCGGTCATCGCCGCCGCGATATCCGGGTTGGAGGCCAGATGCACCACCAGCCCATGCCCGGCCATCGCCCCGGTCAAGGCGTCAAGGTCCTTCACGTCGGCGCGGGCCACCGAGAGACGTGTATCGCCCGCATGGTGCGCGAGGTGCCAATCGCGGCCGGAGGTGAAATTATCGTAGACGGTGACTTGCTCGGTGCTTGGGTCAGCCAGCAGACGGTCGACCACATGGCTGCCGATGAAGCCGGCGCCGCCGATGACGATCACTCGGTGAAGAGTAGGATCGGTCATCGATCCTCACGCTCCTCGGCCTGGATGGCGGCGGCGTGCAACACCAGCGTGAAGACGAAGGTCACGAAGGCAAAGGCAGTGAACATCAGCCCAAGGATTGCCCGGTGGTTGGTGCCGCTGGACGGATCGGCCAATGCTAGGCCATGGGTCATGTAGTCGACCACCAAAGGGGCCGCGAACCCAATGCCGACGATAAAGAACAACACGGCGACGCCGACGGTTCGATCATAGGGGAATCGCGCCAGCAGGCGCCGTCGGACATCGCCCCGGCGATCGTACAACACGCGGGCGATCAAGCCGGTCAGCGCGGCTTGCAGCCCGACGACGGCCAGCGTCATGCCCAGCAGCATCCAGTTCAGCGAGAACGTGATCGGCCCGACCGTGACCGGCCCGCACGCCATCGGCAGGGTCAGCAACAATCCCAGGATCAACATCAGGATGCCCGGCTTCAGGCAGAAGAAATCAGCGCCCCAGACGAACATGGCCCGCAGGTTGATCCACGCCGCGTGCCAAGGTGAGAACCAACCGGCACGGACGTGGTGGCTGACCCGGCCGTCGCGATCCTTGTAGAACCGCACCGGCACCTCGGCGGTTTCCAGTCCCATGTGCACCGATTTCAACACCATCTCGCTGGCGTATTCCCAGGATTGCGAGCGCAGGTTCATGGCGACCAGCGCCTCACGGGCGATGCCGCGCATGCCGCAATGAATGTCCGAGAAGGACGAGCCGAAGATCACATTGAGAATCCAGGTGGTAACCGGCGTGCCGACATAGCGATGCAGCCATGGGTTCGAGCCCGGCTCCATGTAACCGCGCTTGCGCGAGCCCATGACAAAGCGGCTACCGGCCTTGAAGGCCGTCACGAAATCCTTGAGTTCGCGGAAGTCGTACGTGCAGTCGGCATCGCCCATCAGCACCCATTGACCGCGGATGAACGGGATGGCGTCGATATAGGCGCGGCCCAATCCGCGTTTCGGCACCTTGAGGACCCGGCCGCCCTTCTCCAGAACGATTTCCGGCGTGCGGTCGGTCGAGCTGTCGATGATCAGGATCTCGCCGGCCACTCCCGCCCGGGCCAGACCCTCGTGGCACCAATCCACGAACGCGCCAACCACCAGCTCCTCGTTCAGGGCCGGGACGACGATGGACAGTACCGGCTCGGCGATGTCGTTGTCGGGTATGTACAGTTCTTGGTTATGCGCGCCGGTCTGGGCGGGCGGGCGTCCGGCGATGGATGCCAAGGGGTGCCTCTTGGTTGCGGGCGGAATCGGGCGCGCGGACCTTACGGATTTGGACGCATCGTCACAAGCGGCACTGGCTTCGCCGCCCGGATCGCGCTAACCCTCGCCCGATTAATTTCAGGATAAGCACATGACGCGGGATACTTCCTTTGGACAGGACCGGCCGCCGACGATCGTCGATCGATTCGGCATCTGGTTGTCCGCTCGATGCCTGGAGGCGGCGCTTCGGCCGGTTGACAGCACGCGCCTGCTCGACATCGGGGCGGGCTTCCACGCCGCAACCGCCCGTCGGTTTGTCGGCCGCGCCGCGTCGGTCGCCGTGATCGACCTGTCGCTGTCCGACGCGGTGAAGGCCGACCCGACGATCGAGACGATCGAGGGTCGCTTGCCCGAGACGCTCGACGCCGTCGCCGACGGGTCGATCGACCGGGTGATCTTCAACAACGTGCTGGAGCACCTTTGGGAGCGGCAGCGTGCGCTCGACGCGGTGTACCGGGTTCTCGCCCCCGGCGGGATCGCCTTTATCAACGTGCCGAGCTGGTGCGGCAAGATCGCCCTGGAGTTCTCCGCCTTCAAACTCGGTCTGAGTCCGGCCGAGGAAATGGACGATCACAAGACCTATTTCGATCCTCGCGATCTCTGGCCGTTGCTGGTTCTTGCCGGGTTCAAGCCGTCGGCGATCACCTGCCGGCGGCACAAGTTCGGGCTGAATACCTTCGCGGTGTGCCGAAAGACGTAAGACCATCGTGGTATGCGGTACGCGCCGGGATGACAATTGGCCGCCCATGCACTAGGTTCCGCGGTCCCTTGAAACGCACGCGATTCGCGCGATGATCACCGAACGCGCCAGCCACACGAAGACGACCCGAGGCTCCGATCGGTCATACGGCTTGGTATTCGCGGCCGTGTTCCTGATCGTCGGCCTCTGGCCGTTGACGGACTCCGAAGGAGCGGTTCGGGTTTGGGCGCTTGGCGTGGCGGGGGTGTTAATGGCGGCGGCCGTGTTCCACCCCGCGCTTCTGGCGCCGATAAACAAGCTCTGGTTCGTGCTGGGGCTGGTGATGCACGCGGTGGTCTCGCCGCTGATCATGGCCGCGGTGTTCTTTCTGGTGGTGACGCCGATCGGCTTGATCCGCCGGGTGTTCGTGCGCGATCCGCTTGGCCTGCGGCCCGATCCGTCCGCGACCAGTTATTGGGTGGTGAAGGAAACTCCGATACCACCGCCGGGGTCCATGAGGCGGCAGTTCTGAGGAGACGACGGTGAGCTTCATCGCCGAATTGTTGGCTTATCTGCGGGAGCGCCGCAAGTTCTGGTTGCTGCCGATCCTGGTCGTGTTGACCTTGTTCGGCGCGTTGCTGGTGCTGGGCCAAGGCTCGGCCGTGGCGCCGTTCATCTACACCATCTTCTGAGGCCGTCCCGGTGGCCGCTTCATTGCGCATCCTTGGGGTTTCCGCCTTTTATCACGATAGTGCCGCCGCGCTGATCGAGGACGGCCGGATCGTGGCGGCGGCGCAGGAGGAGCGCTTTACCCGCAAAAAGCACGATGCCGGCTTTCCCACCCAGGCGATCGAGTACTGCCTTGCCAAGGCCGGCTGCCGGCTGTCGGAGGTCGACCACATTGCGTTCTACGACAAGCCGTTCCTGAAGTTCGAGCGCTTGCTGGAGACGTATTTGGCGTTCGTGCCGCGCGGTTTCCGGTCGTTCGCCATGGCGATGCCGGTGTGGCTTGGCGAGAAGCTGTTTCAGAAGGACGGGTTGATCCGGTCGCTCAAGGCGATCGATCCCGACTGCGACCCGATGAGCCGCCTGCTGTTCACCGAACATCATCTGAGCCACGCCGCCTCGGCCTTCTACCCGTCACCGTTCGCGCGGGCGGCGGTGCTGACCATCGATGGGGTGGGGGAATGGGCGACCACCACCGCCGGCTATGGCGAGGGCAAGAGCCTGCGGATCGACCGCGAAATCCGTTTTCCCCACTCCCTTGGCCTACTGTACTCCGCCTTCACCTATTACTGCGGCTTCAAGGTGAATTCCGGCGAGTACAAACTGATGGGCCTCGCCCCGTATGGGGCGCCGCGTTACGCCGATCTGATCCGCGACCATCTGATCGACATCAAGCCCGACGGCAGCTTTCGCCTCGATCTCTCCTACTTCGATTACTGCACCGGGCTCACCATGACCAACGCCCGGTTCGACCAACTGTTCGGCGGCCCGCCGCGCGCGCCGGAGGGACCGGTTGAGCAACGTCATATGGATATCGCGGCGTCGGTTCAGGTGGTGACCGAAGAGGCGATGATCGCCCTAGCCCGCCACGTCACGGCCGAGACCGGGTGCCGGGATCTGGTGTTGGCGGGCGGGGTGGCGCTGAACTGCGTGGCCAACGGCAGGCTGCTGCGGGACGGGGTGGTCGACCGGCTCTGGGTGCAGCCGGCGGCGGGCGACGCGGGCGGGGCGCTGGGCGCGGCGCTGGCGGCGCATCATCTGCATCTGGAGCACGATCGTCCGGTGCCGAGCGGCGGTGCCGACGCCATGGCCGGCGCCTATCTCGGCCCGGAATACACCACCGCCGAGACCGAGCGGCGTCTGACGGCCGTGGGCGCCATCTTCGAGACAATAGACAACGAGCCGTCGCTGATCGCCCGCACCGCCAAGGCGCTGTCCGAGGGCAGGGGCGTCGGGTGGATGCAGGGGCGGATGGAGTTTGGCCCGCGCGCGCTCGGCAACCGCTCGATTCTGGGCGATCCGCGCGATCCGGCCACGCAGAAAAACCTGAATCTCAAGATCAAGTACCGCGAAAGCTTCCGGCCGTTCGCACCGGCGGTGCGGCGGGACAAGCTCGCCGAGTGGTTCGCGCTCGATTCCGACAGCCCCTACATGCTGCTGGTGGCGCCGGTGGCCGAGCACCGGCTCACTCCGGCGGCGGCGGACGAGCCGGCGGGGTTCGAGCGGCTGAAGATCGTGCGGTCGGCGATTCCGGCGGTCACCCATGTCGACGGCTCGGCCCGGGTGCAGACCGTGCATCCCGAGACCAATCCACGGTTCCACGCCTTGCTGGAGCGGTTCGAGGTCGAGACCGGTTGTCCGGTATTGGTGAATACCTCGTTCAACATCCGGGGTGAGCCGATCGTCTGCACACCCGAGGACGCCTTCCGTTGTTTCATGGGCTGCGAGCTGGACGTGCTGGTGGTCGGCGATTGCTGGCTGGAGAAGAGCGCGCAGGACCCGGCGTTGAAGACCGATTATCGCGGCGAGTTCGATTTGGATTGATTAAACCGCCGCCTCACATCACGCCGCCGGACAAAGCCAGGATGTCGCCCTCCAACTTGCCGGTTACGGCGGCGTAGAGATCGCGGATCGAGACGATCGCCAGCAACCGGCCGTCCTCGACCACCGGCAGGTGGCGGTATCCGCCCTCCGCCATATGCTCCAGCGCCATGAGAATCGGCCAGTCCGGAGCGGCGGTCTGCGGGTTCGCGGTCATGACCTGGCCAATCGTGGTGGTCGCCGGATCCAGGTCGCGGTCGACCACCCGGCCCATCACATCGCGCTCGGTGAAGATGCCGATCAGCGCACCGTTCTCCAGCACCGGAACGGCACCGATATGGCGTTCCGTCATCAATCGTACGACGGCGCGCACGGTGTCGTGGGGGGTGACCGTGACCAGGGATTGCTCACGGACGACGTCGGGAATGATCGTCTGGTTCATGCGCGTTCCTCCATGATCAAGGACTTTCGGCCGCGACCCGTGCGGTGGGCAGAATGACGGCGCTGGCCACCGCCACCAGGCCGGCGAACACCAGGAATCCGTTTGCGTAGCTGCCACCCAAGGCGAGCAGCAGGCCAAAGATCGCCGGGCCCAGCGTCAGGCCGACGAAAGTAACGAAGGATATCGCCCCGGTCGCCGTCGCGGCGTGGCCGATTCCGGCGGCACGAATGACCTCGGAGAACAGCAAGCCGTTCCAACTCATCGCCACGCCGCCGAGCAGGATAGCGCCCAACAGCACCAATGCCGTCGGCCAGCCGGGGGATAGGGTCGTGACGCCCGCCAGGGTGGCCGCCATGCCGAACCCGAGCAGGCTAAGCACCAATCGCGGCCGGCCGATCACGCTGGCGACGCCGCCGACCAGGAACCGGTTGGCGATCCCCGCGGCTTGCGCCAACGCGAATGCCAACCCGGCCGAGACCAGCGACAGGCCGGCCTCCTCGTGCATGTACGTCACCAAGTAAACGACGAGCGAGAGCTGGGCGCTGGCAAAAACGATCGAAGCGAAGGCCAGTCGGAACAGCAACGGGTTCGTACGAATCATACGGAGCGGCTCGCCGATGCCGCGCCGGCCGATTTTGTGAAACCGCGTCGAATGTGGGTCGAGTCGCCGTCTCGATCCTTCCAGCGCAACCGCGAGAACAATGGCGAGCGCGGCCCACACGATCAGGGTGTGGGACCAGCCGATTAGCAGCACTAGGCTTGGAACCGCCACGCCGGCGGTCAGCCGCCCGATGGTCATCCCCGACTGGCCGAGTGACATGGCCAACGGCAGCTCACGCCCGCCGGTGTGGCGCGCGATCATCTGGCTGCTGGCCGGCACGGCGAGGCCGAGCGCGACGCCGTAGCCGACAGCCGACAGCAGCATCGCCGGCGGCCAGCCGCTGGCGAACAGCGCGGCCGCGCCCGCGGCGGCGATCAGACAGATCTGCCCGCTTCGCACGGCACCCCAGCGCAGGACGATACCACCGGCACGTAACGAGAGGATCATGGCGACCGCGTAGCACCCGGCGACGAACGGACCGATCAACCGGACATCCAAGCCTTCATGGTCGGAGATCGCCGGGGCCGAAATTTGAATGGAGGCGATCGTCAACGCGACCGCGATCTGCATGGCGATCGTGATCAGCACGGGACCGGTCGCGTCACGAGACAGGCGCATGGGCGTTGGAAGCTCCGATCCTTGTTGTCCGGACGATCCTAACCCGGTTGCGCCATGTTTGCAGTTTAGCCGCGCAGGGTCTCAGGATCGTCCGTCGCGCGCCACCAACCAGAGCACCGCGCCGGGCAGCGCCAACGGCAGGTGCGTCAATCCAAACGCCACCGACAACGCCAACGCGTCCGCCTGCGTGGCGCCGAGCGCGGTGAGCGTGGCGACCAGCGCGCCCTCGCGCACACCCCAACCGGCAAAGCTGATGGGTACCACGGCGGCGAGCAGGGCGATCGGTACCGCGATCAGGATGTCGATTGGCGGGAGCGCCAACCCCATCGCCGCCGCCAGGATTGCCATAGCCCCCATGGAGGCGGCATGCCCGGCGACCGACCATACCAGCACCGCGAGCATTCGGCTTACCGGGATCGTGGTCGCGCGAGCGTCATCAAGGAATGCCACCAGGACGTTGGGCAGGCGTCGGGTAAAACGGGTGGGTGGATGGCGGAGAACCGCGAGGCCGACCAGCAAGGCGATGAGCGCCATCGCCGTCGAGCCCGCCGCCAATGCCATGCGGGGCGCCGTCTCGGGCAACAGCCAGGGCCAGATCGGGGCGGTGAACAGCAGCAAGGTGCCGAGACCCCAAGCGCGCTCCAGCAGCACGCCGGACGTCGCCTTGCCAAGCGACAGTCCCAAGCGGCGCGCGCCCCAGACCCGCATGGCGTCACCACCGATCGGGGTCGGCAGAATCTGGTTGAAGAACACGCCCACAAGGCTGAGCCGGATCAGTTGCGCGGGGAGGATTGGCGCACCGATCGCCTGTTGCACCACGCCCCACCGCATCGCCGTCGCCGGGACCAGCATGACCAGCGCCAGCACCGCACCGACCGCGCCAGGCGCGCCGACGGTCGTGAGACGGTTGGCGACCTCGCCCGCGTCGACGGTTGTGAGCAGCCACCCGAGCAGACCAACGGTCACGGCGAGCTTGACCAGGAGCATGGCGTACTGCCTTGGGGTCATGGTGCCGGTACCGCGCCGCTGCGGAGAGCGGCTTCCAGCTCGGCCAAGCCTTCGTGGCTGCCCATCTCCCAGAACCGGGTGGTGACCTCGTGCCCGGCCAGCTCGCCGGAAAGACTCAGTTGGTAGAGCGGGTCGGCCAGATCGAGCGGCGTATCGCGAGGGATATGCTCAGCGACGAACTCGCGTGTCAGGGCCAGCAATCCGTAGTCGATGTGATCGAGCGGGATGTCCGGGTGCCGGCCACGCTTGTCGTACAGCCGAATACGGCCGTCGGCGTAGGCGATGTTCGAGCTGTCCCAGCGCCCGTCGTTGCGGAACACGGTCATCAGTGCCGTCCGGCTGGAAGCATCAAGGGCGTGCAGGACCGGGGCGAGCGGTACCGGCAGATAGCTGTCGCCGTAGGTGACCAGGAATCGCGGCTGCAACAAACCGGCGTCGAGCGCCCGGCGCAACGGCCCGCCGGTGCCGAGAGGGGTGGGGCCATCATCGACATAATCGACCACCAGGCCATGGGCGGCACCATCGCGGACATGGGCCCGCAATTTGTCGCCCATCACACCAATGGCGTAGAGGATGCGGGTGGCGCCGTTGGCCTTGAGCAGGGCGAGCTGCCGGTCGGCGAAGGGACGGCCGGCGACCGGTATCAGAGCCTTGGGACGGTCGTTGGTCAGTGGCGCGAGGCGGGTGCCCTTGCCTCCGGCCAGGATCACGACCTGGATGTCCGCCGCCGACGTCATGTCTTCAATCCCGGATAGCGACGCGGGCGCCGTCGAAGTCGAAGCTGAAGCGCACTTCCTCCAACCCCTCCTCGGCCATCGCCCGCCGCAGGCGCTCCGGCTCTTCGGCGTAAAACATCAGGAATCCGCCGCCGCCGGCGCCCACAAGCTTGCCGCCAAGCGCGCCGTTGGCCTTGGCGTGGGCGTACAATGCATCGATTCGCGGGTTGGACATGGCGTTCGATCGCTGCTGCTTGACGCGCCAGTGTTCATCCATGATGTGACCAAAGGTCGGCGCATCCCCGGCCTCTAGCGCCGTCTTGATGCGTTGGCCGAGATGCTTGATGGCGTGCAAATTGTCGACCATCGCCGCGTCGTTGGCCTCTAGCTTGGCGCGGTGACCGCGCATCACGTCCTCGGCCACGCGGGCATAGCCGGTGAAGAACAGCAACAAATGGCTTTCCAGGTCGTGTAGCGTCGGCAACGGCAGGGCGAGCGGACTGACGTCGACATGGCCATCGGCCTTGAAGTCGAAGCAGGTGATGCCGCCGAACGCCGCGATGTATTGATCCTGTTTTCCGCCGGAGCCGCCGAGCTTGTCGATCTCGATCTCGCAGGCTTCCTCGGCCAGGGCGTGCGGGGTCACATGGGCCCGCTGAAAGGCATACAACGCGCGCAGCAGGCCGACGGTGAAGGTGCCGGACGAGCCGAGCCCCGTGCCGGCCGGAATATCGGCCATCGACACCAACTCGATCGCCGGGCCGATATCGTGGCGCATCAACGCCTCGCGGATGATCGGATGTTTGATGTCCTCCGGCCGTTCGACCCGTTCCAACTCGGAATACTTCACGAAGTAGTCCGGCCGGAACGTGCGGTTGAGCGCGATGTAGATGTAGCGATCGATCGCCGCCGAGATCACCAATCCGCCGTGTTGTTCATAATACCACGGGAGGTCGGTCCCGCCGCCGCCGATTGAGACGCGGAGCGGGGTTTGGGTGATGATCATGATGGCATCCGGACACACTGCATGGCGTCGTGATCGACGAGACGGGGGCCGACGTCAACCTTCGTGGTCGTGGAGACCCTTGCGCCTGGGCGTCGCCGCCGCGATAAGGCGGCCATGTTGAGCCTTCTCTCGACCCCGACCGATGCCACGCCGACCATCCGCGAATACCTCGCGGGGCTGGCCTTGGCGTTCGCCGTTCTGCTGTTGCGCATGCCGACCGCCTTGGTCGAACCCGCACTGTGGCCCGATGATTTCAACTATCTGACCCATGTGTACAACTATCCGGGCGAGCCGATCTGGTACTACGTCAATTTGGCGGGCACCAAGGCCTATGTCTCGTTGTTGCCGATGTTGGAAGCCTGGGCCTACGTGCATCTGGTGCCGTCTTATGCTTGGACCCCGTATTTGTTTGTTGGCTCCAGCGTACTGCTCGCGGCGGCGGCTCAGGCCTTACCTCTGCATCCGTTGTCGATGGCGATGCTGACCACGCCGACCCAACGGCGGTTGGCCTATATTCTCCTGATCCTGCTGCCGGTATCGACCATCGGCGAGGTGACGACGGTCGCGATCCAACACGTCACGTTCCTAATGATGGCGGCGTGGCTGGCCGCAATGGCGGTCGGTCGCAATGACTGGCTAGAGCGTTGTGGACCGATTGGGTTTGGGGTCTACCTCCTGGTGTTGGGCGTGGCGATCTGGTCGGCCCCAACGGGGTTTGTCCTGCTTGTGGCGGCATTGCCGGCGCTGCTTTGGGCGGTTCTCCGTGGCAGCGGGAGGAGCCGTGCGGCCATGGTTTTGGCCGCGACGAGTGTGTTCGGTATCGCTTTTATCGTGTTTGGTGTTCGGCCCGGCCCGTCGTTTCTCTATCAGGGCATCCTGGCACCGCTGGCCGATGGGCAGCTGGCGACGGGATTGCTGGGGGGCGTGGAGTTGGCGCGGCTCACCGTTCTGAAGCTGGCGGACACGGTTATGCTCGATCTGGTGATCGGCTCCGAGGCCAAGTTGTACCTCGGTCGCGCGGTACCCGGAGGATATCCACTGGCCTACGTGTTGGGCGGCGGGTTGGTGGTACTTGCCGGTGGGCTGTTGTGGCGCGCAGGCACTCTGTCCGGGCCAACGGCGCCAGGGCGCTGGGCCGTGCTCACCATCGCGAGCCTGCTGGTCGCGATCAACCTGGCCGCACGGTGGGAGCCTGATAATGCGCTGGCCATCGAGGGGTTCAGGTATTGGCGCTGGCGCTATTTCACGGTCTCGCAGTGGCTGGTGGCGGCGGTTCTGGCGGTGCCTTTGGCCACGGCCATGGCCGGACGGCATCGAGTGGCGGCCGGTGCCGTTGTGACGGCGTGGTTGGTGGCGCTCAATCTGTCGAACCAACCGAAATACGAGGAATTCTTCAAACACGAGCTGGCCGAGCGGCCAATCGTTCACTATGGCCAGATCAAGGGTGGCGAGGTCGCGTTCCGCGCGGCCGCAACGGCCAAAACAATGGCTGACATGATGGCGGCGGAAACCGCGATCGGCCCAAGTGAGGCGCGGGCGCTGTCGATAGGACCATGGGGCCATGCAATCATGGTGCGGGGCAACTGACCCATGCGCTTGCTGCCTGACCGTGGCTCTTTTAGGGTATAATCGAGGAATGCAGGCCGATAGCCACACCGGATGGACACGATGATGAAACTTACCGACGCGCAACTCACCGAGTTTGACCGTGAGGGTTTCTTGTTCTTGCCCGAGGTGTTTTCGGAGAGTGAAGCCGGCATGCTGCTGGCCGAGGCGCACAGTATCTATGCCACCGATCGCGAGGAAGTTTGGCGCGAGGCCTCCGGTGCGCCGCGCACCGCGTTCGCGGCGCACCTGTACAACGACGCCTTCGGCCGCTTCGGCGCGCATCCCCGGTTGGTCGGGCCGGTGATGCAGCTGCTGGGCGAGGCGGTCTACATGCACCAGTTCAAGGTGAACGCGAAGGCCGCCTTCGATGGCGAGGTCTGGCAGTGGCACCAGGATTACGGAACATGGCAACGCGACGACGCGATGCCGGAGCCCCGGGCGATGAACATCGCCGTGTTCCTGGAGCCGGTGAGTGTCGCCAATGGCCCGTTGATGTTCATCCCGCGCAGCCACCGGGCCGGGGTCTTCGAGGCCGGGCACGACCTGGAGACCACGAGCTATCCGCTATGGACCCTCGATCGCGAGACGGTCAGCCGCTTGGCGGAGGAGGGCGGGATCGTTGCTCCCACCGGCCCGGCCGGCTCGGTCATCCTCTTCCATGGCAATCTGGTGCACGCGAGCCCGGCCAATATCAGCCCGTGGAACCGCACGATCGTCTATCTCAGCTTATGCGCCGTTTCGAACCATATCCGCCAGTTCACCCGCAAGGAGTGGATCGCCCACCGCGACTTCACGCCGATCGAGCCATTGGCAGATGACTGTCTGGACGAGTTGGTGGCACGCTGGTCGAGTGCGGCCGCGGCCGAGTGATCCCCGTACCGCGGCGATAGCGGCAAGTTCAAACAACCCACCCGGCGGCGTGCGCGTCGTGTGCGTGGGGACGGGACGTGTCCATAGGCGGTGGCTGGACAGGGACCCCTTCCTGGTGGACAAGGGCGCCGTTATCGCCGGCTGAAACGCTTGGAGAATTGTCTATGGCAACCGATTTGGACGCCACGATCCGCCGGCTTGAGGATGTGCCGGTTTTTTTCGTTGGCGGCCTGCCGCGATCGGGAACCACCTGGGTGCAACAAATGCTGAACGCCCATCCGCAGGTTCTGTGCGTCGGCGAATCGCATTTTTTCAACGATCTGATGGCGGGAATTGGCCGCGCGGTCTTGGACTATACAAGCCGCCGGGCCAGTGGCGTCGGGACGTGGGCGCCAAGCGCGGTCGGTCCCGACCGAGCGCGCATGCTCCCGGTGGTTAGAACGGCCTTCGCGTCGCTTGCTTCGGCGAACCTGGGCGACCATGACGTCGAGCGGTTGGTTGTCATCGGCGAGAAGACGCCGGACAATGTTTATCAGTTGCACCGTATTTGGGCGGTGTTTCCCCAGGCCAAGTTCATTCATGTGATACGCGACGTGCGTGACGCTTGCGTGTCGGCCTACATCCGGTTTCGTGCGAAGCTGCCGGCCGACATGGATCGCCCAACCTACATTGGTTTTTACGCTCGGGATTGGATGTCCCGGATCACGTCGGCGCGCGAACAGGCTGAGGGTCAGGACTATCTCGAGCTTCGCTATGAGGACCTTCAACTCGACACCGAGGCGCAGATGGTTCGCGTCTTTGGTTTTCTGGGTGCGGACGTTGGTTCCGGCGTGGTCGCCGACGCTGTCCGCGTGGCCAGCTTCGAGGCTCTGTCCGGCGGGCGACGTCGCGGCGAAGAGGATCGTCAGTCCCACTATCGGCGCGGCGAGGTTGGCGGTTGGCGTGATGAGCTGACGGTCGAGGAGGTCGCGTTGTTCGAGGATATAGCGGGACCGATGATGCGGACGCTGGGGTATCAGACGGAAACAGCGGCATGAGTGAAACCATGCCGGACGATGCGATGCGCAAACGCCTTATGCAGGCCGCCATCGTCTACGAAAAACAATGCCCGCGAGCCACCGTGAAGCACGCCGGACAGAAAGTGGTTCTCGAAACGCCGAACCGAATTTGCGCGTGGCGTGCGTTGAGCTATTTCACCAAGGAACCGGAGACCATCGCCTGGATTGGGGAGATTCCCGAAGGTGGGGTGCTCTTTGATGTCGGTGCCAATATCGGGCTGTACACGCTCTGGGCCAGCCTGACCCGTCGCGCGCAAGTCTTCGCGTTCGAGCCCGAATCATCCAGCTTCGCCGTGCTCAACGCCAATCTTCGCGCCAACGAGTTGACCCAGCGTTGTCGGGCGTTTTGCGTCGGCATTTCCGACCGGATCGGCTTCGGCACGATCAACTTGGCCCGCGCGGCGCCAGGCGCCAGCGGTCATCAAGTCAATGTCGTCACGCGAGGTGTGCGCCCAGCCGACAACGCAGTGCCGCAAGGGGTGTCGACCACGACCCTCGATCATTTGGTCTACGAGGCCAGGTTCCCCTGCCCGAGCCATATCAAGATCGATGTCGACGGCATCGAACACGCGATCATCGCTGGCGGCGATCGGCTTCTACGGGACCCGCGTCTGAAAAGCGTACTGATCGAGATCGCCGTGAAGATTCCCGAACATCGAGCGGTGGTGGATTTGCTGGTCGACCGTTATGGCTTTACCAAAGACACGGAACTGGAAGCCCAGGTCTATGCCAAGACCACGGGCGTTGCGCATAACGGCAACATTATCTTTCGACGCTAGACTCCGGCGGTATCGGCAGAGCGGGTGTCGTACATCCGATCCGCGATCTCCCGCAGCCGAAGTTCAGCGACGGCAGCGGCGCGGTCCCACGAGAATCGAGTTCGCACCCACTCAGAGCCGGCGAGGCCGCGGGTTCGGGCGGCATCGCGGTTCTGGGTCAGCGCGCGCAACAGATGCCGTAGGTGGTGCCAATCCGGCTCGGCCCATTGGCCATGGTCGCCGTCTGGCGCCTCGAAATACGGCTCATCGATCGGCACCAAGCGATGATCGATCCGCCACGCGTGTTCGCCGATGAACTCGGTCACCCCGCTATAGCCGGTGACGATGGTCGGCAAGCCACAGGCCATGGCCTCGATCACCGGCAGCCCCCACCCTTCCGCCCGGGTCGGCGCGACGAACGCGTCGCAGGCGGTGTACAGCCCGGCGAGCAGGCGATGGTGTGTGAGCGTGCCGACGATCTTGAGCCGTTCCGGCCACCGCAGACGGAGCGCGCGCAACGCGGCCCGCAGATCGAGCCCGGGCTGGTTGGCGTGTAGACCCGCGAGTACCAGGCGCACATCGTCGCGCTCGCCGAACTCGGCGTCGAAGGCGCGGACCAGGTCGGGGATGCCCTTGCGCTTTTCCCAGCGACCAATGGCAAGGAACGTGAAGGCCGGACTTCGGTCGAGCCCATCGGTTGGCGGGGCGGATGGGTTGAACAGGGCCGGGTCGACCCCCTCCGGCACCACATCGATGCGGTCCGGGGCGAGCCCGTTGGCGGCGAACACCCGCTTGCCCCAGGCGCTGACGGCCCAAATCCGGTCGCAATACCGGTCGAGGTTTTCCACCCAATCCGGTGGCAGCCGGGTGGATTCCCAAACGGTGTAGCCGACACGGGCGCCATCGACGTCGTACATCACTCGCGCCATGCCGCCGTAGAGCAGGGTCACGGTGACGCGACGGCGGTGTTGGAAGAGGCGGCGGATCGCCGCCTTGTCCTCGGCCACTGGGCCTTGGCGGTCACGTATCGGGCTTGCCAGGACCGGCAGGCGGCGTGACAGAGCGTCGAAAAGCCCCCGAGTATGAACATTGTAGACATAGCGTCCATCGAACCAACCGATGGCATGGATCAGCGGATCATCGGCCACCATGTCCGGTTCAATCAGCCGGCGCGGGGTCCTTGACCCGCATGTTGAAGGCAACCGACACCCGGGGCTCGGTTCCATGGTACGGGTGCACGAAGTGCAGCAGCCACGCCGGAAACACCAGCATCATCCCCGCTTCCGGCTGGATGGTCAGTGGCGTGTGAAAGGCGTGGGTGGGCAGCGGTCCGCCGTGCGGGCCCGGACGGGGATCGACGAACTCGATGAGGCCTTCGCGCCCGCCCTCGACGCTCGGCGCGCCGGTCGCGGCGTAGTAGACACCGGAGAACAAAGCCGGCGAGTGATTGTGGATCGCGTTGTAGGCGCCGTCGCGTGAGACATTGGCCCACGCCACCAGCCGCATGCGCGCATCAAGCGCGAACGCCGGATTGTGCGCCTCCTGGATCATCCTGCTAAGGGTAGCGGTTATCCGTTGCTTAAACGCGGCGATCTCGGGCTCGGGCCAGGCGAGAAAATCACCCTCGGAATGCCATCCCCGCTCGTTGCTCATCCGTACGCCGTCGGACACCGCCGCGCGTCGGAGGATGATGTCGCACAGCCGTTGATCGAATGCTTGATCATCGAACCGCTGGACCAGAAGCGGCGTCGCGAATGCCGGGTGCAGGCCGTCCTTGAGCACCAGGCCACGCGGGTTCGGCGCGTCGGTCATTGGTTGCCGCGGGTCTCGAACCATTCGAGCGCCTTCTCCGCCAGGAAGAAGTCGAAGGCGTCGTGAATGTCGATGCCTGATGCGGCGCTGTCGATCGGGATGACCTCGGCCCGGTCGCCGGTGCGCCGGCCCTGGCGGATCAACGACGATCGCAGGGCCGAGGCGATGCCGGTATCCTCGCGAAACAGAGGGGTTCGGGTCTGGCGCGGGCCGTAGACCGCCATCCAGTCGTAGACCCGTTTCCAGCTGCCGTCGTCGTTCCGCACCCAGTAATTCTTGTGCGTCTTGTTGGCGACGAAGGCGCTGTCGATCTCCGGGCGGGTCTTGAGAATAGTTACCGCCTGGGCGATCCACTCCGGCTGGCGGAAGATGTCGGTCGGTTGCAGGAACACGACGATGCCGAACGGCCCCTCGATCGCCTCGGCGCGCTCCAACGCATCCATCAGGACCGGCTCGGTCGGGGTCAAATCCTCGGCCAGCCCGGGCTCGCGCATGAACGGTGTCCAAGCGCCGGCCGCCTCGGCCGCCGCGCGAATCGCCGCGTCGTCGGTGGTGACCAGCACCCGGTCGCAGACGCCGGAGGCCAGGGCGTGATGGACCGAATGGGCGATCAACGGCTTGCCGCCGATCGGCCGCACATTCTTGCCCGGCAGGCCCTTGGAGCCGCCGCGGGCCGGAATGATGGCGATGACCCGATCATCGATGCTCACGCGCCGATCTCCTCTAGTTGCGGCAGCTTGTCGGCCAGGGCTTCGGCGACGGCGAAGCCGGTGTCGTCCCGGATGTCGACCAAGGCCCAGGTCTGGTCGACCACCTCGAACCCGACGGCATCGCCCAACCGGCGGCCATCGTCGAACAAATGCGATCGCGCGGCCAACGCCAAGCCAACCAGTTCCTGGAAGTACACGGCGTCGCGGGCGGGACCGCCCTCTGACAGCGCCAGAATCTCTCCGTCCGGTGTCCGGCGCCACAGATTGGCGGTGAACCGGCGAACGCAAACCACGCTATCCAGGTGCTCACGTGCCGCAAGGTTTTCCGCCGTCCGGCGGATCAATCCGGCGGGACGGAACGGGTGGGTCGGCTCCAAAACAACGGCGATGTCGGCGCCACGCTCGCGGGCCACGTCGGCCAGGGCGGCGGCATAGTTCTCCGCCGTGCGAGGGTGAGTCTCGACCCGGTGTCCTGACGCGTTGGCGAACCGCTCGACGCTGGCGCGGATATCGGCGTCGTCGGTGGTGACCACGACTAATGTGTCCGGCAGGTCGGCCACGGCGGCGTCCAGCGTGCGCTCCAGGCTGGATCGGCCCTGGATCGGCATCAGCAAGCGCGGCGTGCTGCGCGCCGCCGACAGCACCGGAATAATGACGATGGGGGCACTCATGTCGGCGACCCGCTGCGGATCACCTCGATCACCTCGGCCACGCGTTTGGCGCGGCCTTCGTCGCGGCCCTGGTGGATGCCGTGATGGTGATAGGCGCGCATGCCCGGCTCGTAGACGATGTCGTGGCCGGCGGCGATCATCCGCTTGCCCCATTCGCGATCCTCGACCCCACGGATCTGTTCATCGAACGGCTCGTCGTGCCAGATCGATTTGCGGATGGCGGAATTGGCGTTGTGGAAGAAATAATCGACCCGCTGGCGGACCCGCTCGTCCCGGAAGGTGGTCCAAAGATCGCGGCGGTCGATGGCGCTGGTCTCGGGAAGCGGCTCCTGCCGGCCGTAGATGCCGCACACGCGGGCGTCGCCCTCGGGACCCAGATGGGCATAGGCATAGTCGGCCCACAGCTCATCCACCGGCACGCAGTGGGACGACAGCAGCGTCACGGTCTCATGCTGGGCGGCCTCGATGCCGGTGTTGAGCGCCCGGCCATAGGAGAACTCCTCGCGGCCGATGGTGCGGATTACGCAGCCATGCGCTTCGGCGCATTCGACCGTGCCGTCGGTCGAGTCGTTGTCCACCAGAATCACTTGCAGATCGGGCAACCGCTGGCGCTTGAGGGCGGTCAGGCTGCGGCCGATCCAGGCCCGTTCGTTCTTGGCACGCAACACCACGCTGATCATAGGAGCTCTCCCTTGGTGCCGTCGGCCTTGCTCCGTTGATTGTCGCCGATGGGATCCTCAGACAGCACGCCGAAATCGATCGCCGCGCCCTCGCGCAGATCATACAGCGCGACACGGCCAACCATCTGGTCGCGCCAGGCGGCATCCAACCCCGCGCCGCCCAGCATCTCGCCCAGATCCTCGGCGCCGATCACGGCCCCGGCCGCGACCGGGCGGCCGGCGACCAATGTCCAGCGCCCGGCGCGCAGCAGGTCGAGACGGGCCACGGCCGACGGCTTGAACAGCAGATCGCCGGGCAAGTCCATGCGCCGCAACCGCTCGAAGGCGTGATAATCGGTGCAGAGAAAGGCCGCCTCGACGCCGTCGGCGAGAAGCGGCGGCGCGTTCAGATGATCGGCCGGGATCACCACGTGATAGCGCGCGGCCACCGTGTCGAGAGGGTCGTTCGTCGCCTCATCCACGGTTTCCACCGACAACTCCGGTGCGTCGGCTCTGAGTAGAATACGCCGCATCGTCCGCCTTGCCGTCACGCCGCCAACATCGCCGCGCGGACGGCGTCCATGTCGAGCGCCGCCGGGTTGGCCTTGACGAAGGCGATCACCGCCTGGTCGAGGTTCATGCCGAGCCCGTCCCGCACCGCTAACCCCCGGGCGGCGGCGGCGCGCAGCAAGGGGGTCTCGCGCGGTTGGTAGATGATGTCGTAGACGACCGCGCCGACGGGCAGCGCACCCAGGTCATCGGCGGACACGGGGCTGCCCTGGAGACCATCCTGGTGGCCGATGGTGGTGGCGTTGACCAGCAGGTCGATCGTTTCCAGGACGCGCCGCGATACCGGGTAGTCGACCGCCGTGCTCGACAGCCGCGCGGCGACCTCATCGGCGACCGATCGGGTCCGGTTGGCCAGCATCAGCGACGCCACATGGCCAGCAAGGTAGGCGGCGACCGCGATCCCGGCTCCACCAAGCCCGATCAGCAACGCCCGCTTGGTCGCAAGGGCGTTGGCGCCACCAACCAGCTCCTCGATCTGGGCGAGCGCGCCGGCGCCGTCGGTGTTGGCGCCGACCAGGGCATCGCCGTCGCGATAGATCGCGTTGACGGCGCCGATCCGCGCGGCCTCCGGCTCCAGACGGTCGAGATGGGCGGCGATCGCTTGCTTGTGCGGCATCGTCACGGCACCGCCTAGATAGCGGCGGTCGGCCTTCAGGGCCGCGATGACGGTGCTCAGATTCTCGACCGTGGTGTCCATAGGATGCATCACCGCGTCGATCCCGGCCGCCGCGAACCCGGCGTTCCACAGCAGCGGCGAGCGCGCGCCCTTCGACGGGTTCGCTCCCAGAATCGCGGCGTAGCGTTCGGTGGTGATCGAGATCGGGTTGTCGATCGGCCCGTCGAAAGAATCGCGCATCATGGCACCGTCCGTGGCTTCAAGCGTCAACCGTGCGCCCGACCGCGTCCGCCACTTTGCGGCAGGCTCGCATAATGTCGTCGAACTGCTCGAAGCTGGAGCATTGCAGCGGGTCGACGGCGGCGTTTTCGGGGTCGGGGTGTACTTCCAGCATCAGCCCGTCGGCGCCGCCGGCGATCGAGGCCAGCATCATCGACTTCACCCAGGGCTGCCAGAAGGTAGCGTGGCTCGGATCGGACATCACCGGCAGATGAGTGATTTCCTGGGCCGCCGGAATGACCTGAAGATCGAGCAGGAACCGTGAGGTCGCCCGGTGGGTATGCGACGCGGTCACGCCCCGCTCGCACAGCACGATTTGGATCGGCTGGTTCAGACGATCATGCTCCAGCGCGATGTACTCGGCCGCCATCAGCCAATCCCGCAGGCTGGATCCGTAGCCGCGCTTCAGCATCACCGGCATGCCGGTCTTGCCGACCTCGGTCAGCAGCGGATAGTTCTGCATGTTGCGGGTGCCGATCTGCAGCATGTCGGTGTTCTTGGCCACGACGTCGATCTTGGAGATTTCCATGACCTCGGTGACGATCGGCAGGCCGCTCTCCTTCTTGGCGATTTTCAGCCACGCCAGGCCCTGTTCACGGGTCTCGAAGAATTTCGGCGACCGATACGGAAAGGACAGCGGCTTGAACGCCCCGGCGCGCAGGTAATGGGCGCCCGCCTTCTTCACCGCCAGAGCGGTTTTAACGATCATCTCCTCGTTCTCGACGGTGTTCGGCCCGGCCAGAACGGGGATCAGTTTACCGCCCCATTCGACACCGCCGCAGGTGAAGGTGGTCCGGTGGTCCGGCCGTTTCTTGGCGACCAGGGGGATCTTGTTCTGGATGTCGTCCTCGGACAGGTCCTTGCCGGGGAATTTGTTGTCGACGCCCGTGTTGCTGCTGGTCATTGCCGCGCCCTCTCGTCGGTATCGTTGGCTTTGGAGGTGAAAGGTGTCTTATCGCGGCGGCGGCGGGGTCGCAATCGCTATCCGGGTCTCGGCGCCATAGCGTCGCAGCGCCGCGTCCACCGCCTCGGGTCGATAACCGAGGGCGACGGCCCCCGACGGATCGATGATCGGCGAGGGGTGCCGTGCCGTTTCGGTCACGAACCGGGGCACGACGCCAAGACCATCGGCGATCGCGCGCACCGCGTCGGCGACGGTGATCGGCGGCCGAGAGGCCAGCGAAACAGCATCGAAGCGCTCCCCGGCGGCGACAATCAGGTGGTGCGCGAAACGGGCGACCGAGGAGGCATGCACCACCGCGTTGTACGGGCCGTCCGGGTTGAACACGGTCACCGTATCGTTGGCGACCAACCGCGCCGCCACGGCGGAGGGGAAATTGTCGTGGCTGCCGACACCGACCACGGCCGGCAGGCGCAGGGCCACGGCCCCGGCGAGCGTGCCGGTGGCCACCGAATCGGCCAACATCCGCTCGGCCTGGAGCTTGGCGTGGCCGTACGGCGTGTCGGGTGCACATGGTGTCAACTCGTCGATGACCGGCACAGCAACGCGACCGATCGCCGATTGCGACGACATGAACACCACCCGCCCGCATGACCGCGCGGCCAGCTCGATCGCTCCCCGCGCCAGCGCCACATTGGTCGCCATCAGCAGGTCGGGGTCGGGAAGCCGCGCTGGAATCGCGGCGGCGCAATCAACCACGACATCGACCCGGAGATTGCTCGGTGCCTCGGTGCGCCCGTCCCACGCGAGGGAGACGATGCGTCGGTCGCCCACGATGGGCGCGTGGCGGCCTAGCGCGATGACCCGGTGGCCGGCGTCGGCCAACGCATGGGCGATCAAGCCACCCAGAAACCCGCCGGCGCCGGTTACCGCGACGGCGTGCTCGGTTTTGTCGGAGGGCTCCGCACCCATGCCTTTGATTCCACGTGGCCGCTGTTTTCTTGATCGATACGTGCTGGTTCCCCTATAGCACGCCTTCAGTGTATGGCCGTGCCGTGCCGCGACCGCCGGCAAGACGCCGCCTAGGGAGAACGACACCGATGACCGACGCCTGCCCGCTTTGCGGCTCGGCCGATACCCGCGTCGTCTATGAGACCCGGGCGCAGTTGTTCTGGGTGGTCGCGGACCGGTCGTTGACCGACCGGTTCGGCGATATCCGACTCCACCAATGCGCGGCTTGTGGGCATGTGTTCAACCCGTCGCTCTCGGCCGACACCATCACCGAGATATACCGGCGGCAGACCGTCACGAACCGCCCGGTCTCCGCAGCCATGCGCGCACGATACGACACGCTGCTCGATTTCCTCGGCCGGGAACGGCTGGTTGGCAAGCGCCTGCTGGAGGTCGGCGGCGGCACCGGAAGCCTGGCCCGCTTGCTGGCCGATCTCGGCGCCGACGTCACGGTGGTCGAGCCGAATGACGAACTGCCGGTGTTGCTCGGCGATGCCGCCGACCGCATCCGAATCGTGAACGACTTTTTCGGCCCCGACACCCTGGACGAGGCCTTCGACGGGGTGATCTGTCGTCAGGTGGTGGAACACATCGCCGATGTTCGACCGTTCGTGCGGGCGCTAGGCGCGGCGGTAGCGCCGGGCGGTTTCGCGTACGTCGAGGTGCCGACCCTGGAATTCATTGCCGCTAATGGCGCCTACATGGAAATCCATATTCAGCACTTGCACTACTTGGGTGCCGCCGCCCGCCACCGTCTGCTGGCCGATGCCGGACTCGTGGTGACGGCGACCCACGACATTCTTCAGGGCCATGACATAGGCCTGCTGGCGGTTCCCGGTCGCTGTGACGCGGATGCGACGGCCACTCCGCGCGGCGCGATTGACGGGGTGGTGGCGCGACGCGACGCGCACCGGGATTTCCTCGCCGCCTTCGAGGGTGATCCGGCCCGTACCGCTGTCTATGGCGCGACCTCGCAAGGCGTGACGTTCTATAATTTGTTCGCGGCGGGGCGGGCGCCGGCCCGGTTCCTCGACGACAACCCGGATTACCGTGGCCGGCTGGCCTATGGCGCGGGCGGCGTGGCGGATATCGTGCCCCGATCGCGGGAGGCGTTGGACAGCCTGGATCATGTTTTTATCGGCGCCTATCACCACGAACCGGCGATCGCGGCGAAATTGGCCGAGGACGGCTTTCGCGGAGCCGTATGGTCGACCAATCCGGGCCGGCCGACCATCGAACGCATCGCGTGACCGCGCCTGTCACCCTCGACACATCGGATTGATGCCATGACCCTCGCGAGCCAACCCGATCCCTGGACCACGACCGTGGCCGACGCCGGCGGCCGGTACGGTGTGCATCCGTCTTGGCGTGGCTGGGAAGCGCCGCTGGACTACACCATGTTCGAGCCCGAGCCGGTCGAAGCGGCGCGGCTGGCGGAGAAATATGCTCAGCGCCCGGATGTCACCGTGGTGCAGAAGGCGCTGGGTGATGTAGCGGATTCGCGCCTTGAACTCTTTATCACCGCGCATCGCGGCTATGTCGGGTCGACCCCGCCGAATCCGGAGAGCCTTTGGTTCGCCGAGGTGCGCCCCGACGAAGGCGCGGTCGAGGGCCGCGTCGAGGTTCCGTGCACCACCCTCGACGCGCATATGGCCGGCGCGCGGGTCGATTTCATGAAGATCGACGTGGAGGGTGCCGAGCTCAAGGTGCTGCATGGCGCCGCCGCCACGCTGGGGCACACGTTGGGGCTCCGCGTCGAGGTCCAGTTCGACGATTCGTTCGGCCCCCAAACCGCCTCCGATATTTTCCACGATCTGATCGACAAGCGTGGGTTTCGCTTGATGCGGCTCGATTATACGGGCAAGGGGCAGCCGCTCAGCTATTTGGTCGCCGATGGCGCGTACGGTGCCTTGCTGGGCTGCGACGCCGTGTTCGTGCGCAAGGCGGAGGTGGTGGCGGCCTGGGGTGGCGAGGAGGCCGCCGCCGCCCTGATCAAGCTTGCGACCTTCGCCTTGCGAAACGACATGCCCGACTATGCCGTGGTGTGCATGAGCCATCTGCATGACCTCGGCGGGACCTGCTCGGGAGAGGAGCCGGCGGTACGCCGCTATCTGCGCAAGTTGTTCACGCTTGCGGCGGCGCGTCTGCGCGGAGTGTCCGGAGGCCTTTACGAACAAGCGGCCCACGATTATCAACGCGTCTTCGGCGAACGCATGCTGACCCGCCACGAGCTGTTCGAGAGCGCGTGGCTCAACCCTGGCTGAGGCATCGACCTAGGCATGTCGACGACACCCGTCACCGACCCGAGCCGGCCGGCGCTCTACGCCATCTACGACCTTGGTATGTCACCCATCACCTTCGATGTGATGAATTTTTTCGTGTTCGCGAATCTGTGGTCCCTACGGGCTGGGTTCGGGGGCTACCACGTGGTGTTCGCCCACGGCCCCGGCGACGGGTTTCGGGATATGACCCCGAAGGACAAGGCCCTGGATCGTGACGAGAAGGTTTGGCGGTTGAGGCATATTCTGTTTCAACATGCCTACATCGCGCGCCGTTGTGTCGGGGTCAGCGTGGTCGATTCGCGTGTGGAGCTTACGCGGCTGATGCGGGCTCTGCATCCGCAGCAGGTGTTCCCACCGAAGTACACCGTCGACAATCCGACCCGGATGTTCATGCTGCCACAGCTGCTTCAGCATACGCTGGTGGATGAGGAATTGGTGGTGTTTGACGCGGCGCCCGCCGCGGTGCGCAAGGTCGACGCATGGCTTGCCCGTAATGCGCCAGGACCACGGCCGGTGGTTTTGACGCTCCGCACCTCCAGCACCGAGACGGACCGCAACTCCGATTTGGCGGCGTGGTGCAACGCCGCCGACCGTATCCGGGCGGCCGGGTGCACGCCGGTCGTTGTGCCCGACACCGATTTGGTGATCGAGGGGCGTGAACGGGAGCCGTTCGGCGATTTGCCGGTGTATGGGCTGGCGGCTCTCGACCTCGAATTGCGGGTGGCGTTGTTTCGGCGCGCCTGGCTCAACCTCGCGGACAATGGCGGACCGGCATTCCTGAACTATTTCATGGCCGACCCTCGGATACTGTGCTTCCTGCCGGTCGCCAAATTGCCCGAGGTCGTGCAACTAACCAATCGAGGCGTGGATCGCATGGCGGAACTCTTAGGCGTCAAGACGGGTGAGAGCTTTCCATTCGCCACCCCGGTATCGCGGTTCGTCTGGAAGCCCGATACGGTCGATCACATCATGGAGGAGTTCGAGGCGGCGTCGGCGTATCTCCTGGCGTCTGAAGGGAACGCCGCGTGAGCCAGGGACCGAACGCCGCCATCCTGTTCGAGCCAAGTGCCTTCGACGCGAAACAGCCCATGGTGAAGGGTCGGCATGTCGCCGGCGCCAGTTTCCTCGATGGCTTCGTACGGCACGCCGAGGTCGACCGCTATGTCGGTTGCGCGATGCGGCGCGATCATGGGCCGGCCTTCGTGCGGCAGATCCAGGATACGGTGGCGGATACTCCGGAGTTTGCCGCGCGCCCGATCGATGTGGTGCAGGCGAACGACCCCTTCGCGATCGCGCGCCACGGCTGTCTCCATGTCGCTGACCCATCGCTACCGCGCTACGCTTGGCGGCGGCGCTATGTCGGCCAGCGCGCGTTCAGTATCACAGGCATCACTCACACCATCAGTAGCGAAAGGGTGATGGAGATGCTTACGGATTATCTGATCGCACCGGTGCAGTCTTGGGACGCATTGATCTGTACCTCCGCCTCGGTTCGGGCGGCGGTCCAGCGCATTCAAGACGACATGGCCGCCTATATGGAGACGCGAACAGGCGCCTCTCCTAGGCAACCGGCGCAGCTCCCGGTGATTCCGCTTGGTGTGGACGCCGAGCGTTTTGCCTCCCTTGGCAGCAATGATGGCGCGGGACAGTTTCTGCGCCAACGACTGGGAATCGCGGAAAACGACATCGCGGTATTGTTTTTCGGTCGGCTCACGCTGCATGCCAAGGCGCATCCATCGCCGATGTACCAGGCAATGCAGCGCGCCGCCGACATGGCGCGCCCACATGATGGTGGGCGGCTACACCTGATAATGACCGGGCAATTCAGCAGTGATGGCATCGAGCGGTATTACCGTGATGCCGTGACGCCACTTTGCCCGGACGTACCGGTGCATTTCGTGGATGGCGCCGATCCTAATCTCGCCGGAGCAAGCTGGGCAGCCGCCGACATCTTTCTGTCGTTGTCGGACAATATCCAGGAAAGCTTTGGCATCACGCCGGTTGAGGCCATGGCGGCCGGGCTGCCTTGCGTGGTCAGCGATTGGGACGGCTATCGGGATACCGTCGTGGAAGGTGAGACGGGTTTTCGGGTGCCAAGCTGGTTGCCGCCGGCAGGGGCTGGAGCCGGATTGGCCGCGAAATACGGTCTTGGAAATATGAGCTACGATCGGTTCATCGGCTACGTCAGCCTTATGACGGCTGTCGAGATCGAGCCCGTGGCCCGCGCGATCGACGCGCTCGCTCGTGACCCTGGTCGCCGCCGCGCCATGGCGGTAGCGGGCCAGGATCGGGCCCGGACGGTCTATGATTGGTCGGTCATCATTCCCCAGTATCAAGCGTTATGGGGCGAACTCGCGGCGCGGCGATCCAAAGATGCCGAGAACGCACCGCCTGGGCAACGTGGCGTCAATCCACTTGCGCCTGATCCAGTGAATGTGTTCGCCGGACATGCGACCGAAACCTTATCCTTCGAGCATCGGATTCGCCGAACCATGACCCTTGGGGAGATCGACTCATTGTTCGACGTTGAGGCCCATGTGTACGGCGCCGAGGCGTTTCTTGATCGCAAGATGACGCGAGCCTTGGCGGCCTGTTTCGAGGGGGCGCCGATCTCGGTAAACCAGGCTCTCGAAACCATGCCATCAGATCGCAGGGTCGTGGCGGCCAGAACCCTGCTTTGGATGGCGAAGTTCGGCGCGGTGACGTTCGAGGCGCCGAGCGGTGCGGTCGAATCGAAACATCAAGCGTCGACGGAAGAGAGTCGATCATGAACGTTGCCACCATGTCGATGAGCGAGATGGATGCGGCCCTGGTCGAGAAACCGAAGGACTTCACGGTTCGATCTCAGCGGGCATCGGCACGGCTCACCGCCGGTAATCGTCGCGGCGCCTATGAGGACGCGCAGCAGGCTTTGGCCGACGCGGGCGGAGCGCCGTCGATCGAGTTGTTGGCGATAGCCAGCCGAATCGCGCTGGCCCTTGGTCGAATCGAAGAGTGCGAGAAGCTCGTGGTCGACGGGCTGAGCCGGGGGCCTTCCGCGGATGAGTTGCATGGCATTCTTGGCGGCGCTATGCAGCAGGCGAAACGATGGCCGGAGGCCGTGCGCGCCTATGAACGCGCGCTGAACCTCAACCCCTTCCGGCGCACCTATCGAATTGCGTTGGGTCAAACACTGGAACAGATGAACGATCTGGGCCGGGCCGAGCGTGTCTATCGCCATGGCTTGCACGTCGACGACCAATTCGGCGACGCCGCGCTCAATCTCGCGAACTTGTTGCAGCGCCGGGAACGATTCCAAGAGGCCTTGAGCTGGTATCAAAAGGCGATCGCCCTGCTCGGTCCACAGCCACATATTTACTCAAATATTGGCGCGCTCCACCGCAAGACCCGCAACTACGCGTTAGCGCACCGGGCATACCGTATTTCAGGAACCCTTAAGCCGGGCGATTCGGGCATGCACTACAATCTGGGGAACTTGCTCCGGGCGGAGGACCGGATTCCCGAAGCCGATGCCGCGTATCGCCGCGCGATCGCGGGACGTCCGAAGAACGCGGAATTCCATTGGAATCGGGCGTTGGCGCTTTTGGCCGGCGGTGACTTGGCGAAGGGGTTCCGGGAATACGAGTGGCGCTGGGAGTACGAGAATTTCCCTTCTCGAAAGCGGTCCTTTTCGCAGCCGATGTGGGAAGGCGGTTCGTTCGACGGTAGGGTTTTGTTGATTCACACCGAGCAGGGGGTCGGCGATGTTCTGCAATTTATTCGCTTTCTGCCACGCATCGTCGCGTTGAAGGGGAAGACGGGTCGAATTGTGCTGGAATGCCACGACACCTTGATGACTCTCCTGAAGGGCTATCCCGGTGTCGACCAGATCATCGAGCGTTTCGCCCCACCACCGGCGTTCGATATGCATCTGCCGTTGTTGTCCGCGCCTCTGGTGCTCGGCGTCAGCACCTTGGAAGACGTGCAGGCTGACGTGCCGTATCTCCCGATCCCCGATGGCGCGCCGCTCGCAGTCGACGCCGCCGATCCACGTCGGCTCAAGGTTGGGTTCGTGTTCGGCGGCAATCCGAAATTCTCCAACGATCGGGAACGCTCGACCTCCCTCGACTCGTGGATGCGGCTGTTCGCGGTCAAGGGAACGCAGTTCTTCTGTCTACAGAAGGGAGACCGCGAGCCCGAGGTCGACAAGACGCCCGAATCGGTCGTCCGCGTGAATACCCTGATTCACGATTTCCGTGACACCGCCCTGATCATGCGGCAGCTCGACCTAGTGATTACTACCTGCACCTCGGTGGCCCATCTCGCGGGAGCGCTTGGCGTGCCGTTCTGGGTCGTTCTGTCGCGCAATCCGGATTGGCGCTGGCTGATCGGGCGTGAGGACAGCCCCTGGTACCCGACGGCCCGTCTTTTTCGTCAGGAGAAACCTGGAGAGTGGGAGGCGGTATTCGCGCGGGTTGAGGCCGCGCTACACGAGTTCGTGGCCATTAACGCTCCCAGCACATGATCGGGATAGATGGAGCAATGCCAGGTGGTGGGCGAACGGCGTTGTTCATCTGGGAGCTTGGGGACGGCCTTGGCCACGTGACCCGCCTGTTGCGAATCGCCGAGGTATTGCGTCAGGACGGCATGCGCTGTCTGTTCGTTGTGCGAAACGTCGAGATGGCCGGCGCGGTCGTATTGGATCACGGTTTCGGGGTGCTGCAGGCACCAATCGCGCGGATTGAACCGATTCGCGGTCCCGATTCGAACCAACCCGTCTCCGTCGCCGACATTTTGGGATCGATTGGATTCGCCGATCGTCGGCGTTTGGAGCCGCTGGTCTGCGCTTGGAGCGCGCTGATCGACGCCGTGGCGCCGGACATCGCGATCACCGACTACGCGCCGACCGCCAATCTGGCGCTGTACGGCGGCCCGGTTCCCGTTCTGGTGATTGGCGACGGCTTCACCCTGCCGCCGGTGGACGTTGATCATTTCCTACCGCTGCGAAAGGGCAGGCCCGCGCATGACGAAGGGCGGTTGGCGGCGGTGGTGACCGAAGTTCAGGCCGCCCGGGCGCGGCCGGCGCCAGCGCATCTGCCACTTCTGTTCGCCGGCGACCAGCATTTCGTGGTGACCTTGCCGGAACTCGACGCGTGGTCGGCGTACCGCTCCCGTCAAGCCATCGGCCCGATCGCGCCGCCGCTGGCGCCCGCTTCGGGTACGCCGACCATGAGCTACTTCGCGTATCTCTCGGCGGATTATCCGTATATCGACCGGGTGCTCGCGGGGTTGGTGGAATCCGGGCGGTCCGGCTCGGTTTTCCTGCGCGATTCGACGGCCACCCAGCGCGAGGCATGGCGTGGCAAGGGGCTGGTGATCCACGATCAACCGCAAGACCTCGCCGAGGTTGCCGAATCGACGGCGACCATTATTCATCATGGCGGCATCGGAACCAGCGAGGCGGTGCTGGCGTTGGGGCGTACACACCTGCTGGTGCCGCGGCATTTCGAGCAATTCGCCAACGCTGATCGCTTGGGGCGTCTGGGTGTTGCCGTGGCATTGCGTAGCGGAGGCAAGTTTGGGTCCTCCGACCTGGGCCGGGCGTTGGAAGCCGCAGAAATCGTGCAGCGCCGATCACGCGCGGCGACTGTCGCCGCGACCCTTGCCAGCCGACCCGCCAACGCGTTACACACCGCAATAGCAGCGTGTCGGGCGTTGTTGGGGGCACAAAAAGACCGGGGCTGTTAACCCGGTCGGGGTCCGAGAGCCTTGTGGCAGAAATGTCACATCAAGGTTTGGGTTCCCGCTAACATCCACTGACTAAGCGATTTTCCGTTTACGCCGCTTGCATCGCCCGGATCACCTGCTGTAAAACGCTTCAGTCCTCCCTGGATGCTGCCTGGCGCTGTTTGCGTGGGAACGCGGTCTGACAGGGGAGGGTGCTGGTCGTCTTCGGCCGATCAGCATCGTTCTGACGCACACACGCTCTGTAGGGAGACTTTAGGAGTTACAACGATGGCGAATATTACTGGCACAACCTCCAGCGAGATACTCACGGGTACCGCCAGCGCCGACGTGATCTCCGCGCTGGCCGGTTCGGATACGGTGAGCGCGCTTGATGGCGCGGATCTGATCTATGGTAATCAGGGCGGTGACGTGGTGACCGCCGCGGCTGGCGCCGATACGGTGTTCGGTGGTCAGGACGGTGACTCGATCTCCGGCGGCTCTTCTGCCGACGTTCTGTATGGCAACTTGGGCAATGACATCCTGTTCGGCAATGACGACGGTGATACCCTCTACGGTGGTCAAGGTAACGACACACTGTCGGGCGGAGCGTCTTCCGACGTTCTGTTTGGTAACCTCGGCAACGACGTTCTGGTGAATTCCACGGGAGCGACGACGATATACGGTGGTGACGGAAACGACACCATCACGAACAACGCCGGAAGCACCGGCCTTGTCTACGGCAACGTCGGCAATGATGTTGTTTCTGGCGGAGCTGGTGCTGACAGCATCTTCGGCGGTCAGGGCAACGATATCGCCTCGGGCGGCGACGGTGCCGATCTTGTGTACGGTAACCTTGGTGCCGATACGCTGCGTGGCGCTACTGGTGCTGATGTTCTGTACGGTGGTCAGGGTAACGACGTGCTGACAGGTGGCGACAGCAATGACGCGCTGTTCGGCAATCTCGGTAACGATGCTCTGTCGGGCGGTTCCGGTGCTGACACGCTTGTTGGCGGTGACGGCAACGATACCTTGGTCTCAGGTAATGAAAACGACGTGTTGTCCGCTGGTGCCGGTAACGACAGCCTTTCTATCGGCGACGGTCAAAACACGCTGTATGGTGGCGATGGGGATGACTCATTGGTCGCCGGTGCCGGTTCCGTTCAGGCAAACATCCTGTACGGTGGATCGGGTAATGATTTGATTGGCTTCACTGGACACGGCAGCACGGCCAATGCGGCCACCGCTCAAATTCTGTATGGCGGTGACGGTAATGACAGTTTGTTCGGTGGCACGCAGTTGCAAATCCGCGCGTTCGGCGGCTCCGGCGACGACTCGATTGTCGGTGCCTCTATCAACGACTTGCTATCCGGTGGTGATGGTAACGACACGATCCGGGCCGGTACGGGTACGGATTCGCTCTTCGGCGGCGGCGGCAATGATCTGTTGTCCGGTGGCGATGGCGGGAGTGATTTGATCTCTGGCGGCGACGGTGTCGACTCGATCAACGGTGACGTGGCATCGCTTGGTGGTGACGACAGCTTGATCGGCGGTGACGGTGCCGACCGGTTCGTGCTCGGCCAAGTTTCCGCTGCGACTGCCGATGCTTTGTCGGCGGCAGCTCGTTCGCTCTTTGATCTGATCGTCGATTTCCAAGACGGTTCAGACCGGATCCAGCTGCTTACTGGTATCATCTCTAGTGGTACCAGCCCGTCGATTGCCTTTGGCACGGTTGCTGGATCTAACGCCTCGATCGTGTACTCGACGTTGGATAATGGCCAGCTGTTGGTCCAGATCAACGGCTCCGGTTCGGACGACTATCTCGCGATCCGTGTCGCGGGCGTGTCGACGGTCGACATCAACGACTTCGAGTTCCTCAGTTAAGTCTGTCGCATACGAACATCGAAGGAGGGCGCCTGGGAAACCGGGCGCCTTCTTTTCATCTAAAGCGCATAGTTGCCTGTTTTCCCGACGCTTCCATCTGGTTGATATGACGTCTCCCGAAGCGGTAGGGCCCTCGATCTCCCCTAGCCAGGTTCACGCACTGGATTACCTCGATTCGTTGCGCCATCCGGCGGATGTTGCCGCCTGGACACGACTGGCTGTTCGCTCTCTCGGGCGCGAACCTCTGCGATCCGAAAAATGGTTTCGTCGGACGGTTGTCCTCAGCGGAGACCGCGACACGCGATGCACCGTCAACCACGCCATGGCCTTGGAGCATCTTGGGCACGCGGATAGGGCGGAGGCGGCATATCGAGAGGCTGTAACGGTAGAACCCGGCGATTCGCGTGCTTGGACGCGGTTGCTGGGGCTACTGATCAAGCGTGGCGACACGGATGCAATTCTGGATCTTGTCACCGATGAGGCCTCGGTCGGTTTGCTATCGGCGGAAACCGCCTGGACCTTTGGAGCTCATATCTCTCGAATAAATGGTGCCGAACGAGCGGCGGTCACGTTGCTTGGTGTTGCCGTTCGAGCTAGTGAGGATTGGGTGGAGCCGGCGCTCGGGTTACTCGTGCGGCTTTGTGATTCTGATAAACCAGACGATCCTTATATTGAATCCTGGGCCAAACGTCGTCTTCTGCTGGCACCGCTTGACGATGCCGCGATGGCACATGTCGCCCATGCCTATGCCGAGCGCGGGCGCAAGGTTCGAAGCGCAGCATGGCTTTGCCATCGTGCGGTCACGGTGCCGGATAACACCCACTACCGCGACACCGCGGCGGAACGCGCCTACGAGGTGAAATGGCCCCGTCACGCGATCGCTCAAATGCTGCGCCAATTCATCGACCATCCAAACGCTCTCGATTTGATCGACCGGATCGTGGAATTGTATCCGGACTGCGGCTGGACGGACCGCGGTGTTGCCTGGGCGCAGCAGATCCTTGCAACCGATCCGGCACAGCCTCAAATCTGGGACGCGATGTTGCGGTTGTTGAAGGGGCTCGAGGCTTACGATGTGGTGGATGTTGCCTGGGTAGAAGCCATCAAGAAGTTCCCTGATATATCGATCCTCCACTACAACCGCGGGATTTCCTATCACAACCGCCTGGAGCACGAAACGGCACGGCGATCCATGTACCGTGCCGTGATATTGAATCCGCAATACGACAGGGCGTTAAACGGGTTGGGGCTGACGTATGGCTCGCAAGAAGACAACATTCGCGCCGCATACTGGACACGGCGGGCGAACGTTGTCGCACCCTATGAGGGAACATATTACTTGAACCTGGGCGCTTACTATCGAACGTTGGCGCGGTTTCCCGAGGCACTTCGCTGTCTCGACAAGGCGGTCGCGCTGTCGCCGGCCGAGGGTATACGCGCGTCCGCGGCATTTAACGCGGGAATGGCCCGTATCATGCTCGGCGAGACTGAAAAAGGGTTCCGGCAAATAGAGGCGCGTTGGGCAACACCAAACTTTCCATCGCCCAAACGCAATATTCATAAGAAAATCTGGCGTGGTCCGATCGAATGTCCAAATGCCGCATTAATAGCCTACATGGAGCAGGGGCTCGGCGACGAGGTTATGTACGCATGGTACATTCCCTATCTGCTTGCGGACACGAGCCGCTTGGTCGTCGACTGCGACCCTCGGCTCGTTGACATTCTCGCGCGCACTTTTCCGGCGGCGGAGTTCGTTCCTCGATCTCGCCAAGGTGATCCGCTTCTCAGGGATCCTCATATCCATTGGAAAACGCCTATTGGGCACGTTCCACAGTACTATACTGTCGAAACAAAGTCCGTTGCCCTAACAATACCAAGAGAATTTCGACGATCTCTCCCGCGCCGCACGGACGGATATCTGAAACCAGATCCCAGTCGCCTCGCGTATTGGAGGGCTGAATTCGCGAAACGGTATGGTGATCGGCCGTTGATCGCGGTGTCATGGCGCAGCAAGATTCATAGCCGGATACGTGACCAGCAATACATGACGGTTGAGGAGATCGCTCGGTCAGTCGCCCCTGGTTCCGTCGTGGTGAACCTACAATACTCGACGATCGACGACGAGGTGTCCGAGTGGCGGCTCGAAGCTGAACGTCGTGGGTTTTCGTTTGAGCCGATGTCCGAAATCGACCTGACCGACGATCTGGAGGATATTTTCGCGATCTTGCAGGTGGTCGACTATACGGTATCGACTCTCATTTCGTTGGCGTGGATGTCGGGGGCGGTCGGCACGCCGACCCTGGTGTTTCGCACGTCCTGGGAAGGTCGGTTGTGGCATCAGCAGGGCTTCGATTTCGTGCCCTGGCAGCCATCCATGCGACTGTTCTTCAAGACGCCACACGAGACGTGGGATGATCCCATCGAGCGTTTGCGCGACGCCCTGGCGGCCCTGATCGAACGAGATAACGATGAACGAAGCGATAAGGCCAAAGGGGTTGATGCGTGACACAAGACGAGATCGAGGCGATGGTCGCGCGGTATCCCGAACTGATCGCGGGAGCCGAGGCAGCGAAGGGGATGGGTTGGTACCCATCTGGGGGCGAGGTTTACAAGTTTGACTATATGCCGACAGTTGAAGCGGTCGATAAATTTCGAGATTACATATTTGGCGGAATTGGCTTTGAGCCCGCAGATTATGGTTTGACGTCACAGGAGTTTCGCCCACAGTACTATGGAAATAAACGACCGAACATTGATGCGGAACGGCTAAAGAACTATTTAGATGTATTTAATGCGAGTATTAAAAAATATTATAACGAAATTATTACAGAGCACCCAAGTAGATTAGAAGACTGGATCGAGTTAGTAAGAGAGAGTTATGATTTTGGTGGCCAGGTTTTATCCGCAACTATTAGGCGGCATTTGTTGGTAACCCTCATACCATCCATTCGGTTCGCCCGCCGTGCTATTATAATCGAAGAGATGTTACGCCAGTATGATGTGCCAATGCCCCGAACAATTGCGGAGATCGGCGGCGGGCATGGTCGCGTCGTGCGTGATCTTTTGACATTGATGCCGCTCGAGACGGTTTTTTATATCGATCTGCCACTTAACATGATCTTGGCCGCCCGGTTTCTTGGACATTTTCATCCGGGCCGCGTCCATTTGGTCTGGTCGGAGGCCGACGAGCCAAAGGAAGGTCATATTAACATTGTTGCCCCGTGGCTGATCGATCGGATCGACACCCCGATCGATCTCTTGATTAATTACTTGTCATTTCAGCACATGTCTATTGATGCCTTGAACTATTATAGTGATCGCTTGATCCGACCTCGTGTTCAGGTCATTTATCACGAGAATAGAGACCGGCCGCGGGAGGAGTTTGATCTGGGGGCCGCGGACTATCCGTTTCGTGATGCCTTCGAGACCTTGCTATCAAGGTCAACGGGGTTGACCGTGGGTGCTCAAGGTCAGTCCTTGGGTGTGATCCTGGCGGAGCTTCTTGTTCGCAAGAATGCCGCCTGATCCGACGAATTGACGGGAGAGACGAGCATGAGCCGGCGGTTTCGCATCGGAGTCTTGGGATGTGGGCGGGTGTCGGCGCGATACCGCGAGGTGCTGGGGCGTGAACTCGAAGCCCGGGTCGAGGTGGTCGCGGCGGCCGACCTCGATCTGAACAAGGCTCGCAGTTTCCTGCAGGACATCGGCGGTGGCGGTGCCGCCGTCGGTGGGATTGCCGAGCTGATCGAACATACCCCTGATCTAGTTTGCATCATGACGGAATCCGGCAACCACGCCGCTCACGCGCGCGAATTGCTGGAGGCGGGGATCAACGTGTTGGTCGAGAAGCCCGTGGCGTTGCGCATCGAGGACGCCGAAGCACTGCGAGATCTGGCGGTTGCCAAGGGCCGGATGTGCGCGGTGATCAAACAAAACCGTTACAATCCCGCAATGCGTTTCCTGCGCGCGGTGGTTGATGATGGCCGCCTGGGACGATTGGTGACCGCCGGCGTGCGGGTGCATTGGTGTCGGTATCAGGATTATTATGATGACCCCTGGCATGGCCGTTGGTCGATGGACGGCGGTGTATTGGCGCAGCAGGCCATCCACCATTTGGACGCCTTGCAATGGTTGGGAGGGCCGATCGATGCCGTATGCGCCGCTGGTGAGGCGGTGTTGAACAAACTTGAGGCCGAAGACACCGCCGTGGCCGTTGTTCGGTTTAAATCCGGTGCGCTCGGCACCATTGAAGCCACTACCTCGGCCCGCGACCAGGATTTCGAGGCCTCCCTGCATCTGGTTGGAGAGCGTGCCATGGCCAAGGTCGGCGGGCAGGCGCTGAACCGATTGGAGCTTTGGCGCCCCGTGGAACCCGGCCCGGAGGATGAAGGGGTGGAGGCGAAGCACAGCCAGGACGTTCCCACCAGCTATGGTCTTGGACACGGCCCGTTGTTGAACGACGTTTTGGACGCGCTCGATTTGGGTGGAAAGCCTCCCATCGGTGTCGACGAGGCGCTTGGTTCCTTGCGATTGGTGCATGCCTTGTACGCGAGCATGGAGCGTGGAAGATGGGTTCGGCTTGATGAAAACCCGCGCTCCGAGAAACTCGGCGTACGCGCTCAGACGGCATCGGCCGGGACCTGATGACGGGCGGTCCGGGACCGCTTCTGTCGGCGGCCGTTGACGCGCGTCGGGCCGGCGATGATTACAAGGCGGCCCGTCTGCTGCGCGCGTCTATTGTCGAGGCACCGAATAAATTCCTAGGATACATAGATCTTCTAGGGCTTTCGACATTCGGTGATCCGGCCGTGTCGTGGTCGTACGGGTTCCGCTTCGCGCGCCTGCTCGTGTCCGGGAATGCGGTCGCCTGGAAGAACTTGGCTGTAGCGGCCTTGGGCGCGGGCCGGATTGGTCGGGCGCACGTTTGGTTTCATCGGGCCTTAGTGTTGGATCCAGGGCGCGGGTCGATCATCGGTCCGTTTTCCAAGGGACCAACGGCCCCTCGCGGCTCTTTGCGATGGGCGCACGCCGCCGAGCCAAGCGCCGCCAATCGGCTGCGACTGGTCACCAGCGAGCTTATCGACGGTGACGTCCATTTCGCGCGTCAAATTCTAGAGGATGCCGGTCGACCCGATCCCGCCGGTCCCGTCGATGCCGTTTTGCTATGGGCGAAGGCGTTGTCTCGAACCGGCGAGGTGCAACGGGCTATCGAGCTGTTGGACAGCGCATCGCGGTTCTCTCCTCTGGCTACGTGGGTGCATTACGACCTTGCTATGCTCCATCGTCACGCCGGATGGAGCGATCATGTCGCGTGTTCCGCGAAGCGCGCGATAATCGTCTCCCCGGCATTCGATCTTGGCTACGCCTTGTTAGGGCGTGCCCAGATGGAGGTGGGCGCGCATGAAAATGCCGTACGATCGTTCATGCGGACGACCCACATCGTCCACCTGCCCGACCGAAGCTATCTTGAGAATCTGGCCGCCGCTCATGTCCAATTGCGTGACGTGGAGCCGGCGATCACGATTCTGCGTCCGCTCATTCTCCAGGATCCGGCCAATCTGAATACGCTCAGTAACTACTCGGTCGCGTGTCACTACGCGGGCGATCTCCAGTTTGCGGAGCGATACACCGGCTGGTGCCTGGTCATCCGTCCTGACTTCGCCGACGCTTATTGCAACCAAGGTCTCGTTGCCCGCATGCGGGGTGACGTGGTGACCGCCAAGGCGGCGTTTGATCGCTCGATCGAATTGTCTGGTGGCCGCAGCTTTGACATCTACACGCGCGGGGTATTCCATCTGGCCGAGGGCGATCCGGTGCAAGGCGCGCTCGATTATAACGCGCGGTGGGAGATTCGCGGGTTCTCGACTTCGCGCAACCTGTACCCTGAACCCTCGTTGCCGCTTCCACTATGGGACGGGGGCGTGCAACGAGGGTCGGTTCTGGCGCTCTGGGGCGAGCAAGGGGTTGGCGACGAGATATGGTTCTCCGGATTCATTGAGGCTATTCGTGACCGCGTGGGCGAAATCCGCTTGGAGGTGACGCCCCACTTGGTTTCATTGCTGCGTCGTAGTTTTCCAGCGATCACCGTCCTCGCGCGCGGTGACAAGGGCACGGAAACCGCGATGCGGTCGGCGGACCTGCAATGTCCGATCGGGAATTTGTTGATGATCCTGGCGGCCGAACGCGCCGAGCCGGGCTATCTGTCGGTCGATCAGAAGAGGGCTTCCCGCCTGCGGGAGCGATACCGCGCCGCGGGAGATGGGCGCCGTCTGGTCGGTGTGTCGTGGCGCAGCGTGAAGCCCGGCCGAGGCACGCGGTCTTTCGAAGCGCCGCTTGACGCGTGGGGAGCCGTGTTTGGTCTTCCAGACACGACGTTTGTGTCTCTTCAGTATGGGGATGTGACGAAAGACCAGCGTCTCGTACGGGACCGTTTCGGCGTCGATCTGCTCGTCGATTCCGAGATCGATGGCAAGGCCGATCTGGATGGTTTTGCGGCTCAGATGGCGGCGATGGACGCGGTCGTCTCGGTCGCCAACGCCTCGGTATCGGTCGCCCACGGTCTCAACAAGCCGATCTATGTCGCCCTTCAACTCTTGCAGGAAGATTGGCGCTACTCACGCTCGCGTGACCCGTCCCGATGGATGCCGACGGCTCGGCAGGCCTGGCAAACTCGGAAAGGCGAGTGGGCGCCGGTGCTGGATGCACAAGCCGCCCGTTTGGCTGGTGAGGTTGGGGTTGCGGACACCGGGTAAGGGAAGAGAGGCTGAGCGCTGGGGTATCAACGATTGGCGGTTTCGGTTCCCGGCACGATGCCTTCGTCGACCATGGTTTGGGTCAGCAAATTCGGTGCTGATTGATCGGCGCCATAGACGGGAACCGGGTGAGAAAATCCACCTTGGCGAATCTCGTCCGCCATGGCCATCGCTTGCCAGATGATGTCGTCGATATCGATGTATTTGTAGCTACCGGCCCGACCCATGGAGATCACGCCGTCGGGCATATCGTCGAAGTACTTATAGGCCCGGGCGATTTCTTGCTTGATCGGCATCGGGTAGAGTTTGTTCTTGCGGCTTGGAATCTCGATGCCCAACAGTGTCGACGGCGCTTGATGCTGGGTGAATTTTTTGTACTCGACGATCCGGGTGTAGGGCTCATCACCGGCGTAGTAGGTAAAGTAGGTCTTGTCGGGGAACGCGTGCTCCACCGGCAGGATGATGGTCATGAACTCGCGCCCGATGTACGGCAGTTCGCCGTAGCGGAAGTCGAGCAGAATGTCCGGAGACACGGTGTTGACGATCAGGTCGAAGGAATGCCACTCGCCGGCGATCATCACCCGTTTGTTTTCGACATCGAACGCTTCGATCTCGGTCTTCAGGCGCACATTGGTCTCGGAGGTCGCGGTGGCGAAGTATCCGTCATAGCCGTCCGGGGCCAAGGGATAGGCCGAAATTGCGGTATCCCACCCCTCGCGGGCACCTTCCTTGATCGCGACTCCTTTCGGCGACCAACCGAAATCATCGAGCATCCGATTGTTTTCGACCCCCCACATCTTGCGGGAGTACTTATCGATCATCTTGCCGTAGAGGGTCTTGCCGATCGACGATATCCAATATTCTTCAAAATTCTGTGCCGCATTCCATCCTTTGATTGCTTGTGTTTCGGCCAGTTCCTTTCCGATCTGCTCATGCTCGGGCATACGTGGCAGGTCGTCCTTGTGGATTGGAAAGGTGTAGTAATTTCGATCGGCTTCGACATAGGTGATGAACTCGTGGTCAAGCTTGCGCATCGGAACGATAGCATTCAGATAGTCGAACAACTCCTCCTTCGGCGTCAGGAAATGCCGCGGCCCGAAGGTGAAGGGATGACCGCCGCGCCAATGCGTCTTGACCCCTCCGCCCAGGAAGGGTGCCCGCTCAACCAGCGTGATGTCCCAGCCGCCCACCAGCTGTATCTGATGGGCTGCAGCGCATCCGGCGAAGCCGCCACCGATGATCAGGGCCTTTTTCATGTCATGTCTCCTGGGCGCTCAGCCGGTTACGCTCGTCAATCCAAAGGTCGGCGTAATCCACGGTTTGCCAGTCGTCGAACCAGGGCCCGCCACGGGTGAAGTGAACCGCCGCCGGATATCCTGATGCCGGCTTCGGCATGCTGCCCTCCAACCAGTTCCAATCGGCCGGCAGCGCGCCGATTTCGGCATCGTCGGCCCATTGCATCCGGTGAAGATAGGCGCCGGTTTGTGTGTTCACGACATCGGGGGTCAGCTGTCGAGTTGATGGGTGCCCGCAGTTCAGCAACATCAGGCTCGACCAATTCTTGCGCGGGTACTGGGTTTGCACGGCGCCGTCCATCTTGGTCGCCTCGATCGGTCGGTGATCGTGGTGAACGCATAGTACGGCCTTCGATTCATCGGCACAGATAACGAGCTCGGCGGGATCCCGGAGCCATAGGAAGTCGCAATCACAGAACAGTGCCCACCCTTGATAGCCCGCGAGGTAGGGTGTAAGAAATCGGGTATATGTGAATTCCGTGGATGCAAGCGGGTCCTTGGAACGCCAGTAGAGACCGCGAGAGCGCAATTCCTTTTGGACGATAGGCCTAACATCAAGCGCGATGGACGAGTGTCGTGTGATCGACGATTCGCAAACTTTGTACGCGATATCTTCACGATGGTCGTAGCCGACGAATACGCGGAGCGGAAGGTCACTAGAGCCGGTTTTTGGCATGATTTGTGCGGACGTTTCGTGGCTGGAAGCGATGTGGCTTTAACCGATAGCCGGGAACCGGTCAAATCGGGTATCGATGTAACGGTCACGATGATCGCGATGCGAACAGAAGGTCCGCTCGACGGGCTGATTAGGTAAAGGATCGTTCAACCGATGCAGACGTCCGAGCGTCACGTTCCGGCTGGAGAAGCGATGTCCGACGCATTTCGGTCATGCCGAGGCGCGTTCCTGGCGATCACCGTGTTCAGCTTCATTGTGAACATCATGATCCTCACCTTACCGCTCTACATGTTCTCGATGTTTGACAAGGTGCTGACCAGTTTCAGCATGGCAACGCTGGGCATGTTGTTCGCCATGGCGGTGTTCGCCTTTGGTATTCAGGCGCTTGTCGACATTGCGCGGTCGTGGGTTCTGATCGAAGTCGGCAATTTCCTCGATCGTCGATTGTCGGCGCGATTGCTTCATGCCTCGATCGCCAACGCTTTGCACCGCGGGCGCGAACGAACGGCCGGTCCGCTGCAGAAATTCACCATGCTGCGGACGTTCCTGACCAGCCAATCGATCTTCAGCGTGATGGACGCGCCGTGGATTCCATTGTTCCTGCTCATCCTGTTCCTGATGAACCCCACGGTCGGTATCGTCGCGTTTGTCGGCGCGATCTTTTTGTTCGCGCTGGCACTCGTCAATGACCGCTGGTCGAAGGAGCCGTTGGCTCAGGCGAGCATGGCTATTAATCCGGCGCTGAAGCTCTCGAACGCGGCCGCGCGAAATGCCGAGGTGGTCGAGGCCATGGGCATGACGCCCACGATCGTGAAGGCTTGGCACGATGGCAGCGAGGAAGCGAATCGCTATCAGTCGATCGCCTCGAAGCGCTCGGCGGTGATCAGCGCCATCTCCAAGTGGGGGCGCATGGTGGTGCAAATCTCGGTCATGACGGTCGCCGTCATGCAAATGATCCAGCCGGGCAGCACGTTGACGGCGGGCACCATGATGGCTTCGGTGATCCTCGTCGGCCGAGCACTGATGCCGCTAGAAGCAATGATTGGCAGCTATCGCAATCTGCTTGAGGCGTGGGCCAGCTATAAGGATTTGAGCGGGACTCTTGCCGATATGGGAGAGCGCCCGCGATTGAGTGTTCTACCGCCACGACCGTCCGGGCACATCTCGGTTGAGGGCGTGTCCTACGTTGTGAAGAATTTCGACCGGCCCATTCTCTCGAACGTCAGCTTCGAAATTCAGCCGGGCGAGATCATCGGCGTGATCGGTCCATCGGGCGCGGGCAAGACGACGCTGGCCCATCTGATGGTTGGCCTGGAAAAGCCGACGAGCGGAGCCGTTCGGCTTGACGGCACGGACGTTTATGCTTGGCCTTCGGAGGATTTGGGCCGCTACCTTGGATTTCTGCCGCAACAGGTCGAGCTGTTCAATACCTCCGTCCGGGACAATATCTGCCGGTTTGACCCTAACGCTGATTCGGACAAGATCATCCGCGCCGCGCAACTGGCGGGGCTTCACGAGATCATTCAGCGGTTGCCGCGTGAGTACGACACCAACGTTGGCGATGCTGGAAGCCTTATGTCGGGGGGGCAGCGTCAACGCATTGCGTTGGCCCGCGCTCTGTACGGCCATCCGTTGCTGGTGGTGTTGGACGAACCGAACTCCAATCTCGACAGCGAGGGCGAGGAGGCGCTGAAGAACATGCTTCACGCCATGAAGGAACAGGGCACGTCTGTGTTCTTGGTCGCGCACCGCATCAACGTTCTGCAGCATGTCGATAAGGTGTTGGTCCTACGCGAGGGCGTCGTGCATAAGTTCGCCGCCCGCGACGAGGTGATTGCGCCCGTGCCTACGAGGCCAAAGATCGCTGTGGCCGAACCCTCGCCCGGCATTCCAAATCGAGCGTCGTCATGAGTCTTGTTGAGACAACGGAACCGACCTCCGGGACCCTGTTCGATCCCTACGAAGCGATCACCCAAACCGCGAAACCGGGCTGGAGACGCTCGCAGATCGCGGGTTATCTCGTGATCTTGGGGTTTTTCGGCGGCTTCGGTGGTTTCGCCGCGTTCGCACCCTTGAAGAGTTCCGTCATGGCCCCCGGCGAGGTGCGGATCGATAACGAGCGCAAGGTCGTTCAGCATCCGGACGGTGGTGTGATTACGGAAATTCTGGCCCGTGAAGGCCAGCGCGTCGAGGAAGGGCAGGTGTTGGTGCGGTTGGACCCGACGCGGGATACCGCGCAAGAACAACGGTTGAACAAACGCTACCTAGGAGCGCTGGCCGAGAAGGCGCGTCTCAACGCCGAACGCGATGGTGCCATGACGATCGAGTTTCCCGCCGAGGTGATGGCACAGGCGGATGACCCGGAGATTGTGGCGCTGATCGAGAACGAGAAGGCACTTTTCCGGTCGCGCCAAGAGCAGATCAGCGGCCAGGTGCAGCTGTTGCTTGAAGTGGTGGATCAGACCCGAACGGTGATCGACTCGACGCTTGAGCAGGTTGAGTCGGTCAATAAGCAAATTGAGCTTCTTGAGCTTGAATTAGCGGATGTCCGGACGTTGTACGAGAAAGGCCTGGAACGGCGCTCGCGTGTTCTGGCGTTGGAGCGCGGTGTTATCGGCTTGGCCGGTCAACGCAGCCGGTTGCTTGGTGATATTGCGCGGCAACGGCAACGAATCAACGAAATGGAACTCCGTGCCAGTCAAGTTGAGAACGAATTCCAGGCGAACGTGATCTCGAACCTCAATCTCGTGACCGACACCATCCAAGACACAGCAGAGCAATTGCCGGTCGTCGCGGGCCAGGTCGAACGCCTGGAAATCAGGGCGCCGCGCACCGGTCGTGTGGTCGATCTCAGGATCCATACCTTGGGTGGGGTAATCAGGGGGTCAGAGGTGATGATGGACATCGTGCCCGAGGATGAACCCTTGATCATTGTAGCGCGGGTAAAGCCGCGCGACATCGACGAGCTAACCCATGGGGTCACCAAGGTTCAAGTTCGCCTGACGTCGTTCAGCCAAAGGTTTACCCACCCGATTGCCGCTGAGTTGGAGTCTGTGTCAGCCGATTCCATCTCCGATACGAAAGGCGGGTCGTATTATCGGGCGGTGATCCGCTTGGATCCCACGTCGTTGGAAAATATCCTACCGGGCGTCAAGCTCTCTTCGGGGATGCCGGCACTGGCGATGATCGGCGTGGGCGAGAAGACCTTGCTGGCGTATATCATGGAGCCTCTGACCGTGAGTTTTTCCATGGCCCTGCGGGAGCCATGACCGGAGTGAACTCATCTAACGAGTCCGAACGGCGACAGCGGCGGATTTTTTATCTTTCGAAGCATTTTGGCCACCCGTTGGGCGGTGTTCGTATCGCCTATCATCATGTGGCGGTGCTCAACCGGCACGGCTTCGACGCGGCAATGCTGTTAGTTGATGGTATGAAGGATAACTTCTTCGATACCAATGTGCCTGTCGCCCGGTTGTCGCCGGAGCACGTGATCCGACCGACCGACATCTACGTCATCCCGGAACCGTGGAAGTACTGCCTACAACGGTTCGCCGAGTTTCCGGTTCGACGCTTGGTGTTCTGCCAAAACCACTTTTATCTGTACCACGGCCTCGAGGATCGGTGGTCGTTCGACGATTATGGCGTTCACCAAGTATTTTGCTGCAGCGAAGTAATCGCGCAATATCTGCAAGATATATTTGATCTCAAAGATGTCCCGATCATTCATAACGGCATCGACCATGACGTCTTCCGGCCGGCGCCGGCCAAGAAGCGCCAGATCGCCTATATGCCTCGCAAGATGAAGGTGGAATCCATTTTCATTCGCGAGACCTTTCGCCGCCGCCACCCGCAATACGCCGACGTTCCCTGGGTACAGATCACCAATCGAACCGAAGCTCAGGTTGGCGGGATTCTCGGCGAGAGTGCGGTGTTCATGGCACTCGGGCGAATCGAAGGCTTTGGTTTGCCGCCACTGGAAGCGATGGCGAGCGGCTGTATCGTTGTCGGGTTTACGGGTGATGGCGGCCGTTCTTACGCTACGGCGGAGAATGGCCTCTGGTGCACGCCGGAGGATTGGATGGGAACCGCTGATGCCCTGGCTCAGGCATTGGGCGACTTCGATCGCGATGGCGGACGTTGCTGGGTCGAGGCGGGTCGTGTGACCGCCGATCAGTACACGCTCGACCGTATGGAGCGCGAGATTGTGGCCTTCTGGGAGGCGGAGGTCAGGCGTTGACCAAGCGTTTAGGAACGGTCGACATCGACCAAGCTCTTCGTCTGATTCCACCTCTGCTTGAGCGCGGGAAATTCGACGAAGCCAGGCGATGGTCCGACGAGTTCGTGCGGCGTCGCGTCACGGACCCACGAGGTTGGAATTTTCTTGCGCGGAGCCTTGAACGCCTTGGCCAGGAGTTCAAGGCGCGGAGATGCTATCAAATGGCGTTGATTTTGGCGCCAGGCACTCACGAAATTCTGGTCAACCTAGCCAAGATTCAACGCCTCCTTGGGCAAACCGAGAGGTCGATTCGAAGTTATCGAAAGGCGTTGACGTGTTCGATCGATGATAGCGAAATCCAGTTAGGTCTTGGAATCTGCTATCTGACGCTTGGTGATCTGGCGACCGGTTTCGCCTTGTTCGAACACCGCGCCGGCCGCCTAGGTCTTCTGCGCCAGATAGCGAATCATGAACTCCAGCAATGGGACGGTAGTTCCGTTGCCGGCAAGCGGTTTCTCTGCATTGGCGAACAGGGGGCCGGGGACACGCTCATGTTCGCGCGCTATGTGCGCCTGCTGGCTGAACAAGGCGCCGAGGTCGTTATCGCCTGTTCTGGACCGCTGCGACGACTGTTCGAGGGATTGGACGGCGTGTCGGAAGTCGTCAGCAAGAGGCTAACTACCCGAGTAGACATGTGCGATCTGGTGATGAGCCTACCGTATCGATTCGGCACGAACCTCAAGACGATCCCAGCACCACCGCGGTACATTGAGCCGCCGGTATCCACCCACCCATTGCCGGAAAACGGACGGCTCCGCGTGGGCTTATGCTGGGCCGGTAACTCCAAGCATCCCCTGGATCGAAAACGCAGCATGGCGTTCGAGGCGTTGCAGCCGATACTCGGTGTTTTGGACGTCGACTACTATGCGTTTCAGTTTGGCGCGCGTGCCGTCCCAGCGCGAGATGATGGACGAGTGCTCGATCTGACGCCGAACATCAACGACTACGCCGACACCGCTGGGTTCCTCGACCAGATGGATCTCATGATCTCGGTCGACACCTCAGTCGCTCACTTGTCCGGTGCGTTGGGCGTTCCAACCTGGGTTCTGCTGGCGTCGTCGACCGATTGGCGTTGGATGCTCGACGGCGAAACCACGCCCTGGTACCCCTCGCATCGCTTGTATCGTCAGCAAGTTCCAGACGATTGGAGCGGCGTGGTGGCGCGTGTTCGAGACGATCTCGTTCAACGGGTCACGGACGGTAGGCTTCGCCGTTCCAGAACACCGGTAAAGAACGATTGAACACGCCGCCGGGGCGGCATAGGAGATTTGGCACGTGCGCATTCTTTTCGTTCACCAGAACATGCCGGCTCAGTACGCTCATTTGGCGTCGCACTATGCCGAGGATCCCTCGAACGACGTCGTGTTCGTCACGCGGCGCAAGAAGGGCGAGATGCCGGGGGTGCGTAAGGTTCTCTATAGCCTGCCACGCGAGGGAAACAAAAACGTTCACCACTACATGCGGTTCTTGGACGAGCAAATTCTGTATGGCCAGTCGGTGGCGAGGGCGTGTCTGGAACTGCGGAAGCGAGGCTTTGTTCCGGATGTGATCTGCGCTCATTCGGGGTGGGGCGAGGCCTTGTTCTTAAAGGAAGTTTACCCCGAGGCGCCGGTCCTGATCTTCGCCGAGTTCTTCTACCGCGGTCGAGGCGCGGACGTGGGCTTCGCCGAAGGGGGCGAGACGTCGCTGGATCAACTGTGCCGGTCGCGTATGCGAAACGCTCACTTGATCACCAGCCTGGAAGCCGCCGATTGGGCGGTGACGCCGACCAACTGGCAGTGGCAACTGCATCCGGCTGAGTTTCGCCCCCGCATCTCGATCATACACGATGGGGTTCGAACGCAGGTGTGCACGCCCGACCCCCAGGCGCGCGTGCCGCTACCGAATGGCAATGTCCTGTCGCGCGATGACGAAGTGATCACCTATCTGTCACGAAACCTGGAGCCCTATCGCGGGTTCGACGTCTTCATGCGGGCGCTACCAAAGTTGCTGGAACGCCGTCCCAACGCGCATGTGCTCCTGGTTGGCGGAGACGATGTCAGCTACGGCAACGCGCCCTCCGACGCCAAGAGTTGGCGGGAGAAGCTGCTGCACGAAGTCCCGGTGGATCCGGACCGGGTCCATTTCATTGGGCGCGTTCCATACGACATGTATTTGAATGTTCTGCGTATTTCCCGGGTTCACACCTATTTGACCTATCCGTTCGTGCTGTCCTGGTCGATGCTTGAATCGATGGCGTGCGAATGCTGCATCGTCGCCTCGGCCACGGCACCGGTACAAGAGGTGATCACCGATGACGAGAATGGGGTTCTGGTCGATTTCTTCGATCGTGATGCGCTGGTGGATCGGATTTGCGCGCTGCTCGACGATCCGGCGCGTCGCGCGCGCCTCGGTAAGGCGGCGCGCGAATACGTAGCCCAACATTACGATCTGCAATCCGTCTGTCTGCCGAAGCACATCGCGTTGATCGAACGCGTGGCCAAACGAGAATTTCCGACCTTCTCTTCCTCCGCGCTTGCCGATGGGTTTCCCGGAGCGCCGCCCGAGAACTTTTGATCGTGTCGGCCAATGGCCTGGAGGCGGCGGCGAAGGCGGCGATCGCCACGGCTGATTGGGCCGAGGCGGCGGTCTTGTTTGGCCGGCTGGTCGCCCTCGAACCAAACCAATCTAGACATTGGATGAACCTGGCCCTTGCCAGGACGCGAGCCGATGGCCCGCTGGATCCAGGGACGATCGGTGCGTATCGGCGGGTGTTGCTGTTGATGCCAGGACATGGGCGGGCGTGGGCGGGACTGGCGCCGTCGGTTGGCGATCGCGCATGGCCCCGAGCGGTCGTTGCCGGTGACGGTCGTACCCTAACCCTGAAGACAGCGGCGGCCGTGGCTCAGACCGAAGGGCGCGCCGATCTTGCCGCGTGTTGGCTGGACCGATACTTGACGGTGGAACCCGGCGATCTGCAAGCACGCACCAACCGGGCAATGACCCGTGTCGAGCTTGGCCGGATCGATGACGCCTTGGATGACCTTGACCGGGTTCTCGACACGAATCCTGGCGACGCCCGTGCCCGGTACACGCGGGGATGGATTCGTCTCACTCGGCGAGATTGGGCCGGATGGGATGATTATCTGGCGCGGTGGGCGGAATCCGACGCCGAGACCCCGGAACATGTGATGGATGCCCCTCTTTGGGACGGCCAAACAATGGCCGGCGGCAGCCTGCGGCTTTGGGGGCAGTTCGGCGTGGGCGACGAACTCCTGTTCGCCGGTTTGGTGGCGGAAGCGGCCGAGCGTGCCGGTGTGTCGACACGACTCGATTGCGACCCCCGTCTGGTTCCGTTGTTTCGCCGGTCGTTTCCTAACGTCGAGGTGCTGTCGAAGGAGGATACGGACACGGTTGGCTGTCCTGTCGCGGCTCAGGCGTCGACAGCGTGCCTGCCGGCCTTCCTGCGCCGGAATCTGGAGGCGTTCCCGGATCGACGGTCGTATCTGGTGGCGGATGCGGAGCGGGTAGCGATGTGGCGCGCTCGGTTAGCGGACCTTGGCCCGCCGCCCTATACCGGTTTCGCGTGGCGGAGCGGCAATGCACGAACGGCGGGGCGAAAGTCGATCCCACTGGATGCGCTCTCACCGCTGATCCAGGCCACCGGGGGCACCGCCATCAGCTTGCAGTATTCGCCCGATCAGCAGGAAGAGGCGGCGGCGCGGGCGCGCGGCGCGCTGGTGCCGCTTGCCAACCCGGCGGCGGATATCCGCGACGCCATCGATGATCTGGCGGCGCAAATCACGGCGTTGGACCGGGTGGTGACGATTTCCGGGATCAACGCCCATCTGGCGGGCGCCTTGGGCGTGCCGGGGATCGTGTTGATGCAGCGTGATCCGCTGTGGTTCTGGTTCGCTGATGGCACTGATTCTCCTTGGTATCCAAGCCTGACGGTGTTGCGTCAGGATGACGAGGGCGGCTGGGATCAAGCCTTGTCCACCGCCGTTCGGCACTTGGCACAAGGCGGCGATCCGCGCTAGTGGTGCCTACTTCCATCAATGACCGACGGGGCCTGTCATGGCGCTGACCGACAGTTTCATCGACCCGGCCGAACAGGCGCTCGCCAAGGAATTCCTCGACAACGGATACGTCGTCAAGGACGTGGACGACCGCGCGGCGCTTGACGCCATGCGGGCCGAGATCGTTCGCTTGGCATGCGAGCATCGCGGCGATGTTGTGCCGGATGACCATGATGGCTTTCTCAACACCCTGCACGAGCGGGTGGCGATCACCGAAATCAACCCGCTGCGTCTGCATGTGTTCAACGGGCTAAATCAACACGCCTGGTGCCGGCCGACCTATTTGAAGTTGGCGCGTTCGGTGATCGATGCCGTGGTCGGCAACGAGTTGGCGATGCAGAACAAGGTCAACCTGTCGATCCAGATGCCGCGCGACGAGACTTCAACCCTGGCGGTGCACGCCGATGTCTGGTCGGCGGAGACCCCGTTCGAAGTGGTGGAATGGACGCCTCTGGTCGATGTTTACGACACCAAGGCGATGTACATCCTGCCCCCGGCGGCGAACCGCACGGTGCGGGAGCGCATGAGCCACATGCCCGACGGCGGGAAGACGTTTGATCTGTTCGCGGCGTACAAGGACGATTTCCAGTGGATCGCGGTGCCCTATGGCAAGACCCTGGTGTTCTCGCCTATTCTGTTGCACGGCAACGTCCGCAACGACACCGATGAGACTCGGTGGTCGCTGAACTGCCGGCTGACCGGCCTGTTCACGCCCTATACCAGCGAGGAGAAGTGCCTCGGCCGGTTCTACACGCCGATCACCCCGAAGGTAGCGAGCCGGGTGGGGATGAATTTCAAGCCGCCGGAGGGATTCGATGGCTGAGGCACCGGCGGTGAGAGGCAACCGGCGGCGCGGGCTGCAAGGCTACGTCACCCACCAGTCCTTCAAGGGCATGCGCATGCCGGCCACGGTGCAGAATCTGGTGATCCGAGATTATGTTAGCCGCACGTCACACGCGCTGAACCTGTCGATCGGCGAGTATTTCTTCCAGGATTGTTTCGTCCAGCTGTACTCGATGATCCGCAAGCTCGATCAGATCGACGGCATCGTGATGTGCAGTCTGTTCATGATGCCGGAGAAGGCGGAAACCCGCCGCTGGATCTGGGACCGTGTGCTGGAGGCCGAAGCGTCGTTGCATTTTGTCTTCGAGGGCCTCGTGGTCGAGGACGAGGATGGCGTCGCCCGGGCCGAGGAACTGCTACGGCTAAACCAGGCGCTGGATCAAGCGCCGAGCCGGATCGATCCCGCCTTGCTGCCGCCGATCGACGGGGTGGATAGCTTTAGCTGATCGAGCCATCGCGAACGCGATGGAGCCTCGGAATAAACACCGCGAAACCGCCGCCCGCCTTGCTCCCTTTAGGCAAACCCGGTATACGACCGCCAGCATCGGCGGCGTCGACGATCCCGCCGCCATCATACGATTTTCGCCCGGGATTTCATCATGATCGATCAGACCATCAACCGCGTCCTCGTTACCGGCGGCGCGGGCTATGTCGGCTCGGTTCTGACACCGAAATTGCTTGATGCGGGGTACGAGGTCGTTGTGTTCGACATCCAGTATTTCGGCGATGAGAATCTGCCGCTTGGCCATGCGAAGCTGACCTCGATCAAGGGCGACCTGCGGGATACCGCCGCCTTCGCCAAGGCGGTGACGGGGTGTGATGCGGTGATCCATCTGGCGTGCATTTCCAACGATCCGAGCTTTATCCTCGATCCCAACCTGTCGAAGTCGATCAACTACGACTGCTTCGAGCCGATGGTGGTGGCGTCGAAGCAGGCCGGTGTGAAGCGCTTCATCTATGCGTCGACCAGTTCGGTCTACGGCGTGTCGGACGCCCCGGACGTGACCGAGGAACATCCGCTGATCCCGTTGACCGACTACAACAAATACAAAGGCATGTGCGAACCGCTGTTGTGGAAACACATCTCCGATGCGTTCGTCGGCGTGACCATCCGTCCGGCCACGGTCTGCGGTTATGGCCCGCGCATGCGCCTGGATCTGTCGGTCAACATCCTGACCAATCACGCGGTCAACAACGGCAAGATCACGGTGTTCGGCGGCAGCCAGCTGCGCCCCAACATCCATGTCGAGGATGTGAGCGATCTGTATGTGAATCTGTTGAGCTACGACGCCGACAAGATTCAGGGCGAGACCTTCAACGCCGGCTATCAAAACATGTCGATCTCGGCGATCGCCGAGGTGGTGAAGAAGGTGGTCGAGGAGGAAATGCCCGACCGCGCGCCGATCGACATTGTCACCACGCCGACTGACGACATCCGCTCCTATCACGTCAATTCGGACAAAATCCGCCGGGTGGTGGGTTTCGAGCCGAAGCGGACGGTGGAGGACGCGGTGCGCGGTCTGGTTAAGGCGATGCGCGAGGGCAAGCTGCCGGACTCGATGACCGCTGACAAGTATTTCAACGTCAAGACAATGCAGAAGCTGACCGCCGCCTGATCGGCGGTCGTGAGCGTCCTCGGAGGTCCCATGGCGTCGCACGCCGAAACCTATCTGGCCCAGGCGGCCGAGATTTGCCGGGCCATCGACCCGGCCGAAGTCGAGGCGATGGTCGCGGCCCTGGTCGCCCTGCGCGCCCGCGGCGGCCGGCTGTTCATCCTCGGTGTTGGCGGCTCGGCGGCGAATTGCGGACACGCGGTCAACGACTTCCGCAAGCTCTGCGGCATCGAGGCCTACGCGCCCACCGACAACGTTGCCGAGCTGACCGCCCGCACCAATGACGAGGGTTGGGAAAGCGTGTTCGCCGGTTGGCTGGAGGTCAGCCGGGCGAACGACAAGGACGCGGTGTTGGTTTTTTCGGTCGGCGGCGGCTCGCGCGAGCGCAACGTCAGCCCGAATCTTGTGCTGGCGCTGGAATACGCCAAGCAGCACGGGTTGACGATCTTTGGCATTGTTGGACGCGACGGCGGCTATACCAAGCAGGTCGGCGACTATGTGTTGGTGGTCCCGACGGTCGACCCCAACCACGTCACCCCGCATTCCGAGGCGTTCCAGGCGGTCATCTGGCATGGCGTGGTCTGTCATCCGGACCTGATGGCGCAAGCCAACCGGTGGGAGGGCCTGACCCGGTCGTGATGAGGACGCGGTCGTGAGCGGGAAACGACGAGCGGTGTTTCTCGACCGCGACGGGGTGTTGGTTCGCACCGAGGTGCGCGACGGCAAGCCGTATGCCGCCCTTACGCTGGATGACTACGAGATTCTGCCCGAGGCGCCGGCGGCGGTGGCCGCCCTGAAGCGGGCGGGGTTCGCCACCGTGGTGGTCACCAATCAGCCGGAACTGGCGCGCGGTAACGTCGACTCGGCCACTTTGACCGCCATGCACGACCGGTTGCGCGCCGCCATGCCGATCGACGCGGTTTATGTCTGCCCGCACGACTCGGCGGAAGGCTGCGGCTGTCGCAAGCCGGCGCCGGGAATGTTGCGGCAAGCTGCCGCCGACCTCGACCTGGACTTCGCGTCGAGCTACATGATCGGTGACCGCTGGCGTGATGTCGGCGCCGGCCGCGCGGTGGGCTGTGTGACGGTGCTGATCGAACGCGGCTACACCGAGCCGGAACGCCTCGAACCGGACATCTCGGTCGCCGATATGGCGGCGGCGGTGGCCGCGATACTCGGCCGCGAGGGCGCGGGCGGAGGAACTGGAGGATGAACATGACGGCGATGTCGGTCGATGACCTCAAGATCAAGATTTTCGCCGATGGCGCGGATCTGGAGGGCATGAAGACCATGGCGGCCAAGCCCTATATCAAGGGGCTGACGACCAATCCGACCCTGATGCGTAAGGTCGGTTTGACCGATTATGCCGCCTTCGCCAAGGCCGCGATCGCGGCCATCCCGGACAAGCCGATCTCCTTCGAGGTGTTCGCCGATGAGGCCGACGCCATGATCGCCCAGGGCCGGGTGATTGGTGGCTGGGGCGTGAACGTCAACGTCAAGATTCCGGTGACCAACACCAAGGGAGTCTTCATGGGCAAGGCGATCAGCGCGCTGTCCAAGGACGGTGTGGCGGTCAACGTCACCGCGATCATGACCCCGGGACAGGTGAAGCAGGTGGCCGAGGTGTTGGACCCGGCCACCCCCGCCATCGTTTCGGTGTTCGCCGGCCGCGTTGCCGACACCGGCCGCGATCCGATTCCGCTGATGACCGAATGCCTGGAAATCCTCAAGGACCGGCCGAAGGCCGAGCTGTTGTGGGCCAGCCCGCGCGAGCTGCTGAACATCATCCAGGCCAATGATATGGGGTGCCACATCATCACGGTGACCAATGATTTGCTGGGCAAGCTGGGCGGCCTCGGCAAGGATCTCGACCAGTTCAGCCTAGAGACCGTCAAGATGTTCGAGGGCGATGCCTCGGCCGCCGGGTTCACCATCGCGACCTGAGCACGCAACGATGTCCGACAAACCCTATGCCGTCGTCACCGGCGGCGCCGGATTCATTGGCAGCCATGCCGTGGATCTGTTGCTGGCGCGTGGTTACCGGGTGCGCGCGATCGACAACCTGACCGGCGGCCGCGAGCTTAATCTCGCGCATCACGGCGACAATCAGGATCTGATCCGCGACTTCCGCGACATTCGTGACATCGCGCCGGATGACGCGGCCTTCGTGGGCGCGCGATCGGTGATTCACTTCGCCGGTATCGGCGACATCGTGCCGTCGATCGAACGGCCGTTGGAGTACATGTCGGTCAACGTCCAGGGCACCGCCCAGGTGTTGGAGGCGTCGCGCCACGCCGGGGTGAAGAAATTCGTCTATGCCGCCTCGTCCTCTTGCTACGGGCTGGCCGACACACCGACCCGCGAGGACCATCCGATCCGCCCGCAATACCCCTACGCGCTGTCCAAGTACCAGGGCGAGCAGGCGGCGTTTCACTGGCACCAGGTGTACGGCCTGCCGGTTAACGTGATCCGCATTTTCAACGCCTACGGCACCCGCTCGCGCACCTCGGGGGCCTATGGCGCGGTGTTCGGGGTCTTCCTGCGGCAGAAGATCGCCGGCGAGCCGTTCACGGTGGTCGGCGATGGCACGCAATCCCGCGATTTCCTGTTCGTGACCGATGTCGCCAAGGCGTTTCTGGCCGCCGCCGAAACCGACAAGGTCGGCGAGGTCTGGAACCTCGGTGCCGGCAACCCGCAAACGGTGAACCATTTGGTCGAGCTGTTGGGCGGGCCGGTGGTGCACATCCCGAAACGGCCGGGCGAGCCCGACTGTACATGGGCCGACACCACGAAGATAATACGCGACCTCGACTGGCGGCCCGAGGTGTCGTTCGAGGATGGTGTCGCCCGCATGCTGGCTCAGCTCGATTACTGGCGCGAGGCGCCGCTGTGGACCCCGGACAGCATCGCCAGCGCCACCAAGATCTGGTTCGACTATCTCGGAAACAAGGAGGAGCGGTCGCGGTGATCGACGACGCCTACAAGCACAAGGTCAAGACCGCCGAGGAGATCGCCGCCATCATCGGCGCGCCGCCACGCGAGAAGCCGGTGGTGATGTGTCACGGCACCTTCGATCTTGTGCATCCCGGCCACATTCGTCATCTGGTCTACGCCCGCTCCAAGGGTGGGATGCTGGTGGTCGGCGTGACGGCGGACCAGCACGTGAACAAGGCGGATCACCGCCCGTTCGTGCCGGAGAATCTGCGCGCCCTGAACCTGGCCGCGCTGGAGACCGTCGACTACGTGGTCATCGACCCGCACGAGACGCCGATCCAGAACATCCTGACGATCAAGCCGGATTATTTCGTCAAGGGGTACGAGTATCAGAAGGGCGGGTTGCATCCGCGCACCGCCGAGGAGAAACAGGCGGTCGAGAGTTATGGCGGCGAGGTGATCTTCACGCCCGGTGATATTGTCTATTCGTCCTCGGCGATCATCGAATCGGGGCCGCCGGATTTGGCGGTCGAGAAGCTGATCAACTTGCTGGACGGCGAGAAGCGCAGCTTCGACGATTTGAAGGCCGCGCTCAACATCCTGCGCGGCCAAAAGGTTCATGTGGTCGGCGACACCATCGTCGACTCCCTGACCGTGACCTCGATGATCGGGGCGAGCGGCAAGACGCCGACCCTCAGCGTGCGTTACGAGGGCAAGCGCGACTACGTCGGCGGCGCCGGCATCGTTGCCAAACACCTCAAGGCGGCCGGCGCCGAGGTCACGTTCTCGACCGTGTTGGGAGACGACGCGCTGGCGGATTTCGTGCGCGAGGACTTGGCTCGGGCCGGGGTGACGCTCGCCGAGGTGGTCGACCTGACCCGGCCGACCATCAACAAGAACGCGATCATCGCCAGCGGCTACCGCATGTTGAAGATCGACACTTTGGACAATCGGGCGATCTCCGAGCAGATTTGCAATCGGTTCGCCGAGAACATCCGCACCGTGCCGAGCGACATCGTGGTGTTCAGCGATTTCCGTCACGGCATGTTCAGCCGGGAGTCCATCCCGATGTTGACCGCGGCGATCCCGGAGGGCCGCTTCAAGGTGGCGGACAGCCAGGTGGCCAGCCGCTGGGGTAATATTCTCGACTTCCGAGGGTTCGATCTGATCACCCCGAACGAAAAGGAAGCGCGCTTCTCCATGGGCGATCAAGACACGGTGATCCGGCCGCTTGGCTCCCGGTTGTACGAGGAGGCCCGCTGCAAGGTGCTGATCCTGAAGCTCGGATCGCGCGGCGCCATGACCTTCCGCGAGGCCGGTGGCGAGTTGCGTAGTTTCTTCGGTGTCGACAGCTTCGCCGATCACGTGATTGACGCGGTCGGCTCGGGCGACGCGTTGTTGGCCTACGCCGCGCTGGCGCTTAAGGCGACCGGCGATCCGGTCACCGCCTCGATCCTGGGCTCGATGGCGGCGGCGGTCGAGTGCGAGATCGACGGCAACATCCCGGTCGAACCGGAGATGGTGCTCAAGAAGATCGAGATCTACGAGCGTCGCGCCAACTTCGCGGGATGAGGCCGAACATGCGGGTCGTCATCGTCGGCCATGGAGTGCAGGGCCGCAAACGCCGCGCGGTCGCGGGAGCCGACGCGGTCGCCGTGGTTGATCCTGTGGCGCCCGAGGCTGACGCCACGGACCTCGCCGCGATCCCGTTCGACACCTTCGACGCCGCCATTGTCTGCACCCCGGACGGCCCCAAGCCGGCCCTGCTCAAGACGCTTCTGGGCGCCGGCAAGCATGTGCTGGTCGAGAAACCGCTGATCGCCGAGGATGACGCGACGCTGGCCGAGTTGGCGGAGATCGCGGCGGGTGCCGGTGCGGTGTGCGTCACCGCCTACAACCACCGTTTCGAGCCGCACTACGTCCGCATGCGCGAGCTGATCCACTCGGGTGACCTGGGCCGGATTTACAGCGTGCGGATGTTCTACGGCAACGGCACTGCCCGGCTGGTGCGCGACAGCGCCTGGCGCGATCAGGGGGCCGGGGTGCTGCCCGACCTGGGCTCGCACCTGCTCGACATTCTGAAGGTCTGGATGCCGGAGGCCGAGCAGTGGGAGTATGGCGTTCGCGTGGCTCGGCGGCACGAGAACCGGTCGTTCGACCACGTGGTAGTGGCGGCCGATCCGGCCGATGGCCCGACGGTGCAGCTGGAAATGACCATGCTGTCCTGGCGCAACCATTTCACCTGCGACGTGTTCGCCGAACGCGGCAGCGCGCATATCGACTCGTTGTGCAAATGGGGACCCAGCACCTTCACCCACCGCACCCGGGTGCTGCCCTCGGGCCGGCCGCCGGAGGAGGCGGTGACCCTGGTGCAGGCCGACCCGACCTGGGAGGCGGAATACGCGCACTTCAAGCAGCTCTGCGCCGAGGGCCGGGGCAGCGGGATCGGCAACGACATCTGGTTGAACCGCACCCTGCGCGGGTTGGCGCGCGAGGCTTTCGATCGGTTCGGTGAGGGGGCATGACGGCTCCGGTAATTGCCTATTGCGGCATGACTCACCTCGGGCTGGTGTCCGGCACCGCCGCCGCCGCCAAGGGCTTCGAGACCATTCTGTTCGACCCCGATCGGGCGGTGATCACCCGGTTGCGGGCGGCCGATCTGCCGGTGTCCGAACCCGGTCTGGACGCGGCCTTCGCCGCTCACGGCGCGCGATTGACGATCACGGCGGAGATCAAGGATTTGGCCCGGGCCGACGTGGTCTATCTGGCGCCGGACGTGCCGACCGATGACACCGGGGCGTCCGATCTGTCGGCGGTCAAGGACCTTCTGGCCGTCGTGGCTCCGGCGTTGCGCGACGACACGGTCCTGGTGATCCTGAGCCAGGTGCCTCCGGGCTTCACCCGTGGCCTCACCGGGGTGCGCGGCCCGCTGTATTACCAAGTCGAAACCTTGGTGTTCGGCATCGCCCTGCAGCGCGCGGTGCAGCCGGAGCGGTACATTGTCGGTTGTGCCGAGCCGGCGGCCGCGTTGCCCGCCGCCTTCAGGGCCTATCTGGAAGCTTTCGGGTGCCCGATCCTGCCGATGCGCTACGAGAGCGCCGAGCTGGCCAAGATATCGATCAACATGTGTCTGGTCGCTTCCGTCGGGGTCGCCAATACCATGGCGGAGATTTGCGAGAACACCGGCGCCGACTGGTCGGAAATAGCGCCCTCGCTGAAACTCGACCGGCGGATCGGTCCCTACAGCTACCTCGCGCCCGGGCTTGGCCTCGCCGGCGGCAATCTGGAGCGCGATCTGGCCACCGTCATGCGCCTGGGTGCGGTGCATGGCACCGACACCGGCATCGTCGCCGCCTGGGTGGCGAATTCCAACTGGCGCAAGGGATGGGCGGCGCGCACCCTGAAGACACGGGTGCTTGATGCGAATCCACGCGCGCGCATTGCCGTGCTGGGTCTCGCCTACAAGCAGGACACCCACTCCACCAAGAACTCACCAAGCCTGGCGCTACTGGCCGAGCTGGATGGTGCCCACGTGACCGTGCACGATCCGGTGGTGCCGGCCGCCGCCGCGCCGATCCCGGTCGTCGCCGCCGAAGACCCCCTGGTCTGTGTGGCCGGTGCGGACGCGCTGTGCATTATGACGCCCTGGGCCGTGTACAAAGCCCTGGATCCCGCCGCGATCGCCGAGGCCATGGGCGGCCGTATCGTGCTTGATCCCTACCGCGTGTTGGACGGCGCGGCGGCGCGGGCCGCCGGGCTGGACTGGATCACCCTTGGGGTGTCCGCCGATCAAGAGGAACAACGACCATGCTGACCCATCGCCTTGTGCAACCCGACAACCCGGTTCGCACGGTGGTGCTGGGCCCTGGCTTCATCGGTGGGGCCGCCGCCGATGCACTGGAGAAGGAAGGCGCCACGGTCGAGCGCTGGGGACGGGCGGCGGTCGATTTGCTGGCGGACGGCGCGGCCGAGGCTTTGGCGGGCAAGCTGCGCGCCGAGGATGTCCTGGTCGTCGTCTCGGCCGAGGCGCCGTGCAAGAACGGCGCGATGCTGGAACGCAACATCGCCATGATGAACGCGGTGGTCGAGGCCCTGAAGGCGCGGCCGGTCGAGCATGTGATCTACGTGTCCTCGGATGCGGTGTACCGCGACAGCCTGGAGCCGTTGACCGAGGACAGCTGCGCCGAGCCGGGATCGTTGCACGGCGTGATGCATCTGGCGCGCGAGCGCATGTTGATCGACGAGGCCGGATTGCCGCTCGGCATCCTGCGGCCGACCCTGGTCTATGGCGCCGCCGACCCGCACAACGGCTACGGCCCGAACCGGTTTCGCCGCCAGGCGCTGGCCGGTGAGACCATCACCCTGTTCGGTGAGGGCGAGGAACGGCGTGATCATGTGCTGGTCGACGATCTGGCGGATTTGCTGGCTCGGATGGTCCGCCGCCGTTCGGTCGGCGTGCTTAACGGCGCCACCGGTGACGTGCACAGCTTCCGCGCGGTGGCCCAGATGGTGATCTCCCATGTCAACGCGCCGCCGACGATTGTCGGCTCTCCCCGATCCGGTCCGATGCCGCATAACGGCTACCGGCCGTTCGATCCGATCGCGACCCTTCGCGCGTTCCCGAATTTCCGCTATACCCCGCTCGCGGAGGGTTTGGCGTTGACCCATCGGCGCGTCGCCGGGGGCTGACCCACCGTCCGAGCATCGGAGGAACCGCATGGCCGAGGCCAACCTGCTCAACCGCCTGCCGAAGAGCAAGCGCAACGTCAAGGTGCGCGAGCATGCCAAGACCGACGAGCACATCCGGATCAGCCGTGAATACGGCGAGATGTATTTCGATGGCCCGCGCGAGTACGGCTATGGCGGCTACCGCTACGATGGCCGCTGGGTGCCGATCGCCGAGGACATGATCGCGCATTTCGGCCTGAAGCCGGGAATGCGCGTGCTCGACGTCGGCTGCGCCAAGGGTTTTCTGGTCAAGGATTTCATGATCGCCTGCCCGGGGTTGGAGGCGTTCGGTCTCGACATCTCGGACTACGCCATGAAGCATTGCGAGCCGGAGGTGGTCGGCCGTCTGCATCTCGGCTCCGCCCACAGCCTGCCGTTCCCCGATCACAGTTTCGACGCGGTGATCTCGCTCAACACCCTGCACAATCTGGAGAAGCCGCACTTGATCACGGCGCTCCGGGAGATCATGCGGGTGACCAAGGGGAGCAACGCGTTCGTCCAGGTCGACAGCTACCGCACCGAGGAAGAACGCGCGATCTTCGTCGACTGGGTGTTGACCGCCTACACCCACGACTACCCCGAGGGGTGGAAGAAGATCTTCGACGAGGCCGGGTATACCGGCGACTACTACTGGACCCTGATTTCCTGACGCCGGAGGCACAGGCCCAATGATCGCCAAGGCCGGACACAACCGCTTCGATCCCGCCGAGTCACGCAAGCGCTGCATGCGTTACCGCAAGAGAATCCTGGACATCTCCCAGACGGTTAGCGCCCTGCACGCGGCGGGCGCGTTCTCCTGCATGGAGTTGACCGATACCTGCTATCACGGGCTGATGCGGCCCGACGGCCAGGACACGTTTCTGATGTCCAAGGGCCATGGCTGCATGGCGCAGTACACGGTCCTGGAGGATATCGGTGTCCTGCCGACCGCGGATCTGGACGCCTACTGCACGGCGCACGGCATCCTGGGCGCGCACCCGGATTACGGCAATCCAGGGATCGAGGCCTCAACCGGCTCGCTCGGCCATGGCATGGCGATGGCGGTCGGCATGGCGGTGGCCGAGCGCAACAAGGCGGGCGGAAGCGCCGAGGCCGGGATGGTCTACTGCATCCTGTCCGACGGCGAGATTCAAGAAGGCTCCACCTGGGAGGCGATCATGATGGCCTCCACCTTGGGGCTGACCAATCTGGTGGCGCTCGTCGACAACAACGACTTCCAGTCGCTTGGCCGAACCTCCGAGACCCACCCGAGTTTCTATCCGCTGGATGACAAACTCGAAGCTTTTGGCTGGGAAACGGCCGAGGTCAACGGCCATGACGCGGCCGCGATCTACGATGCCGTCGCCGGTCGCGCGGGCGACAAGCCGTTCGTCCTGATCGCCAAGACGGTAAAGGGCCGTGGGGTGTCCTACATGGAGAACGTGCCGATCTGGCATTACCGCTCGCCCAATGCCGACGAATACCATCAGGCGCTCGCCGAGTTGAGGGAGATCGCGTCGTGAGGAACACCTTCGCCGAAGTCCTCTACGGTCTCGCCAAGGACGACCCGCGCATCTACATCGTGGTGGCCGACATCTCGCCGGCCGGCTCGATGGGCAAATTCCGCGAGGAGTTTCCCGAGCGTTTCATCAACGTCGGCGTCGCCGAGCAGTCGATGATCGGTATTTGCGCCGGTCTCGCGCTCAAGGGCATGCGGCCGTTCGCCTACACCATCGCGACCTTCTCGCTGTACCGGCCGTTCGAGTTCGTGCGCGACGATCTGGGTTACCAAAATCTACCGGTCACCGTAGTCGGCATCGGTGGCGGCGTCATCTACTCAACCCTCGGCGGCACCCACTACGCCCAGGAGGACATCGCCATCGCCGGCGCCATCCCGAACATGTCGATCATCGCGCCGTGCGATCCGGTCGAGGCGACCGAGGCGACCAGGTGGTTGGTACAGCGCGAGGGTGGCGGGCCGGTGTATTTCCGCTTCGGCAAGGCGGGCGAGCCGACCCTGACCGGCCCGGACAGCGATCCCTGGGCGTTCGGCAAGCTGCGGTACTTGCGCCGTGGCGAGGATGTGGCCGTGCTGTCCTATGGCGTGATCACCAAGATGGCGGCGCAAGTCGCCGACGCGCTGACCGAGGATGGCCATTCGGTGTCGCTGGCGGTCTGTCATACCCTCAAGCCGCTGGACCGCGACGGCATCGCCGATCTGTTGCGCCGGCACAAGCGGGTCATCGTGATCGAAGAGCACGCCCCGCAGGGCGGGCTGGCGCCGCAGACCAAGCAAATCGCCTGGGATATCCGCGCCGAGTGCGTCCTCGACACCTTCACCCTCAAGGACGAGTTCGTGCACTGCTATGGCAGCCACGAGGACATCCTTGCCGCCCACGGCCTCTCCGTCGACCGCATCTTGGCGACGGTGCGCGGCTGAGCCGGGCGGCGCTCGGGTCATGCGAATCCTGGTCACCGGGGCGTCGGGCTTTTCCGGTCGGGTGATTGCGCGGCGGCTGCTGGACGAAGGCCACCACGTCGTCGCCCATCATCGCCGCCGCCCGTTGCCGGACGATCTTGCCATGGCCGAACCGGTTCGCGCCGATCTCGTGGCGATCGACGCCGTGCCTCCAGGGCTTGACGCGGTGGTGCACGCCGCCGCCACCTCACCCCCGACCGGGCGGTCCGACGCGGTACCGACGGAAACCCTGATCCGGGACAATGCCTTGGCGACAGCGCATTTGATCCGGCTTTGCGCCGAGGCCGGCGTCGGGCGGATGATTTATCTCTCCAGCCTGTCGGTGCTTGGCCGGATCGACGCGCCAAGTGTCGACGAGAATACCCACGTGTCAGACCCGGACCCGTATGGGACGTCGAAGCTGATGGGCGAACAGGCGCTGGCCGCCTCGGGGTTGGCCGGTCTGGCGATCCGACTGCCGGCGGTGATCGGCTCGGGCGCGGCGCGCAACTGGCCGGTTCAGGTCAAGGCTGCGATTGCGGCGGGCGAGGTCGTGCGGGTCTACAACGCGGACGGACCGTTCAACAATGTGGTCCACGTGGCTGATCTGGCCGAGTGGATCGCGCGGGTGTTGGCGGCTGGAGGTCCTGAAGACGGGTTTCGGGCCGTCCCCGTCGCGTCCGCCGAACCGGTTTCCGTGCGCCAGGCGGTGGCGGCGCTGGCGGCCGGGATGGGGCGGGCTGTCCACCTGGACAAGGCTGCGGTTTCGCGCCTCGGCTTCAGCATCGATATCGGCTCCGCTCGGTCACTGGGATTCACGCCGATGACCACGGTCGACGCGCTGACACGGTTCGGCGGCGAGGGAGATCTGGGTTGAACGGAGCCGACGTCGTCATTCTGGGGGTGGGGTATGTCGGCTTGCCTCTGGCGCTCGCGTTCGCGCGTTCGGGCCGTCGGGTGGTGGCGTACGACAGCGACGCCGCCCGCGCCGGCGATTTACAGCGTGGCGTCGACCGGAACGATCCGGAGGGTGGGCGGTTCGAGGTGCCGGACGGTTTGCTGTTCAGCGCCGAGGAGACGGCGATTCGTGGCGCCGGTGCCTATGTGATCGCGGTCCCGACACCGATCGATGCCGACCGCCGACCGGATTTCGGCCCGTTGGAGCAGGCGGCGGATCTTATCGGCAGGGTGTTGTCACCGGGTGCGTTGGTGGTGGTGGAAAGTACCGTGCATCCGGGTGCGACGGAGGAGATCGTCGGCCCCCGCGTCGCCGCCGGTGGGTGGACGCAAGGCCGGGATTTTCAGCTCGGCTACTCGCCGGAACGGATGAACCCGGGCGATGCGCGGCATGGGTTGGCCGATGTGGTCAAGGTCGTCTCGGCGGAGAATCCGAAGGCCCTGGAGCGGATGATGGCGCTTTATGCGCCGGTGATCCCGGCGGGATTGCATGCCGCGCCGTCGATCCGGGTAGCCGAAGCCGCCAAGATCACCGAGAACATTCAGCGGGACGTGAACATCGCGCTGATGAACGAGTTGGCGCTGGTCTATGACCGCCTGGGCTTGCGCACCGAGGACGTGCTGGCGGCGGCACGAACGAAATGGAATTTCGCACCGTTCGGGCCGGGGCTGGTTGGTGGTCACTGCATTGGCGTCGACCCCTATTACCTGATCGCCAAGGCCGAGGCGCATGGCTACTACCCCGAGCTGATCCGGGCGGCGCGGCGCCTGAACGACGGCATGGCCGACCGCATCGCCCAGAAGGTGGTGACGTTGCTCAGCAAAGCCGGTGTGGCGATCCTGGGCGCGCGGGTCGGCGTCATGGGTGTTGCCTTCAAGGCCAATGTTTCGGACGCGCGCAACAGCCAGGTGCCGCCGATCGTTGCGGCGTTAGGGGCGCTGGGCGCCGAGTTGCGGATCGCCGACCCGCTAGTCGATCCGGCGCTCGTTCGCGCGAACCTCGGCATCGAGTTGCTAGAGGTGGGCGCACTGCGGGATTTGGATGCGCTGGTTCTCGCCAGCCCGCACGATGTTTTCCTGGCGGAGGGTCCGGCTCTTGCCGAGCGGGTTCGATCCGGTGGCCTGATCGTCGACGTGCGGTCGGTTCTCGACCCGGCGTCGCTGCCAACCGACCGGTATTACTGGAGTCTTTGAAGCGTCCTAGAGCCTCTTCAATTTAATCTCGGTCATACCCTGCGGCGGCGAAGTAGTTTTCGCATTCGGTCGGTGTGAAGGTTTCTATAGCCTTGGCGACCGCATCCCAGAGATCGGCTTTGGTTCGTGCGGCGGCCTTGCGGAGAA
>JABMNR010000085.1 GCA_013203465.1 Alphaproteobacteria bacterium
CTGCTGCAGCGCCGGCCCCGCGAGCTGGCGGGCGGTCCGCGCCAGCGCGTGGCGATAGGCCGCGCCATCGTGCGCCGGCCGGCGGTGTTCCTGTTCGACGAGCCGCTGTCGAACCTGGACGCCAAGCTGCGGGTGCAGATGCGGGTCGAGATCAAGAAACTGCAAAAATCGCTCGGCACCACCAGCGTCTACGTCACCCACGATCAGGTCGAGGCGATGACCATGGCCGACCGGCTGGTGGTGATGAACGCCGGCGTGGCCGAGCAGATCGGCACGCCGATCGAGGTCTACGAGAATCCAGCCTCGGTCTTCGTCGCCGGTTTCATCGGCTCGCCGGCGATGAACTTGTTGCCGGCACGGATTAACGGCGATGGCGATGGAGTGACCATCGGCGACGGCACGACCCTGCCGCTGCCGAATGGCGGACGGACGGGGGATCCCGGCCGCACGGTGACCTTGGGCCTGCGCCCGGAGCATTTGACCCCCTCGAACGGTGACGGCCCGGGCCTCAAGCTCACGGTCGACTTGATCGAACATCTCGGCGCCGATACCCTGGTCCATGGCGAGTCGCCGTTGCTGGACGGCGGGCTGCTGACGGTTCGGTTGTCCGGCCATCACCATTTGACCATGGGTGAAACGGTGACCTTGAACAGCCACCCGAAGCAAATGCATTTGTTCGATTCCGAGAGCGGCCGGCGGATTTGAGATCTGCTTGGCCGGCGGCGGGTCGTCATCGTTCTTTGAGCCGCGACGGCGCTTAGCACCGGCGTTAGAGTGTGGCGAAACCCTTGCCACCCACCGGCCTGCCGATGACCCCGGACCAGATCGCCATCGTCGCCATCCTTGTCGTCACGATAGCATTGTTCATCTCGGGCCGCCTTCGGGTCGACGTGACGGCGCTGCTGGCGTTGCTCGCCTGCGTCGTCCTTGGATTGGTTCCCGCCGACGAAGCCTTCGATGGCTTCGGTCACCCCGCCGTCATCACCGTGGCCGCTGTTTTAGGACTATCGGCCGCCTTGATCCGGTCCGGCGCCATCGACGCGATCGCCAGCCGGGTCGACCATGTGGCGAAAGGTCATATCGGCCAGGTGGTGGCCCTGTCGTCGCTCGGGGGAGTGTTCTCCGGGTTTATGAACAATGTCGGCGCCCTGGCGTTGCTGATGCCGGTGGCGCTGTCGATGGCCCGGCGCGGCGGCTATGGCCCCGGCCTGATCCTTATGCCCTTGGCCTTCGCGACGATCCTGGGTGGCATGACCACCCTGATCGGCACGCCGCCAAATCTGCTGGTCTCCGACTACCGCCGCCGCGCCCTGGGCGAAGGTTTCGCGTTGTTCGATTTCGCCTGGGTCGGCCTGCCGTTGGCCATCACCGGCATCGCCTTCATCACCCTGGTCGGCTGGCGGTTGCTGCCGCACCGGAAGGCCAGCGCCGGCGGCAACCGGCCGTTCGATGTCGAGGGCTACCTGACCGAGCTGGTCGTGCCGGAAGGGGCACCGGCCATCGGCAAGACCGTTGATGAGGTGATCGACGGCATCGAAACGCCGCCGATGATCGATGCCGTGGTGCGCGGGCGCAACCAGGTCATCCGCCATGTCCGTCACGCCAAGCTGCAGGCGGGCGATGTGGTGATGGTGCATGGCGAAGCCGAGGCGATCGAATCCCTGGCCGGCAGGGGGCTGACCATGTTGGCGGCCAAGGAGCTGGAGCGTGAGGATGGCGCTGGACCGCTGGACCGCGATGCCTTGGCGCTGGTTGAGGTGGTGGTGCCGCCCCGCGCTTGGATTCGAAACCGATCACCCGCCATGATCGCGCTCCGTGTGCGCTACGGCGTCAATCTTCTGGCGGTCGCCCGTGAGGGTAAGCGGATTGAGTCTCGGCTGCGCGATGTGCGGTTCCAGGCCGGTGACGTGCTGTTGCTGCAGGGTGAGCGGGAGACCCTGTCCGACACCATCGCGTTGCTTGGATGCCTGCCGCTGGCCGAACGCCATATCGCCTTGCAGCCGAAGCGCGCCCTGGTTCCGGTGGCGGTATTCGTGGCCGCCCTGCTGGCCATCGGCTTCGGGCTGTTGCCGGCGGCGGCGGCGCTGACCGCGGCGCTGTTGGCCATGGTGCTGACCCGGCTGATGCCAATGCAAGAAGTCTATGCCGCGATCGATCTGCAGGTCGTGGTGCTGTTGGCGGCGATGATCCCGGTCGGCGGTGCCCTGCAAAGCAGCGGCACGGCGCAGATTTTGGCCGATGCCCTGGCCCATCTGGCCGGTGAAGCGTCGCCCCGGGTGCTGCTCGCCGTGTTGCTGATCGTGACCATGTCGCTGTCGGACATCATGAACAACGCCGCGACCACGGTGGTGATGGCACCGATCGGCCTGGGCGTGGCGGTGGCGCTTGGCACCAGCCCGGACCCGATGCTGATGGCGGTGGCGATCGGCTCCTCGGCCGCCTTCCTGACCCCGATCGGCCATCAGAACAACCTGCTGGTCATGGGACCGGGCGGGTATCGCTTCGGCGACTACTGGCGCATGGGGTTGCCGCTGGAAATCCTGTTGGTCGCGATCGGTGTCTGGTTGATCCCGGTCGCCTGGCCGTTCTGATGCCGGCCGTATGATCCCCGCCGGGCGGTTACCGCTCCTGATGTTGCTGGTGTTGGGCGGGTTGTGGGGATTGTCGTTCTCGCTGTCGAAGCTGGCGGTGATCGGCGGCATTCATCCGACCGCCTATGTCTGGTGGCAGTCGACCGGGGCGACGATCTTTTTATTCCTGATCATACGCCGGACCGGCACCGCGGTCCCGACCGGACGCCGGCATTTGGCGTTCTACGCCGCGAGCGCGCTGGTCGGTCTGGTGCTGCCGAACCTGAACATCGTCATGACGGCGCGGTATTTGCCGGCCGGCATTCTGTCGACCCTGGTCACCACCGTGCCGATGATGACCTACGCGGTGGCGCTGGCATGGCGAATGGAGCGGTTCGACCCCCGGGCGGTCGTGGGTCTGGTGTTGGGGTTGGCCGGTGTGCTGCTGATCGTCGGTCCGGACGCCAGCCTGCCCGATCCGACGATGGCACCGTGGGTGCTGGTGGCGATGATCACGCCCGTGCTGTACGCCAGCCAGAACATCATCTCGGCCAAGCTGCGGCCCGAGAACACGCCGTCGTTGGCGGCGGCGCTGGGCATGGTGGTGGCGGGGTCACTGATGAGCCTGCCGGTGATGCTGGCGAGCGGCGGGTTTCGCCCGCTGTTCTCCGACGGCATCACCGCCGGCGATCTGGCAATGGTCGGCCAGATGATCATCACCTGCCTGGCTTATCTGCTGTATTTCGAGATCGCCAAGCGCGCTGGGCCGGTGTTCGTCTCGCAGGTGGGTTACGTGGTGAACATCTTCGGTCTCGGCTGGGGCTACCTGTTCTTCGCCGAGGTCCCATCCCCATGGATCTGGGCGGCGATCGCGTTGGTGTTCGCCGGTGTCTGGGTGGTCAACCGAACACGATCCTCGGGATGAGCTTGCCGGCTCTCATCAAATTGTTAGAGCACGATCAACGTAATATGGATCACGATGCGAGTCAGATTACGCTGATCGTGCTCTGGCTCTACGCCGCGAGCGCCGGCAGTTGGAAGTTCACCTTGGTCAAATCGGCCGCCAATTGCGTTGCCTTGTCGGCCGGCAACGGCAGGAACGGCGCCCGCACGTTGCGCCATGACGCCTTGCCGCTCTCCCGCGCCAGCAGCTGCTTGAGCGCCGCGGCCGCCGGGTAGTTCTGCAACGCCAGACGTTGCGCTGTCAGCTGCTCCTGAAGACCCTCGGCATCGGGAGAGCCCGCTTTCCAAGCCGCGTAGACCGCGCCGCACATGGCCGAGGTGACGTTGCCGGTGGCGGTGATGGTGCCGACACCGCCCGCCTTGAGCGTATCGAGCAGATACCGCTCAGTCCCGGCGAACACGTCGAAACCGTCGCTCCCAAAAGTCTTCGCCATCGTCTTCATGTTCTCGAAATCGCCGGAGCTGTCCTTGATACCGCAGAACGCGCCGGGGAAATCCTTGAGGAAACGGGCGATCAAATCATGGCTGAACGGTACCGCCGACATTTGCGGAAAATGATAGAGATAGGTCTTCAGCCGGCTGTCGCCGACCGCCTCCACAACCCGCGCGAAATAGGCGTAGAGGCCGTCATCGCTCGGGTTCTTGTAATAGAACGGCGGCAGCATCAGCGCCGAGTCGATACCGATGGCCAGGGTCTTCTTGGTCAGCTCGACCGTGTCCGGCAGCGCGCAGCACCCGGTGCCGATCATCATCCGATCCATCGGCAGGTCGGTGGCACCCAACGCATCGAGAAAATCAAGCCGCTCACGCAATGACAGCGAGTTGCCCTCGCCCGTGGTACCGAACAGCAGAACGCCATCGCAGCCGTTCGCCAGCAACCAGCGGCTGTGCGCTAGCGTGCCCGCCACGTCGATCGACAGGTCGTCGTTGAACGCGGTCAGGCCAGCAGCCATCACGCCGGTGATCCGGTCGCTCATGGGAACCTCCAAAAGATCGAAATCGGTGGAACAAACACTCGCCGCACCATAAGCCGGGGGTGTCAGTCGATCAAGCGGGTCGCCTCGGCCGGACGCACGGCGCGGGTGCCGGCGATCCCGGCCAACAACCAGTCGATATCGCCCTCGGCCGTACGCTCCAGCGGCACGCGGCGCGGCGCGACCGATACCATGCCAACGGCCAACGCCTCCGCCACCGCGAAGCGGAAAACGTAGGCCGGGGTCAACCCCATGCGCAGATCGGCGACCACCACCGCGACCCCGTCCCGTTCGGCTCGCCAGAAACCCTTGCTGAACGCCATAAGCGTGCCCGCCGCCTTGATTCCGGACAGGATTTTCAGCATTTCAACATCCCCATTGGGGAGACGCGGATGCTCGTACACCGTGACGTCAGCCGCACCGCCCAGGATTGGCACATAGACGTTCAGATAGCGGTCATCGTCGACCGCGATCACCCGCCAGAACAGGGTGTTGAACGGCGCCGCCGTCGCAATGACGTGGCTCGGCTCGATCCCGCGCGCGGCCATCACGGCCTCGGCCCGTTGGGTCGCGATCTGTTGGCCGACAAGACCCCAACCGAGATAGCCCGTCGACACCAGCAACGCCGCCGTCAAGCCGCGTTCAAACCCGCCGGTCCACGCGCGTATACACAGCGCCCACACCGTCACCACCAGCAACGGGATCGTGTAGAGCGGATCGATGATGAACACCGACCCGGTGCCGAACGGCCGTGCCGACAGCGGCCAGAACAGCTGTGTGCCATAGATCGTCAGCGCGTCCAGCAAGGCATGGGTCGACAAAGCGAGATACACCGCGAGCCAGCTGCGCCCTCGTTCCCGGCGCAGGTCGCGGAACATCCGCATCACCGCTTCGGCCAGAACCGGCGTCACAACCGCGTGCATGAGCAGGGAATGGCTAGCGCTGCGGTGCAGGACGAACGCCTCGACCGGGTCGTCGAACGGCCAGAACACGTCCAGGTCCGGCAGGGAGCCGAGCACGGCACCAAGCGCCGCCGCCTTGCGCGGACCGATCCGAGGGCCGAGCACTGCCGCCGTAACCCCGGCGCCAAGAACCGCCTGGGTCAGCGAATCCATCGGCCCGTCCGTTGATGCGTCGATTGCTCAGCCATCGATGGCCTTTTGCAGGATCTCACGCAGGGTCTCGGCCATCTGCTCCGGTGTTACGTCGTGGCCGAAATGGGTGACATAGCCACCATCCGGTCCCATCAGATAGGTGATGGAAGAGTGATCCATCAAGTAGTCGGTCGCGCTGTCGCTTTCCGCCTTGCGGTAGTAGACCCGCCACGCCTTGGCCGCTCGGTCGATCTGCTCCGGGGGTCCGGTCATCATCACGAAGCGCGGGTCGAAATGCTCGTGGTAGGCGGCCAGCGCCTCGACCGTATCGCGTTCCGGGTCGATGGTGATCATCATCGGCATCACCCGATCGGACAGCGGGCCGAGCCGCTCCAATGCCTGGGTCATCACCGTCAGGCTGGTCGGGCAGAAATCCGGGCAATAGGTGTAGCCGAAATAGATCAGCGGCCACTTGCCCTTGAAATCATCGTAGGTGACCGGCTCGCCGGTATGGTCGACCAGCTCGAACCAGCCGCCGATCACGACGTCCGGGCCTTGGTCCTGGCGGCTCTGCCAGATAAAATACCCGGCGGTCAGCGTCCCGGCCAGCGCCGCGGCCAGCAGCGTAACCACCACAAGAAACACGCGCGTCGACATGATGCCCTCGTCTCAACCGCCCGGCCGCCGCGTGGCCGGCCGTCTTTAGTGGTCTAATCGATACGGATGGAACCCATCCCTATCGATCGCACCATTAGGTATGGGCGTCGGCCCGCCGGGTCAAACCCCGATGCCGGCGCGGCGCGTCAATCCGGCGTTATTGCCGTGATCGTGACCGGCCCATACCCTGTGTCGCATGACACCAACCAAGCCTCCAACCGTACGCATCGTCGCAGCGCGGGATTGAATAGCGACGATCCTGAGCGATGTCACCCGAACTAAGGACGCCACGGTGTCACGTTGACGAAGACCACGCCCCACGCGCCATCGGAATAGCGGTCGATCCGGGTCACCGACACCGTCTCGGTGTGAAACGCCAAGGCTCGCGCCGGATCGAGATCGAGCGCGATCGCCAGCGCGGCGCGGATCGAGCCGCCATGCATCACCGCCACCACGTCGCGGCCGTCCGCCGTCTCGGACCACTCGCTCAGCACCGAGCCGACGCGATCGATCACGTCGACGAAGCTCTCGCCATCGGGTGCCCGCTCCTCGGCCGGCGTTAGCCAGAACCGGCGATAGGCTTCCGGATGGCGCGCCAAAATGCCCGCCCGCTCCTGACCCTGCCACGCGCCGAAGTTCTGTTCCATCAACCGCGGTTCGTCGACCGGCGGCTCGCCGTCGGCACCAACCGCCCGCAGGGTCGCGGCGGTTTTGCGGGCACGGGTCAATGGACTTTGGAGCCACACCGCCCCACGCGGCAGAATCCGGGCAACCGCGTCGAACACCCGGTCATCGGACACATCGGCGTCGATGTCATGCTGGCCGTAGATCACGCCCGTGGGGTTGATCACCGGCGCGTGGCGCACCAGCCACCAACGGGTCGGCTCGGTCATCGCGGCATCCGCCATTCACACTCTCCGTCAGGGCCCGAGATAGGCGGCGATGGTCAGCAAGGCCGCCACCTCCGCCGCTTGTTCGGCCGCCCCCAGCACATCGCCGGTCACACCACCGATCTGCCGCCGGGCGAGCCAGCCGACGACCGCCGCCGCCCCGGCCGCCGCCACCGCCGCCGCGAGGCCGATCCCCGCCGGCAGCAGCACCACGGCAATCCCTAACCCGATCCCGCCGGCCCACGCGGCGCCCTTGATATCCGGCCGCCCGGCCAATCGGGCCAGCCCGTCATCGGCGGCAAACGGCTGCCAATACGTCAACGCGGGGATCACCGCCCGGCCCAGCGCGTGCGCCACCAGCAACGCTGTCACTCCCACGCTTACCGGCAACAACGCGGTCAGGGCGGCGAGCTTGGCCGCCGTGACCAAGACCAGCGCCAGCACACCGTAGGAGCCGATGCGGCTGTCCCGCATGATCCGGCGCTTGGCCTCGGCGTCACGGCCGCCGCCGAAGCCATCGGCCAGATCGGCCAAGCCGTCCTCGTGCAGCGCCCCCGAGGCCAGCGCGCCCGCCGCCAGCGCCAGCGCCGCCGACGCCAGGGCCGGTAAACTCAGCGCCATACCCAGGCCCAACGCGGCCGCCGCCACCACCCCGACCAGCAATCCGGCCAGCGGCAACGCCCAGGCCGCCGCCATCAGCGGTCGGTCATGCGGCACGGCGCGTGGCCAGGGCAGGCGGGTCAGAAACGTCGTCGCCATCCCCAGCTCGTCCAGCCAGCGTCGGGTCGGGGCACCTCCGGTATGATCGGTCGCCGGGTGATCGGTCGTTGTGTCTTCCATCGTAAGCGGCTTTCGTGGCCTTTGCGTCCGGTTCCCTTGGCAGCTATAGGCTTCCTCGCGCGAACGCAATGCCGCCGGCACCCTGTGTGCGCATCTGGTCCCACCGCCCGACCCGTCCGAGGCCTCATGTCCGACCGCTCCTTCGATCCCGATACCGTCTCGCTGGACGAGATCCGCCAGTTGTTTAAGGACCTGCCCGGCCCGGATCTTGAGGCCGCGACCGAGGTGGCGCGGCGCGAGAGCCAGCTGACCAAACCGCGCGGCGCGCTCGGCCGGCTGGAGGAGCTGACGTCCTGGCTCGCCACCTGGCAAGGCCGGCACCCGCCGCGCGTGGATCACCCGCGCACCGCCGTGTTCGCCGCCAACCACGGCATCGCGGCGCGCGGAGTATCGGCTTATCCGCCCGAGGTGACCGCTCAGATGGTGAAAAACTTCGTCGAGGGCGGGGCGGCGGTGAACCAGCTATGCAAGACCTTCGACGCCGATCTGCGGGTCTACGAGATGGATTTGGAGCAACCGACCGCCGATTTCACCCAAGGCCCGGCAATGACCGACGCGGAATGCGCCCGGGCCATGGCCTACGGCATGATGGCGGTCGAGCCGGATTTGGACGTGCTGTGCCTGGGCGAGATGGGGATCGGCAACACCACCTCGGCGGCGGCGCTGGCCTGTGCGCTGTTCGGCGGCGATCCGGCCGAATGGGTCGGCCGTGGCACCGGGGTCACGGGAACGGCGTTGCGGACCAAGAGCCAAGTGGTGGCCGATGGCGTGGCGCGGCACAAGGCGGTGGGTGATCCGTTCGCCCTGCTGGCGGCGCTGGGCGGGCTGGAGCTGGCGGCGATCGCCGGGGCGGTGATGGCGGCGCGGCTGGCCCGCACGCCGGTGGTGCTGGACGGCTTTGCCTGCACGGTGGCGGCGGCGGTGCTGTGGAAGGCCGATACCACCGCCCTCGATCACTGCATCGTGGCGCACAAATCGGTCGAACCCGGACACGCGCGCGTTCTACAGGCGATCGACAAGGAGCCGTTGTTCGATTTCGGCATGCGTCTGGGCGAAGGGTCGGGCGCCACCCTGGCGCTGGGTATCCTAAAGGCCGCCGCCGCCTGTCACACCGGGATGGCGACCTTCAGCGACGCCGCCGTCTCGGGGCCGGCGTGATGTCGATCAAGCCGCGTCGGTGGACCGTCGAATCAAGCCGACTGGAATTCGCCGACCGGTTCCTGCGCCACCGGATCGACCGCTGCATCACCGAACGTGACCAAGTGCTCGATCCCTATCACGTGCTGGAGCTGAACGATTGGTGCCACGCGGTGGCGCTGACCGAGGCGGGGGAGCTGGTGCTGGTCGAGGAATACCGCCACGCCTCCGGTCAGGTCATTCGAGGTCTGCCGGCCGGCACGGTGGAGGCGGATGAGGACCCGGCGGCGGCCATGCCGCGAGAGCTGGTGGAGGAAACCGGCTATCGCGCCGCCGACTGGCTCCGGCTGCCGACCGTGTGGGCCAACCCGGCGACCCAGACCAATCAGGTGCATAACTTCCTCGCCCTCGGCGCTGTGCTGACCGAGACACAGAACTTCGATCCGGGCGAGACCATCGAGGTGGTGACGGTGCCGGTCGCCGATGCCGTGGCGGCCCTGTTGGACGGCTCGTGGCAAACCCATGGCCTGCATGTGGCGGCGATCCTGACGGCGTGTCAGTTCGCCCGCCGTAATGTGGCGCGCGATCCTCGGTTGGCGCCGCTGGCGGCCATTTAGGCAATCACTCGCCGATCTGCAGCAATCGCCCATCGCGGCGGGCGACCTTGAACGACCACATGAACACGACGGCGCCGATCGCCACGTACAGCGCGTCTAACACCAAGGCGCCGCGGAACAAGTCCCAGCGGAACACCCCCTCGATCAGCACCGCGCGCATGCCCTCGAACACGTAGGCGGCGGGCGTCGACCAAGCTAGCCACTGGATCGATTCCGGCAGGGTCGAGACCGGATAGTAGACGCAGCTGATCGGCGCGAAGGCGAAGATCGCCACCCAGGCCAGCGATTCGGCGCCGAGCCCGAAGCGCAGCACCATCGCCACCACCACCATGCCCATACCCCAGCTCATCAGCATCAGCCCGACGAAGAACGCCAGCAGCGGCAAACCAAGGTCGAACAGCGAGAACCCGTACAGCAGGATCGCCATGCCGGCCGCCGCGGCGGCGCCGATCAAGGTGCGGATCAGGCTCATGGTCATCAACGCCACGAGCATCTCCCACGGTCGCAGCGGGCTGACGAACAGGTGGCCGAGATTGCGCGACCACATTTCCTCGAAGAAGCAGATCGACAGCCCGATCTGGCCCCGGAACATGATGTCCCACAGCAAAACACCGGCGATCAGTGCCCCGGCCGCGTTGGCCAGCCAACTGGAGTGGGTCATGAAGAACTGGCTGACCAGCCCCCACAGGATCATCTGCACCGTCGGCCAATACGCCAGTTCGGCGATGCGTGGCCACGAGCCCCGGATCAGATACCAATAGCGCCGTACCATGGCGCCGATGCGCCGGGCCGAGGCCGTAGGGCCGGTATCGGGGTGGGCGGGCGCGATGCTCATGCCACCCTCGTGCCACGCCCCGTCATGCCACGCCCCGGGTGTCGGCGTCGCCGGAGCGGCGGTCGCGGGCGATGTCGAGAAATACGTCCTCCAGGGTCTGCCGTCCGTAGCGGCCGAGCAGGGCCGCCGGGCTGCCGCGATCGACCACCCGACCGCGACGCAGTATCAGCACGTCGTCACACAACCGCTCGACCTCGGCCATGTTGTGCGACGCCAGCAGGATGGTGGCGTTCGATTCGGCACGGTAGGTTTCGAGATAGCCGCGCACCCAATCGCCGGTATCGGGATCGAGCGAGGCGGTCGGCTCGTCCAGCAACAGCACCTCGGGTCGGTTGATCAGCGCCTTGGCCAGCGCCACCCGGGTCTTTTGCCCGGCCGAGAGCTTGCCGGTCGGCCGGTCGAGGAACTCACCCAGATCCAGCCGGTCGGAAAGCTCCGCCACCCGGTCGCGTGCCGCCGCCACGCCGTAGAGCGCGGCGTAGACCGTCAGGTTCTGCCGCACGGTCAGCCGATGCGGTAAATCGAGGTAGGGCGAAGAGAAATTCATCCGTGACAGCACCGCGTAGCGTTCGGCCAGCAGATCATGGCCCAGCACCCGCACCGTGCCCGACGTCGGCGTCAGCAGGCCCAACAGCATGGAGATCGTCGTCGTCTTGCCGGCGCCATTGCCGCCGAGAAGCGCCACCGTCTGCCCACGCTCGGCCACCAGCGACACGTCGTCGACGGCGACGACATCGCCAAAGCTCTTGCGCAGATGAGCGACCTCGATGGCGGCGGTCATGGGAATACTCACGGGACGAGACAGCGATCGCCGGGACCTTAGAGGCGCCGGCGATGCGCGGCAACGTCGAGCCTGGAAACCACGCGTGCGGCGGGCCATTGTGACCGCATGACGATCGCCCCCGCGCCAAACGACACCGGCCGCGCCATCCTGCCCAGGACGGTTGGTGTCCGTACGCTCACCGCCATCCGGTGGGTGGCGTTGGCTGGCCAGATGGCGACGCTGTTGGTCGTGGCGTTCGCGCTCGACTATCCGGTCCCGCTCGGCCTCGCCTTGGCGATCGTTGGCGTATCCGCCGCCCTCAACCTGATCCTGCAACTGAACCGCAGCGGCGGTGACCGGTTAAGCGAGCGCCAAGCCAGCTTTTACCTCGGGTTCGACATTCTACAACTCTCGGCGCTGCTGTTCGTCACCGGCGGGTTGGAGAATCCGTTCGCGCTGTTGCTCCTGGCGCCGGTCACGGTGTCGGCGACCATTCTGTCGCGGCGCTCGACCATCCATCTCTGTGTGCTCGCGCTCGGCTGCACCACCGGCCTCGCAGCCTATCATCTGCCGCTGCCCTGGGGCCCGGAGCAGTTTCGCCTGCCCTGGCTCTATGTGGTCGGGTTGTGGATCGCGCTGGTGGTGGCGTTGATCTTCATCGCCGCCTACGCGTGGTGGGTGGCGGATGAATCACGGCGAATCTCGGCGGCCTTGGCGGCAACCCAAAGCGCACTCGCCCGCGAGCAACGGTTGGCCGCTCTGGGTGGTTTGGCGGCGGCGGCGGCGCACGAGCTTGGCAGCCCGCTCAGCACCATCGCGGTGGTGGCGCGGGAGCTGGTGCGGGAGCTGCCGGCCGACGGCGATCTGGCGGACGACGCCCGCTTGCTGCTGTCGGAAACCCAACGCTGCCGCGACATCCTGGCCAGCCTCGCCCGCCGGTCCGATCCGGAAGCTGACCTGCCGTTCCGCAGCGTGCCGTTGACGGCTTTGGTCGAAGAAGCGGCCGCACCGCATCACCGCGACGGCGTCGACGTGATCATCGAGATCCAGGACACCGACGACCGCTCCCCCGATGACCCCAACGCGACGCCACCAGACGTCCCACGCACGCCGGAGGTTCTGCATGGTCTCGGCGCCTTGATACAGAATGCCGTGCAGTTCGCCCGCAAGACGGTCGAAATCGGCGTGGCTTGGACGGGGCCGCAATTGACCGTCACGATCGAGGACGATGGGCCTGGATTCTCATCGACCGTGCTCGGCCGGCTTGGTGAGCCCTACGTCTCGTCGCGCGCGGGCACGAACGGACATATGGGACTTGGCGTGTTCATCGCGACCACGTTGTTGGGCCGTTCCGGTGCCGTTGTGCGTTTCGCCAACCGTCCGGACGGCGGAGGGCACGTAGACATCATTTGGCCGAAAGGACTTGATCGTACCGGCCCAGGCGATATGTGAGTGTCGCTATGAACATCGACTCCCATGCCCAGACCAACACATCGCCGAGCGCTCCGCCGGGACGCGATAATTCCTTGCTGATCGTCGATGACGACGCGCCGTTGCGCAACCGGTTGACCCGCGCCATGGAAAAACGCGGCTTCGCGGTAACCGCACTGGAGACGGTGGAGGACGGCTTGGCGGCGGCGCGCGGCGCACCCCCGGCTTATGCCATTTTGGATCTACGGCTGACCGATGGCAGCGGCCTGGACATCGTGTCCGCTCTGCGTGCCGCCCGGCCCGAGTCCCGGATCATCATGCTGACGGGCTATGGCAACATCGCGACCGCCGTCGCCGCCGTGAAAGCCGGCGCGGTCGACTATCTTCCGAAGCCGGCCGATGCCGACGCCATCACCGCCGCCCTGCTGGACCATGACGAGGCCTTGCCGCCGCCGCCGCGCAACCCGATGACCGCCGACCGGGTCCGCTGGGAACATATCCAGCGGGTCTACGAGCAGTGCGATCGCAACGTGTCGGAAACCGCACGGCGGCTACGGATGCACCGGCGCACCCTGCAACGGATTCTGGCGAAGCACGCCCCTAGGGGATAACGGACGACAGCACGACGGTCGCGGCAATCAACGATCAGCCGATCCGCCCCTCGCTGGTCAGCAACTTGTCGATGTAGCGGCCCTGATACATCGTGATCCCGAGCGATTGGCCGAAGCGTACCGCCTCGTCACTGTCACAGCGGCTCAGAATGATGCGCGAGCGGCCGCAGCGGTCGATGTGCTCCTTCAACTCGGCCGTGCGGTTGCCGACCAGATCGTCGGACATGTCCGGCGACCAGACCAGTTTCAGCAGGTCGAGGCCGAGGCGCTCGCGGTCGATGAATTGAAGCGTCAGATGGTTCAGGCCGTCGAGGCAAATCCGGTAGCCGCGCTCGCGCATGAAGTCGCGCGCGAACATGTAGGCTCCCATATCGCCGAAAATGTCGATCTTCTGCAACTCGATGACCACGGTGCCCCGGGCGATCGCCTTGAGCGAGGAATCGAAGTTCAGGAACGGCGGTGACAGAATGGTGCCGACATTCAGGTTGATGCTGAACGAGCTCGCGATCGAGCTGTCATCGTTGCGCACCAGCATCGACAGCATCCGCGAATCCAGCGTTTGGGTCAGGTGCTGGAACAACCACAGATTCGAGGCCAGGTCGAATTCGGGCAGAACCGACTGCTGAAGATCGGCGATCGAGATATAGAGCTCCCGGAACACCGGCTGCGGCCGCATGTTGCCGGGAGTGATGGCACAGATCGCCTGGCGCCGCATGAGATTGGAGAGATCGGCGCGGCGCAGAAAGTTCTCAAGCTTGCCGAGCTGCTCGGGATCGAGGCTCTTGCGCGAGCCTTTCTTCTGCTGCGCACCCTTCTCGCTTGCCACCGCCAGCCGAGCCTTGCGCTCGCGCTCGCGGTGCATCTGCTTCACCATGTCGAGCAATTCGTCGTGCTGGTTCTCGACATTGTACCACGTGCAGAACCGGGCCAAATCCTCTTCGTCGTCGCCTTGGCTGAGCGGGTCCTCGCTGAACAGGTAGCGGACCTTCATGATCGCCGCGTCGATGTCCTCGATCGTGGCGTCCTTGCAGATGAAGAACAGATCCGAGCTCGACAGAATGAAAATCTGACCCTCGTAGTTGTTCACCATGCCTTCGAAGGTCGCCGCCGCGATCCGGATATGGTGATCCTGGCGGTTCTGCGGCCGCAGGCGCGACAAGTGAACATGCACCGCCATTCGGCCCTCAAGATTGCGGCCGAGGCGTTGCAGGTAATCAAGCAGCAGGTATTCCTGGCTCGGTCCGCGGGATCGATTCTGTATTTGGCCGAGGGCCATTGGACTCCTATCGGATCGAAGGGGCCGATCTGAAACGACTCGTACGGGCCAGTTTCCAACGAGCCCTCGCTATCACGCTAACATTCGTGAACGCAAAGGTAAACGAGCCCGCGGCTATCTCGTTAAACGCATAAAATATCAATTAAATCGAATATATCATGGTATGATTTCGGAGGTTTTCATAAAATATCCTTTTCATCAATATGTTATTCACGTAATTTAAAGCTTCAATTAAGCCAACTGCGGTGAAATGCGAGACAATAAGCAAGAACAGCGCTCGCGGTGGCGGCGGGTCGGAGGAGCGCCGGGCTTGGCCTTGGGTGTGGCGCGCGCGGGCGTGTGCCTGCTCGCTGCCACGATCGCGCTGGCACAGGGCGCCAGCATCGCGATCGCGCAAATCACCGAAGCGCAACAAACCCAGGTGCGGCGCATGCCGCAACTCGATTTCCAAAGCTACGGCTTGTCGCTCGACCCGGTTGACCGCAAAGCCTTGGTTTCCGGCACATCCGCTGTCTACGCGTTGACCCGCGGCGAGGTGGATGTCGGCTGGGATAGCAATGTCCGACGCAGCAATGACGACACGGTGTCGAGCGCCGTCACGCGATTTCGCCCCGGGGTTTCCCTGCGGGTCGACGGCATCGATGGTGAGGCTTACGCGACCTTCGAGGCGGCCGCGACCCGCTATGCCAATTCGGCGCGTGACGCCCATGATGACCTGGAAATGCGAACGGGTGGGCGCTGGCTGATCTCCGACCTGACGAGCGTGCTCGGCGGGGTGGAAGTTGGGCGCTTTCATACCGACCGGGGCGGGGATGCCGATCCGGGCCCGGATTTCGAGGTCCAGACCTATCAGCGCTACGCAATCAACGGCCGGTTCGAGAGCGCGGAATGGCTCGAGCTCCCCACGCGAATCGATGGAAACCTCAGCCGGCTGTTTTACAATTCGGTCGATGGGATCGATCGTGACGGCTTCGATCGCTGGATCGGCGATCTCCGGGCGCGGGTCGGTCTTGGCGCGGCGCGCGGTGGCGATCTGGTGTTCTTTGTACAGCCCGGAGTCATTCACACCAATTACATCGAGGAGGACGCGTTCGGAGCCGACTCCACCCGCCTTGATCTGGCCGGCGGCGCTATCTGGCAAGTCAGTGCGATCAGCAGCGTTGAAGGGTTCGCCGGCCTGTCGCGGCGCAGCTTCGCGGCAACCGGTGTCGACGCCGAGCTGTCGGCATTGGTGGGTGTCGACGCAACCTGGAACGTCACGCCCCTGGTGACCGTGCGATCGGGATTGTCGATCGCCAACCAGGACACCGAGTTGGCGACGTCCAACAGCAAACTGGTCAGCGACTGGCGCGGTGCTGTCGACTACTCGCCGTTGGAGAACGTCATCCTGGGAGCGTCGTTGCGATTCACCAACGAGGCCTTCGATGGCGCGGACGCCGATCAACGTTATGTGGCGGGTGGGCTCGACGCTAACTATCTTTTGAATGAAAACCTGTACATTGGCGCTCAACTTGGCCACGAGCGACAGACATCCGACAGTGCGGCCAACGAGTACACGGCGACGACGGCGATGATACGCTTTGGCGTTCAACTTTGCTGCCTGCGCGATCGGGTCGATCCCAATGACCTGACGAGTGGTGCCCGACCAGAGAGGCTCTATGGTATTTTCCGCTGATCCCTGGTCAAAATGCGGATTCGCTGCAGCCGCTCTGCTGCTGGCGTTGGCCCTCGGCGCGTGCTCTGAACGCGCGCCGCCGCCACCGGAGCCATCGCTGTCGCTCTCGGCCTATCGCATCGGCGCCGGCGACCGGATTAAGATCACCATTCTCGAACACGATGATCTGGGGGTCGAGGTCGACGTGGCCGACGACGGCACGATCGAGGTTCCGCTCGTCGGCAGTGTCCGCGCCGCGGGCCGTGCCGCGCCTGATCTGCGCGCGATACTGACCGAACGGTTCGCTCGCGATTACATCAAGGACCCGAAGGTCAACGTCGAGGTCATCGAATTTCGACCGTTCTACGTCCTGGGTCAGGTGAACAAGCCTGGCAGCTATCCGTTCGTGCCCGACATCGATATCCGCCGCGCCGTCGCGGTCGCCGGTGGCTTCACCCGCCGGGCCGACGTCGACGGCGCGATCCTCGTGCGCGAGAGCACGGGCGAGCGATCGCTCACCCGTGTCGGCTTGGGCACGCCGGTGTTCCCTGGCGATGTCATCGAAATCGATCGCCGGCTGTTCTGAGGCCCCCATGAGCAACATCAGCAGCTTTCCCCAACGACAAGACGCGCCGCCGGCCGAGGCTAACGCGACGCAACGGCGCGCACCGTCGGCGGCAAAGCCGGTGTTCGAAACCACCGAATCCTACGACATTTGGTGGCTGATCAGCGTCTTGCGGCGGCGGTTGAAGTTGATTGCGGTGATCATGGTGATCATCCCGGTCGCGACCGTGCTCTACGTCAATACGCTGGCGCCGACCTACTCCGCGGAATTGCGGTTGCTGATCGAAGGCGACCGCGAACGTGTGTTGAACATTGCTTCGGTCGCCCAAGGCCTGAGCCCGGATTCCAGCACGATCCAGACGGAGGCCGAGTTCATCGCCTCACGCGAGATCGCGTTGCAGACCGTCCAACAGCTTGGTTTGCAACGCGATCCCGAGTTCAACCCGACCTTGCGTGCGGTCGACAACCGTCCTTGGATCGTGCGTGTACACGAGATCTTGCCCGAACCGTTATACGGATGGCTCACACCGGCGATCGAATGGTCGTTGTCTACGGTGTCGATGCTCGGCGGCGAGCGGCTCGATCAGGCGGGCGGCGGCGGCGTTCCGCAAGTTCGGGACGAGCCGGCACTCACCACCAACACCTTCATGTCCAAACTGACGGTCGATGCCGCCCGGTTCGCCCGGGTCATCACCATCACCTTCCACTCGACCGATCCGACGACAGCCGCCCGTGTCGCCAACGCGATCGCCAATGTCTATCTGCGCGACAACCGCGAGCGACGCGAGCAATCCCTCCGCCGCGCCTCGGCGTGGCTCACCGGGCGGGTTTCAGGCCTCCGCGACAGCGTGAACGAGGCCGAACGGCAGCTGGAACAGTTCCGTCGGGATTTTGGGCTGGTCGAGATCGGCGGCGCGTCGCTGCTGCGGCAGCAAATCGCTCAACTCAACAACACGCTGATCAGCGCCGAGATCGAGCGGGCCGAACAGGAGGCGCGCTACAGCCAAGTTCTAACGCTGACCAAGTCACCCGATGGGTTGGAGAGCGTCGACTTGGTGCAGGCGTCGGCCGTCATCACCCAGCTGCGGCTTCAAGAATCGCAACTTCGGCGCCGTGTCGCCGAGCTTGAAACCCGTTACCAGGACAAATACCCGCCGTTGGTTCAGGCCCGCGACCAATTGGCCGATTTGCGCGCCATGATCCGAACCGAGGTGACCCGGATCGCCCAAAACCTCCGTAACCAGGTCGAGATCGCCCGGGTGCGCGAGCGCAACATGCAGACCGCGGTCAATCGTCTTCAGGCGCAGTTGGACCAACAGACCGACGCCGAGGTGACGCTACGGTCGTTGGAGAGTGAGGCCGAAGCGAGCCGCGACCTCTACGAGTTGATCCTGACCCGGCTTAAGGAAACCGATGTTCAGGACGAATCCCTCAAAGCACCGGAGGCTCGGATCATCTCGCGCGCCGTCGTGCCCGAGACGCCGATCGCGCCACGGAAGAAAGTCGCGGTGCTGGCTTCTGTTCTGGGGGCTGCGATCCTGGGCGGGGTGATCGTGTTGATCGTCGAGTTCTCGATCCGCGGATTTAAGACACCACAGCAGATTGAGGTTGCGACCGGCCTGCCGGTCCTGGCGCAATTGCCATTGAACGATGAACTTTCGAACAAAATGACCCTTAGCCGATTGTTGGTCGAACGCCCCGGCTCGACGGTTACCCAGGCGCTCAGACGCCTCAGGACAACCATGAGTCTGGTGCTTCAGGAAGAGGCAAACCGTCGCGTGGTCCTGGTCTCGTCAAGCATCTCCGGCGAAGGCAAGAGCACCGTCGTGGAGGGCTTGTCGGCGCTCACCGCACGCGCTGGCCGGCGCGTCCTGTTGATCGACGCCGACATGCAGAATCCTGTGCAGCACAAGCGGCTCGGTGTCTCCAACGTCGTGGGCCTCAGCGACTATCTGGTTGGCGACGCCGAGCTGGACGAAGTGATCGAGTTCAATCCCGACAGCGGGCTGTACTATATCTCGCGCGGCAGCAGCGTGCAGAACCCCGAGGATATCATTGGCTCCACCGCCATGGTCCGGCTGCTGGACGAAGCGCGCAAGCGGTTCGATCTAGTGCTGGTCGACACGGCCCCCGTATCCAGCGTCGGCGACGCCCTGATCCTGACGCCAATGGTCGACGGTGTGCTCTATATTGTCGAGTGGGAGCGCACGCACCGCGAGACGGTGATCCAGAACATCCGCGACATCTACGAAATCGGCGAGAACGTGCTCGGCGTGGTGCTCACGAAGGTAAACCTGCGCGTTCAGGCCTTCGATACCGGCATCGAGTATTATTACTACGGCTATGGCAGCGAAAGTGCGCCCACCACACAGGCGCGTTGACAGCATTTCTGGCCAGTGTTCCCAAAGGTTTTCGCATGAACCACCCGCTCACCGTCATGATGGGGCTGATCGCGATCGGCGACTGGGTGCTGCTGACGTTTGCTGGGATCGTTGCGCATCTGGTGCTCGATCAAAGCGTCCGTGTCGCTCCGATATACATCATCGCCTCGGTGACTCTGGGCATCGCGGCGGCGACCGCGCTGCGGCTCTCTGGAGTCTACCGGATCGATACCACCGACCCGCTGGAGCCTCACGCGCTGCAATCCTATGGCGTGTGGACCGCCACCATGGCGCTGTTCACAGTGGCCGTGTTCCTCGCCAAGTGGACGGATCTATTCGCACGGTCCTGGATGCTCACCACGTTCGTGCTCGGGCTGATTGGGCTAACCATGGTGCGTGTTCTGGCCGCGCGACGGCTCGGGCGGCTCGCCAGCGACGGCCGCCTGGGTCCTCGCATCGCCATCGTCGGCCGCGGTCGGCTTCTTCGGCAGGCGGCGGAGACCGTAATGCGCGACCCGCTTGGCCTCGCGCGGATGATCAACGCCTACGACATCGATCATGATCCAAACGGGACAATCGACCGGCTCGTGAAGTCGATCCGCGACGGCAAGGCGAACGAGGTGCTAGAGCCTCTTCAATTTAATCTCGGTCATACCCTGCGGCGGCGAAGTAGTTTTCGCATTCGGTCGGTGTGAAGGTTTCTATAGCCTTGGCGACCGCATCCCAGAGATCGGCTTTGGTTCGTGCGGCGGCCTTGCGGAGAA
>JABMNR010000086.1 GCA_013203465.1 Alphaproteobacteria bacterium
CATGCTTCGACAAGCTCAGCATGAGGAATATAGTGAATTAGATCGCTGTCTAACCCACCGGCAGTCCGGCGGCGCGGGCGGCGATGCGGGTTACCGCCGACCAATCGAGATCCTCGTAGCCGGCCGCCATGGCCTGGCGGAGCTGGTCCTGCAGTAATTCGCCGAGCGGCATCGGCACCCCGAGGGCGGCGGAGAAGTTGCCGTCCGACCCACCGCCGGTCAACGGTGTGGTCTCCAGCTCGAAACCGGCGGCGTCGGCGCAGATTTTGGCCTTGTCGAACAGCGCCATGATCGCGTCGGACCGCTCATAGGGCGGGCGGTTCATGCCGCCGGTGATCTCGATCGTCACATCCGGGTCGCGCGGCACGCGGTTGAGGATTTTCGCGACCATTTCCTCGCCGTCCTCGGCGCTGACCACCCGCAGATCGATCTCGGCGTACGCCTCGCGCGGCACCACGTTGACCCCGGTGCCGGCCTTGACCATCCCGACATTGGTGGTCACGCCGCGCGCGTAATCGGTAAAGCCCTCGATCTCCAGGATCTGGTGGGCCAGCTCCTTGACAGCACTACGGCCTTCCTGATGCTGGGCGCCGGAATGCGACGGCCGGCCGGTGATGCGCATCTCGAACCGGCCCACGCCCTTGCGCGCGGTGACGATCTTGCCGCCGTCGCGGGCCGGCTCGGTCACCAGCACGTAGCGCGCCTTCTTCGCCTCGCGCTCGATCACCTCCCGGCTGGTCGGGCTGCCCACCTCTTCCTCGGAGACGAACAGGAACGACACCGGCAGCTTGGTGCCGTGGCCCAGGCGCTTGAGGTGGCGATAGGCGTAGTACGGCAGATGCGCACCCGCCTTCATGTCGTAGATGCCCGGGCCGAACACCGAATCGCCCTCGCGGCGGATCGGGTTGGCCTCATCCTTGGTGCCGAGGGGGTGGACCGTATCCATGTGCGACAACACCAGCAAACACGGCTTGCCCTCCTCCCAGTCCGGGGAGCGCGCCAGCAGATGGTCGCCGAAGCCGCCGCGGCCGGGGATGCGCTCGACGCCACAGCCTTGCGCCTCCCACTGGCCCTGGATGCGGTCGGCCAGCAGGTTGACCTTGTCGCCGTGATAGGTCGGGGTTTCCATCTCGACCCATTCGAGGATGCCGTCGAGAATTTCCTCGGCGTCGATCTTGGGCTCGTTGTCGCGCGCGGCGGCGTCGGTCATGGCGGTCTCCGGGGTCGGCACGGGGGCGGGAGAGCCATCCTAGGACCGGAGCGCCACCGGTGCCAATGGGGGCTGAGCGCCTTCCCCGCCGCCGCCTCCCAGCCAACGCCTCGTCCGCCAAGCCTTCCGTGGCGCCCGCTCCATCTCCATAGTCGAGACACGCTCAGAGACAAGGGACGCCGCCATGCGCTCAAAAGTCGAAACCTCCACGCCCGCCGACACGATGACGCCCATCGGGCCGTACAGCCATATCGCCAAGGCCGGCTCGTTCATCGCGATCGGCGCCACCGCGGGGGTCGATCCCGCGACCGGTGAGCTGGCGGGGCCCGATATCGGTTCTCAAACCAGGCAGATTCTCGACGCGTTCGACATCATGCTGGCATCGGTCGGGTCCGATTTGAACCACGTGATCCACATCAACGTCTTCCTCGCCGACATGCGCGATTTCGCCGCGATGAACGCCGCCTACGCGGAGAAGATGGGAGATCGCCGTCCAGCGAGAACGGCCATCGCGGTCACGGGCCTACCCAAACCGGGAGCGCTGCTCACCATGAACCTCACGGCGGTCACGAAAGACTAATACCCCGCCACGCGATCGACCACCGAGAGCAGCGGCCGGCCGTCGAGGAAGCGAGACACGTTGTCGACCACCATCTCGGCCACCAGCGCGTCGCGGTTCGGGTGCAGGCCGCCGACATGGGGCCACACCGTGATCCCCGGCGTGGTCCAGAACGGATGCTCGGCCGGCAACGGTTCCTGGCGAAAGACATCCAGCACCGCCCCCGCGATCACGCCGCCGCGCACCGCCGCGACCAGATCGCCGTCCACCACCGTCGCCCCGCGCCCGAAATTGAGCAGATAGCCGTCCGGGCGCATCGCCTTGAAGCGCTCGGCGTTCATGACGTCCCGGGTGTCGGGCGTCGTCGGCAGCAGGTTCAGCACGAAATCCGCCCGTCCAAGCATCGCGTCGGTCCGGTCGGGCGTGTAGACCGTCTCGACATGGGCCGCCGGCGCGCCGGACCGCCGCACACCGATCACCCGCAGCTCCAGGGCCTCGGCCTTGCGCGCCAGCTCCTGGCCGATGGTGCCGAGCCCAAGAACACCCAAGGTCTTGCCGGCCAGCGGCTCCGCCACCCGTCGGGTCCAGCGGCTCTCGCGCTGGTCGAACGCCGCCGCGACAATCGGTTTGGTCAGGTGGAACAGGGCCGCCAGGATGTTCTCCGGCATCTGGATCCGGTGCACCCCGCGCGCCGCCGTCAGCAAAAGATCGTCACGCAAATCATCGCGCGCCAGCCACGCCTCGACCCCGGCCGTGGTCGCCTGCACCCACCGCAGGCGCGGCATCTCGGCCAGCAATCCGGGCGACGCCGCCCAGGCCAACAGCGCGTCGGCGCGAGCCTTCAGGGCCTCGGGGATCGGCGTGGCGCGTGGCACGCCGACCAGCTCGATGCGGTCGGCCAACCCGGCCGCCGCCAGGGCGTCGCGGTAGACCTCGGCCTCGTCGACCCACAGCACCATCACCGGCATATCCGTCATGGAGGCGTCCCTTGTTGGATATCGGGTGTCAGCCGGACCACCTCGACCGGCGCGCCGAACCCGCGCACGGCCACCGGCTCCCACCCCGCCACCGGGCCGATCACCGCCGCCACCGTGGGGTCTTCCGCCAAGGCGCGGGTCAACACGACCTCATCGCCGTCGGCCAGCCCTTGGACCCGGGCGGCCAGGTTCACCATCGAGCCGAAATAGTCGAGCCGGTCGTTCAGCGTCACTTGAATGCAGCGCCCGGCATGGGCGCCCATCTTGATGGCGATACCTTCGCCTTCCTGGGCCGCGTTGAACGCCGCCACCTGTCCTTGCACCGCCAGCGCCGCGCGCACCGCGTCGGCCGGCTCGGCGAAGGCCGCCATTACCGCGTCACCGATGGTCTTCACGATGGCGCCGCGATGGGCCCGCACCCGCTCGCCCAAAAAGGCGAAGTGATCGCGCACCAGATGATAGGCGGCGGCGTCGCCGATCCGTTCATACAGCGCGGTCGACCCCTTCAGATCGGTGAACAGCAAGGCGATCTGGGCAATCGCCACCTCGTCGCCCGGGCGCAACACATCGGTGGCGAACAGGTCGCGGAACGCCTGCAACGTGGTCGCCTGATGGCCGGTCAGCGCATCCGCCACCCAGGCTCGGGATTCGAGCACGAAGCACCGCCGCGTCGCCTCCCGGTTGATCAACCGGATCTTGCCCGCGGGCGACGGCTCTCCCGGTGTTACCGTGCCGCCGTGCGCCACCATCGCCGGGATCGGGCCGGGGGCAAGCTCGATGTCGGTCTCGCCACCGGCTTCCAGGGTGCGATAGCGATAGGCGCCGGCCACCAGATCGGCCGGCAGCGTCGTCTCGGCCCCTGGGTCCAGCGCCACCTGAAGCATCACATGCGGCGTCGACATCGGTCCGAACAGGCAGAACTCCCCCTCCTCCACCCGGCGGATACCGGGGGCCGGGTGAAAGCTCAGCTCGACGTTGCGGGCGAAGTCACGGTCATAGCCGACGTTGCAGGAGTCGCAATGCGCCTCGGTCGGCAGCCGATCAAGCGACACCGCCGTGATCTTCGCCCCTCGGCAGCGTGGGCACAGCAGGTCCCAGCGCGCCTCCAACAGCCCGTCCCGCACCGCCTGCAAGCTGCACTCGATGACCGGCAACTCGCCCAACCGCCACTCACGGGCCAGCGCGCGCGGACGAATCCGCGCCAGATCGACCTCCTGTCCGTCCAGCAGATAGTCGGCCAGGCGCCGCGCCAGCTTATGACCATTGCCGCTCGCCTCGATGGCCTCGACGATGCGGTCCAGCCGCGCCGCGTGTTCGGCGTCGAGCGCAAGCTTCGGTGTCTTGAACGCGCGGCTGTCCCGGCCGGCGGCAAAGGCGTTGATCTGGCCGACCAGGTCGGTGAAATTCCGCTCCGTCCTCGGGAAAAACCCGGTCGCCAGGATCAACTGACCGGCCACGGTCGCCGCCTCGGCCTCCAGGGTATAACGGCAGCGGCTGCCGGACCCGACCGTCTCCAGCTCGGCGCTGGCGATCAGGCTCGCCAGCGGCCCCCGGCTGAACCGGCGTTCGTGACGGAACCATCGGCCGCTGATCCACTCGACCGGAATTTCTTCCCAGGCCAGCGCGAACGGGCCGATCGTTGCCTCGGCGAAGAACCGGACCGAGCCGTCCGGCTGCGGCTCCTCGCGGATCGCGTGCTTGGGCAGGCCCGCCGCCTCGTTGAACCGCGCGGTGTCGGCCAGCGCCGGCCACACCGCCGCCGCCGGGGCCTCGAACTCCCAGACGAAGGTGCGGGCCGGCATCGCTACCCTCCCGCCGCCACGCGGCGCTCGGCCTCGAACGCATCGCCCAACGGGCCATAGAAGGCGGCCGAAAAGCCCGCCGCCTCGCGCGCGGGGATGTTAAACGGCGGTTTCACCCCGCCGCGGAACCGGCGCCGCACCAGATCCTGCCAGGTCGATACCGGCTCCAGCCCATCACGATCGCACAGGAAATCGAACCAGCGCTTGCCGACCGCCACATGACCGATCTCGTCGTCGTAAATGATGCGCAGGATGTCGGCCGAGGCGTCGTCGCCCACCGCCCGCAGCTTGGCAACCATCGGCGGGGTCACGTCGAGGCCGCGCGCCTCCAACACCAGCGGCACGATCGCCATCCGGGCCAGCGGATCGTCGGCGGTCTCGATCGCCGCCTGCCACAGCCCGTCATGCGCCGGCAGCGCGCCGTAGAACGACCCCAACGCGTCAAGCCGGTCGGCCAGCAGCAGGAAATGCTTCGACTCCTCATCCGCCACCCGCACCCAGTCATCCAGATAGCCGCGCGGAAAGCCGGCATGGGTGAACCGGGCGACGGCATCCCAGGCCAAGTCGATGGCGTTCAACTCGATGTGGGCAAGCGCGTGCAACAGCGCGATCCGACCCTCGGGCGCGGCCGTGATCTTGCGTTTCTTGACGGCACGCGGCGGCAGCAAGGCCGGTTTGTCGGGTCGGCCGGGACGGTCTGGGGGCCTGGCATCGCCGATCGCCTCCAGCGCTCCCGATCGCCACGCCGCCGCCGTCGCGCGGCCAAGCGCCGCCTTGGCCCGCGGCGCGGCGGTCGTCAGCGCCGCGACGGCGGCATCGCTCAAGAAAACGTGACCCATGCCCCGTTATATGGCGCGAAACGACCATCGGGCGAGGCCCTTCCGCGATCCGCCGATGATTCAGGTCAATGCGTGACCCCGCCGGGTGATCTTCGATGCTCGTGTGAGACGTTCCGTCGACGCGACGTGAACGGCAACATGAGGAGGCCCACATGCCGCTCAAGAACCTGCTTGTCCACCTCGACCTTAGAAAGGCCGCCGGCAAACGCGCCGACGCGGCGATTGCGTTGGCGGCCGCTCACGACGCGCATTTGACCGCCCTGCTCACGGCCATGACGCCCTCGTTTCCCGGCTACGTCGCGATAGCCATCCCCGATGAGGTGCGGGCCCAGACCGAGGCCGAGATCCGGCGGAGTCTGGCATTGATCGAGCAGAGCTTTCGCAACAAGGCCGAAGCCGCTGGCATTAAGTACGAGGCGCACACCGAGGTGGGCGTCGCCTCCCCGCTCGGAAGCCTCGTGCTCAACTCGCGCTACTTCGATCTGACGATTCTCGGCCAAGCCGATCCCAGTGAACCGGTCCTTGGCGAGAACAGTCTCGCCGAGGATGCCGTGCTGAGTTGCGGCCGGGGGGTGCTGGTGGTGCCCTATGTCGGCGCGTCCAAGGGCTTCGGACAGCGCGTGATGGTCGCCTGGGACGCGAGCCGCGAGGCGGCCCGCGCGGTCGCCGACGCCATGCCGCTGCTGGAACGGGCCGAGGCGGTCACCATCGCCACGGTCAGCGCCGGCGAGAGCCGCCACGGGCACGGCCGGCTGCCCGCCACGGACATCGCGACCCATTTGGCGCGCCACGGCATCGCGGTCGACGTGAAAAATTTCATCGACATCGAGATCGGCGTCGCCAACACCCTGTTGTCGCGCATCGCCGACCAGGGCGTCGACCTGTTGGTCATGGGCGCCTACGGGCACTCGCGCTTGCGCGAGGTGATCCTGGGCGGCGTGACACAAAACATCCTGAAGACCATGACGGTGCCGGTCCTGATGTCGCATTGACGCTCCGGTTGGTGGTTTTCAGGCTCGCGGCTTTGCGGCACTGTCCGTACGGGACCAGCCGGGAGGACAGGCATGAGCACGCGTGAGACGGCGATCGAGGCGGTGGAGGGGTATTTCGACTCGGGCGCCTTTCGCGAAGAATTGGCCGCCCGCGTTGCGGTGCCGACCTCCAGCCGCGAGGAGGAGCATCGCCCGGATCTTCTGGCCTATCTGGACGACCTGATGCGGCCACGGTTCGAAGCCATGGGCTTCGAGGTGACGATTCACCCGAACACGCTTCTCGACCGCGCGCCGTTCCTGGTCGCCAAGCGGGTCGAGGACCCGGCCCTGCCGACCCTGTTCTGCTACGGCCATGGCGATACCGTGCCGGGTGAGGAAGGCCGCTGGGACGAGGGCCGCGATCCCTGGACGCTTACCGTGGTCGACCATCCCTCCGGCGAGCGCTGGTACGGCCGGGGCACCGCCGACAACAAAGGCCAGCACGCCATCAACATGGAGGCGTTGCGCCACGTGATCGAGGCCCGGGGCGGCACGCTTGGCTACAACGTCACCTTCCTGATCGAGGTGGCCGAGGAGATGGGATCGGCCGGCCTGCATGCGTTCTGCGCCGCGAACAAGGCGTTGCTGGGTGCCGACCTGCTGATCGCCTCCGACGGGCCGCGGTTCTCGACCGACGGCCCCGACATCAAGCTCGGCACACGCGGCGGGCTGAACATCCGCATGCGCCTGGAGTACCGCGAGGGCGGGCACCACTCGGGCAATTGGGGTGGGCTGCTGGCCAATCCGGCGATCGTGCTGATGCACGCGATCACCACCCTGGTCGGCCCGGAAGGGCAAATCAAGCTGCCGAGCCTGAAGCCGTCGCACATCAAGAACTCGGTGCGCGACGCGCTCGCGAAGGTGGTCGTCACCTCCGGCCCCGAGGACCCGGACATCGACCCGTGGTGGGGCGAGCCGGGACTCAGCGCGGCGGAGAAAGTGTTCGGCTGGAACACCTTCGAGGTGCTGTCCTTCATCACCGGTGACCCGGACAAGCCGCAGAACGCCGTGCCGCCCTTCGCCGAGGCGATCTGCCAGATCCGCTTCGTAGTCGACACCGAGCCCGACGTCTTCCTGCCGGCGATCCGGGCGCATTTCGCCGCCAACGGCTTCGGCGACATCGTCGTCGAACCGGCGCGCATGTCGATGCTGCGCGCCTCCCGACTCGACCCGGACCATCCGGCGGTGCCCTGGGCGGTTGCCTCGATCGAGCGCACCACGGGCAAGCGGGTCACGGTGATCCCCAACGCCGGCGGCTCGCTGCCGAACGACATCTTCCTGAACGTCATCGGCATGCCGACCATCTGGGTACCGCACAGCTACACCGGCTGCTCGCAGCACGCCCCGAACGAGCATGTGCTGCCGCATCTGATGCGCGAGGGACTGCAGATGATGACCGGGCTGTTCTGGGATTTGGGCGAGGGGTTTCCGCACGGTTGAGGCGATCGCGGTGACCAATGTTCAAACCCGAACTGTCGGGTGGGGCGAGCCGGTGTTCGCCGTCAACCTACAAGCGCGGCCAACCCCCGAAGCGTGCGGCCGCCTGATCGCGTTGCAGGCTGAGATTGCCGGGCTGGGCACCGAGCTGGGGCTGGGGCCGATGCGCGCCATGCCGCCGCGGCACCTGCACCTGACGCTGTTCTCGATCGTCTACGTCCGGGCGGTGTACCCGGTTGACCCGCGCGCGCTCTGGGCACGGATCGGCCCGTCGATCATCGCCGGCATCGGACGGACCGTGGCGGAGACATGTCCTCCGCGGCTGGATTTCGACGAGATCGCCGTCCAGGGCGACGCGGTTCTGGTGCGGGCGCCGAACCATCCGGCGATCGAACGCCTGCGGGACGCGGTCGAGGCAATCCTCGCGGAACACCACGCACCGGTCTTTCGCGCCACCACCACCCACAGCACCATCGCCCGGCTGCACACACCCAGCGACACCGGATGGTCCCGACCGCTGCGGGATATGATCGCGGGCGGACCGCTAGCGTGGCCGATCGACGGCCTTCGGCTGGTCGAGGAGACCGTCTATCCGGGCCTGGAAGAGCGGGAGATCGAGCGGTTCGCGCTTACGGACGGTGAACCGGCAGTTGAGCGCCGATGAAAGCCGATCCGCCCTCCTGTCGTACCCGACTGCAATAATCCATCGTAAAACATTTCGTTGATGAACAATTTTTACTAGTATAGTATTTATACAATATCGCTGAAACATAATTATGGTGCAGCATGTCCGAGAGCAAAATCCATGCATCGCCGTTTATCGAACTGAATCACCGACCTCGGTTTACGCAAGTTAAACCAGGAATAAGCTTTGAGGCACTGGCGAAGCGCTTCTATGTCTTCGCGGGTACAGCGAAAGGTTCCATAAAACCCACAGCGGCAATTCTTCAGGAAACCAACCCACACTATTCGACGCTTCAAAGCGCATTGATAACAATTTTCCTTCCCGATATCCCAGGCGTTCAATTCCAAGAGGAACAGCAGGACGATGGCCCTCCACCGCTCGCTGTCGTTTACGTGTTTCCAGACGCGGAAGAAGCGCCTCCCGACCCGACGATTCCGAAAAACCCGAGATGGGATCCGAACTCGGAAGAGGAGTTGCCGGATTCGGTGACGGAATTCACGGCTCCAACGTTCGCGACGGGCACCGATCCATCAACCGCGCAACCGTGCACACATCGAATCTCCAAGGTTTTGCGCCTGAACGGTTGGCAGGAACAGGAGGGTGTCATTCTCCGCCACGAAGTCTTCGTGCGATTCGAGGGGACATCACCAGCGGCGGGCGGCGCAATTCCCACGCCGTCGATCGCGCGGTTTTGCGTGTATCTAGCGACCGTCACGGAAGTGAAACGATGGCGGTTGGCGCAACCATTTTGGCGCCATGAAGTCATTTGCCCTTGGGGTACTAGCGTTCGGTACTCGGATATGACCTACCGGCCCGACGGGCAACCAGGGTGGCAGCAAGAGGACTCGCTCGAACTTCGGACCGAACTCCGTCTTCTTGAATGTTTTAGCTATCTTTACGGGCGCAATCCACAAAGCGCCTTGGATTTCGCCCGGGACTGGGCCGCGAAAAACGACGGTGTGGAACGAGGCACTGATCAGTTGGACAGCCCTCTCTAAGGATCATTGCTGAGAGCTACCCCGTCTCCGCCGCGCCGTCGCGGGTCATGCCGACCTTGGCCGCCAGCGACGCCTCCAGGAACGCGTCGATATCACCGTCGAGCACCGCCGAGGGATTGCCGGATTCGTGGTTGGTCCGCAGGTCCTTGACCATCTGGTAAGGCTGCAGGACGTAGGAGCGGATCTGGTGGCCCCAGCCGATATCGGACTTGGTGGCCTCGGTGGCGGCGGACTCTTCCTCACGGCGCTTCAACTCGGCCTCGTACAGCCGCGCCTTCAGCATGTTCATCGCCGTCGCCCGGTTGCGGTGCTGCGAGCGATCGTTCTGGCATTGCACGACGATGCCGCTGGGCAGGTGGGTGATGCGGATCGCCGAGTCGGTCCGGTTGACGTGCTGACCGCCGGCGCCCGAGGCCCGGTAGGTATCGATCTTGAGATCCTTGTCCTCGATCACGATATCGATCGAATCGTCGATCACCGGATAGACCCACACGCTGGAAAAACTGGTGTGGCGCCGCGCCTGGCTGTCATAGGGTGAGATGCGGACCAGGCGATGCACCCCGCTCTCGGTCTTCGTCCAGCCATAGGCGTTGTGGCCGCTGATCTTCAGGGTGGCGGATTTCAACCCGGCCTCCTCGCCCGCGCTCCCCTCCAGCCAC
>JABMNR010000087.1 GCA_013203465.1 Alphaproteobacteria bacterium
CGCCTGGGCACCCATGGTGGCGCGGGTCGCGGCGTCGAGGAACGGGCTCGGCGCCTCCTCGATCACCTTCTGGTGGCGGCGCTGGATCGAGCATTCCCGCTCGCCCAGGTGGATGACGTTGCCGTGACCGTCGGCCAGCACCTGGATTTCGATATGGCGCGGCTGAGTGATGAACTTCTCGATGAACACCCGGTCGTCGCCGAACGACGAGCGCGCCTCGTTCATCGCCCCGCGCACCCCGTCCTTCAGCTCGTCCGGCGTGTTGGCCACCCGCATGCCCTTGCCGCCGCCGCCGGCGGTCGCCTTGATCATCACCGGGTAGCCGATCTCGGCGGCGATCTCGGCGGCGTGATCCGGGCCCTCGATCAGCCCGACGAAGCCGGGCACGGTGCTGACCCCGGCCTCCTGGGCGATCTTCTTCGAGGTGATCTTGTCACCCATCGCCTCGATGGCGCCGACCGGCGGGCCGATGAACACGATGCCGGCGGCGTCCAGGGCTTGAGCGAAGGCGGCGCGCTCGCTGAGGAAGCCGAAGCCGGGGTGCACCGCCTCGGCCCCGGTGACCGTGCAGGCCTCGACGATGCGGTCAACCAGCAGATAGCTCTCGGCCGACGGCGGCGGGCCGAGCCGCACCGCCTCGTCGGCCAGGCGCACGTGCTTGCCGTCGGCGTCGGCGTCGGAATAGACCGCCACCGTCCGGATGCCCATCTCCCGCGCGGTGCGGATGATCCGGCAGGCGATCTCGCCCCGGTTGGCGATCAGGATTTTGGAGAACATGGTTCCGTGCCCCCGATGACTGTCACACAGTAATTTGATATTTTAGTTTAATTTAACCGCATATTCCACTGATATTACAGTGGAATATTGTCGTGCTTCTTCCACGGATTTTCGAGCTTCTTGTCGCGCAGCATGGCCAGGGCGCGGCAGATGCGGCGGCGAGTGTTGCGCGGCATGATCACGTCGTCGAGGTAGCCGCGGGCGCCGGCGACGAACGGGTTGGCGAACTTTTGGCGGTATTCCTCGGTCCGCGCCTCGATCTTCTCGGCGTCACCGAGATCGCCACGGAAGATGATCTCCACCGCCCCTTTTGGCCCCATGACCGCGATCTCGGCGGTCGGCCAGGCGTAGTTCACGTCGCCGCGCAGATGCTTGGAGCTCATCACGTCGTAGGCCCCGCCATAGGCCTTGCGGGTGATCACCGTGACCTTGGGCACCGTCGCCTCGGCGAAAGCGAACAACAGCTTGGCACCATGCTTGATGATGCCGCCGTATTCCTGGGCGGTGCCCGGCAGGAAGCCCGGCACGTCGACGAAGGTGACGATCGGGATGTTGAAACAGTCGCAGAACCGCACGAAGCGGGCGGCCTTCTTGGCGCTCTCGATATCCAGGCACCCGGCCAGCACCATCGGCTGGTTGGCGACGATGCCGACGGGCGAGCCCTGCATCCGGGCGAAGCCGGTGATGATGTTGCCGGCGTAGGCCGGTTGAATCTCGAAGAAGTCGCCCTCGTCGACCACCTTCTCGATCAACTCCTTCATGTCGTAAGGCTTGTTCGGGCTGGCCGGGATCAGGCTGTCCAGCGACAATTCGGGCCGGTCGGCCTCATCGGCGGTCGGCCGGATCGGCGGTTGTTCGCGGTTTGAGGACGGCAGGAAATCCATGAACCGGCGCAGCTGCAACAGCGCCTCCACGTCGTTCTCGAACGCCAGATCGGCGACGCCGGATTTGGTCGTGTGGGTGATCGCCCCGCCCAATTCCTCGTGGGTGACGGTCTCGTGGGTCACCGTCTTCACCACGTCGGGGCCGGTAACGAACATGTAGGAGCTGTCCTTCACCATGAAGATGAAGTCGGTCATGGCCGGCGAATATACCGCGCCGCCGGCGCACGGTCCCATGATCATCGAGATTTGCGGCACCACGCCCGAGGCCATGACATTACGCTGGAACACCTCGGCGTAACCGCCGAGCGAGGCCACGCCTTCCTGAATGCGGGCGCCGCCGCTGTCGTTCAGGCCGATCACCGGGGCGCCGACCTTCATCGCCTGATCCATGATCTTGCAGATCTTCTCGGCGTGCGCCTCGCTGAGCGAGCCGCCGAACACCGTGAAATCCTGGCTGAACACGAACACCAGCCGGCCGCTGATGGTGCCCCAGCCGGTAACCACGCCGTCGCCCGGCACCTTCTGGCCGGCCATGCCGAATTCGGTCGAGCGATGCTCGACGAACATGTCCCATTCCTCGAAGGAATGCGGGTCCAGCAACAGGTCGATCCGCTCGCGCGCGGTCAGCTTGCCCTTCTTGTGCTGATTCTCGATCCGTGTCGTGCCGCCGCCCAGACGGGCCCGCGCCCGCATGTCCTCAAGGCGCTGGATGATCTCCTGCATCGCTCCGACCCCTGGTCAATCCACTCTTCGGCTTAACATCACGCCCACAAAAGCTCTACGACTTTAAGAGCGCCACGAATGTCGCGGCCTCGACCATCTCGCGGTGCCGGGCTATCGAAAAGTCCTCGGCTTCCGCGTCGCGGCCCCAGCGCTCGGCCTGGAATTCCTCATCGACCCGCGAGACCTCGAACGCCGTCTCGGCGCCGAGCCGGCCGCGCAGCACCGCCAGCCCCAAGATCAGCGAGCCGGTTATCGAGGTCAAATCGTGCAACGGGGCCAAGGTCCAGGCGTCCTCGGCCGCGACCGCCGCGCGAAACGCCGCCAACGTTCCTTCGGGCTGGCGCACCGGCATGATCCCGGCACCAAGCACCAGCGTGAGCCCCAGCGTCCGCTCCGCCCACTCCCGCCAAGGCCGCCACGCCGCCTCCTGCCGGGCGATCAACTCCGGCGGGTCCTCGGTCAGGAAACACAACAGATCGGAGCCGCCATAGCCGGCAATCTCGTCAACCACATGATCGCGTTGCGGGGTCACCCGGTCGGCCACGGTGGCGGCGAACCCCGTGGCCGGCATACCGCGCGGATCGATGGTATCGGCCTGCGCGTCCCACTCGGCGGCGATCGCCTCGGCCAGGGAGCGGGTCGGTAACGCCAGCGGCCGGCCGCCCGGCGACCGGATCGGGCGGCCGTCCAAGGCCACCGTGAACCCGGCTGATCCTTCCGTCACCGTGACCGTGGAGTAGACCCGCTTCCTCGCACCCAATCCCGGCGCGGTCATTCCACCGCTTTCCGCAGCGTATCGAACAAGCCCTTGACGCCGGTGGCGACCCCTTCGGCCGCCCCTTTCACGCCCTTGGCGACACCTTTGGTCACGCCCACGCCGGCACCGGTGACGGTATCGACCGGGTTGTTGGAATCTGCCCCCGTGAAGCTCCCCTTGGGTTTGCGTCCTTCCGCCACGGCGATCGCCTCGGAGCACAGATTGTCGCCACTACCGGTGGACAAGAAGGGTAGCAACAGGCCGACGGGACCGAGCATGCTTCCGGCGACCACGGTTCCCACGTCCTTGGCCAGGGCGAACGGGTCGGGCGCGACGGTCGGGTCCTCGATTGGTCCCTTCAGCAGGATCGGCGTCGCCAAACTGATCAGACTTGCATCCTTGGGCTGCGGAACCAGACGCATGTCCAGGGTCTGACGCGCCAGATCAATGGTCCCCGCGCCGGCGACAATGGCGCGGGAGCTGTCGACCAGAAGCACGGTGGTGTCGGCGATGCCATTGGTCAGGTCCCAGCGTCCAACTATGCAGTTGAGACTGCCGCGATCGCTACTATTGAGAAACGGCAGGAACTGGGTGGTCAGGTCCTCGGCGATCATCTCCCAGTAGTCATTTTTGATCTCGCCGCTCTTGATCACAACCCAGGCGTCTCCAGTCGAGGAACCAAGCAACGCGCGCGGCGTATCGCCCGTGCCGTTCAGATTCCAGACCGTCTCACCTTGCCCCTCCATGATACCGCCGCGGCCGAGCGCCCTCGCCAAATCACCAAAATTGACGTCGGTCCACCGGCCGGTCGAAGCCAAGCGAGCGGGCCGCGCCGCGCCGTCCGCCATCGCCGTCGCCGTCACCGTGCCGCCGGAGACGACGGCGGACATCGGGTCGACGGTCGCGACCCCATCCGCCAGCGTCACCGTGACCGCGACGTCTGAGGCTTCCAGTCGATCGGCGATCAACCGTCTCACCGTGATCACAATACGGCCATCGACGATCCCCAAGAAATCCAACGGCACCGGGGTGTCCAACGGATCGCCAGCCGTCGTGCCGCCGCTAGCAGGGCTGGCCCCATCACCTCCGGATAGCGCCGCGAGGTCGAGGCGATCGCTGCTAACCTCGGCATCGATACGGGGTCGCAGCCCGGTCATGTTAACGTGGGCCCGGCCGCTGACGGCAAGCTCCCCCCAGCCGGCCACCACGCGATCGGCGCGGATCATGCTGGGTATCCCCTTGACGTTACGCTCGACCTGAATGTTCGCCGCCAGCTTGAGCGCGGTTCCCGCCAACGACCCCGTGAGGTCGACCGGCAGAGTCGCTCCCGGCCGCAACGCCTCCGCCACCGCCGGCAAGGTTCCCTTAAGCGTCACGAGATCACCGTCAAGATCGACATCGAGATCGATCACCATCGGCGCCGACACGCTGTCCGCCGACACGGCCAAATGGGCGATCGCATAACGCTTTGCCTCGACCGTCGGTCCGTCTTTCCACACCACCGTGATGTTGCTGAGGTCGAGGGAGCGAATGAAGGGCAGCGCCTCATCCCCGCCGCCCTCGGAGCGACCACCGCCCGTGGCCCCGGTCTCCCAATTGCCGACACCACCGGCGTCGCGCTCCAACAGCACCGTCACATCGGCGAGCCGCAAGTTGTCGATATCCAACTGTCCCGAAAGCAGCGGCATGAATTCGACGCCGACCGCCAACTCGCCAACCGACACCATGGTCGGCTCCGAGCCCCAAGACGCGTTGGTCAACGTCACCTCGGAAGCGGTCAAGCTCGGCCGCGGCGTCCAACTCAACGCCAAAGGCCCGGTAATCACCAGCTCACGGCCGGTTTTTTGTTTCACTAGCGACTGGATGTCGCCCTTGTAGGCGTCGACATCCAGGGTCGCGACGAACACCACAACACCAATGATGACGATGGCCAGAAAACCCACAATGCTGGCGGCCCAACGCATGGTTATGCCTCCTTAATCTCTCGCGGCACCAATCGCTCGGCGGCGGCCGGCAGTTCCTCGAACCGATCCAGGATCGCGGCCGGTGCCTCGGTTCGCAACAATGACACCTCGTGATACCCCCATGATACACCTAGAGCCGATACCCGCGCCCGCCGCGCCATCTGCAGATCGAATACCGTATCACCTAGCATGATCGTCCGGTCGGGTGTCGAGCCGGCCTCGTCAACGGCGTCGAACAGCAGGCTTGGGTCCGGTTTACCCGGACCGTCGTCGGCCGACTTCAAGGTAACGAAGCGGCCGCGAATGCCATGCGCCTCCAGCACCGCGTGCAAGCCCCGGCGCCCCTTACCGGTGACCACGCCCAGCGACCATCCGCCAGCTTCCAGCGCATCCAAAGCGTCGAGCGCGCCGGCGAACAAAGGTTCGATCCGCTCTCCCATGCCCTTGGCGTCGAAGTACGCGTCGCGATACGCCTCACCAAGCCGTTCGATCTGCAATCCGGCGACGTGCGGGGCGAGCTGTTTGATCGCTTGATTGAGCGGCAGTCCAACCACGCGGCGCACCTCGGCGGCTGGCGGCAGCGCTATCCCCTCGGCCGCGAACGCCGCCGTCATGGCGGAGACAATATGGTGTTGGCTGTCGATCAGAGTGCCATCCAGGTCCAGCGCGCACAGCCGTGCGGGAGCGCCGGTCATCAATCAGTCCTCGAACGGCGCGTAGGGATCGGCGCCCACGTCCGCGTCCAGGCCGAAGAAGGCGAATGACCGCGCCATCGGGTCAACCAGCGGAGCGATGATCGACACCGGCACACCATCGGCATCCGGCACGCGGATGGCCCGGGCGTGCAGGTGCAATTTCCGGCTCACGCCCTCGCCCTGCACGATCGCGTCGGCCCCACCATACTTGCCGTCGCCCAGAATGGGTGTGCCCAGCTCGGCCATGTGCAGGCGCAGCTGATGGGTCCGGCCGGTGACCGGAAACAACGCCATCCAGGCGACGCGGTGTCCAATCCTGTCCAACGTGACATAGCGGCTGACCGCGCGTTTCCCGGCGTCGCGGTCGACCATCATGCGCTCGCCCATGCGGCCCGGCAGCTTGGCGATCGGCAAATCCACGGTCCCGGCCGACGGTTTGGGCTCGCCCACCACCAAGGCCCAATAGACCTTCATCGCCGACTTGGCGCGAAACGCCTCGGTCAGACGGCGAGCGGCGGCATAACCGCGTGCCAGCAACAACACCCCGGAGGTGTCCTTATCCAAGCGGTGGACGAGGCGCGGCCGCTCCTTCGCCTCAAACCGTAGTCCGTCAAGCGCGCCGTCGACATGCTGCGTGGTACCGGTCCCGCCTTGCACCGCGAGGCCGGCTGGCTTGTTGATCGCCAGAATTTCGTCATCCATGTACAGCACGGCGGCACGCAATCGCTCGATGGTCTCATCGTCGGCCCGGCGCCGCTGTACGGTCGGCGCCGCAGGTTTGGCATCGTCGAGTTCCACCAGATTCAAAGGCGGCACCCGGATCGCCTGTCCCTCCTCCAGACGTTGGCTGGCTTTGGCGCGCCCGCCATCAACCCGCACCTGACCGGTGCGCAGCAGCTTCGACAGCGCGCCGTGGCCCAGCGTGGGGAAATGCCGTTTGAACCATCGGTCCAGCCGGATCTCCGCTTCGTCGCGAGCCACCACGCGGGTTTCGACGACGCTCATACCAACACGCTCCTTACTGACCACAGCCCCACAAACAGCGCCAGGATCGACAAGGCGACCGAGGCGGCGACATAAACCGCCGTCGGCCAGATCGCGCCACGCTCCCACAACACCACGACATCGAGGGAGAAAGTCGAGAACGTGGTCAACGCCCCCAACACTCCGACCGCGAGGAACGCCCGAAGCTCGATCGACAGATTGAGCTTCAACGCCCCCAACTCGACCAGAACCCCCATGAGGAAACACCCCACGACATTGACGACCAGCGTTCCCCACGGAAATCCATGGCCGGCCAAATGGCTCATCCAGCCAATTGTCTTGTAGCGCGCGACGGCGCCTAGAGCGCCGCCGAGGGCGACTGCGAGCAGCATCTTCATGATCTGCCCGGCTTAGCTCAGGTCACACCGAATATCCAGCCTTCGCGCGCGGCCGCCGGCTGCTTTGATGGTGCCTGCCAAACGGCGTTCATCGCCGCACGCGCCCGAAGCGCCGCCGCCGCCATGACGGCATCAGCCTTATCTTCGGTATCGAGCGGCTCGTCGCCAGTGTAGGCCATGGAGCCGTGATGACACAGAACCGCGTCAACCACACCAGATTCCCGCCAACGTGTCGGATCGAGGCAGGCCTGCTTGACAGCAAGGCGCGGAAAGATTTCGCACACCATAGCGGGTTTCGGGACGATCCCGTCGAATGGCCACACCGTCACCCGATCATCCAAAGCCGTCTTCAGCCGATGCAGAAACCGCATACCGGCGAGCGAACCGGTGCCCACGTTGGCCGCCCCCACGCATTTGAACACCGGATGCGGGCTGGTGACGGCGGCACAGGCCGTCTCGGTGGCGCGACGACGGTGAGTGTAGCGGTTTCCCCGCCCCGCCGGGGTCAGGTAGTGTTCGGCAACTGGAGAGCCCGCTGCGTAGACCGCACCGCCATAGAGGTCCGGCGCATCGCGAGACAGCCGTTCGACATAGGCCCACAACGCCCGGATATCGCTCGGGGCATCCGGCAGCCCGGGAAAATACGCCCCCATATCCTCGAACGCGTAAGCGAAGGCGAAATCGAAGCCGGCAAGCACGCGCTCACCCGCCTCGATACGGTCGACCAGCATCCCCAGCACATCCATCCGCCGCCACAAGCCGTCCGCGCGTGGCCCAGATAGCAATACCGGCGGAGCGTCTCCGGGCGTGCACACCGCGACCCGCAATCCCGGAAGCCGGGTTGCCTTCGAGCCCGACCAGTCAATGCCAAAGACAACATCGAACGGCAGGCTCACGCGTCCCCGCTTCCATCTCCATCGCCGTCACCGCCGCCAGCCTGACGCCTGGCCCGCAGCTTGTCGAAGTAGTCCACCCGCTTCTTGATTTCGCGCTCGAAGCCACGCTCGACCGGCCGGTAGAAGCGGTGCCGCTCCATGCCATCGGGGAAATAGTTCTGGCCGGAAAACCCGTCCTCGGCGTCGTGGTCGTAGGCGTATCCGGCCCCGTATCCAAGCTGCTTCATCAGCTTGGTCGGGGCGTTGAGGATGTGTGCCGGCGGCATCAGAGAGCCGGTCTCCTTGGCCGCCCGCGCGGCGGCACCATGCGCCTTGTAGGCGGCATTCGACTTTGGCGCGGTCGCGAGATGCAGGACAAGCTGGCTGATCGCCAGGTCGCCTTCCGGTGAGCCGATCCGGTCATAGGTCTCCCAGCACGCGATCGCCTGGGTCACCGCCTGCGGTTCGGCCAAGCCCACATCCTCAACCGCGAACCGAGTCAGCCGACGCAGGATATAGGCCGGATCCTCCCCACCGATCAGCATGCGGTGCAGCCAATACAGCGCCGCGTCCGGGTCCGAGCCGCGCAAGGACTTATGCAGCGCGCTGATGAGGTTGTAATGCTCCTCCCGGTTCTTGTCGTAGACCGGCGCCCGGCGATAGACGGCGGCGGCCACGCCGGCGGTGTCAAGCGGCGCCGTTGGAGCCGCCTGGAATATCTCTTCCGCCAGATTGAGCAAGAAGCGCCCGTCGCCATCGGCCATCGCCCGCAAGGCGGCGCGGCCGTCCTCGGTGACCGGCAAGGAACGCCCCTCCTCCTCGGCCGCGCGCGCCAGCAGCTGGTCAAGTGCCGCATCGTCCAACCGGCGCAGCACGAACACCTGACAGCGCGACAACAGCGCCGCGTTCAACTCGAAGCTCGGATTCTCCGTGGTGGCTCCAACCAAGGTGATGGTGCCGTCCTCGACCACCGGCAGGAAGCCGTCCTGTTGCGCTCGGTTGAAGCGGTGGATTTCATCAACGAACAACAATGTGCCGCGCCCGGACGCGCGCAAACCGCGCGCCGCCTCGAATATCTTCTTCAGGTCGGCAACCCCGGAGAACACCGCCGACAGCGGCGTGAACTCAAGATCGGCGCGTTCCGCCAGCAATCGCGCGATGGTCGTCTTGCCGCAGCCGGGCGGTCCCCACAGGATCATCGAGGCAAGCCGGCCCTTGGCCAGCATGCGCCCGATCGGCCCTTCAGCCCCCAGCAGATGATCCTGGCCGACCACCACATCCAGCCGATCCGGGCGCAACCGATCGGCCAGCGGACGCGGTGCCTGACTCTCGAACAAGCTCATGGGCCGCAGTCTACCTCTTGATCCGGGTGGTAAGTACCTGGTCGTCACGCCGGATCGACAACACCCAATCACCGTTCGCGGCACGCAGCACCCGATCCAACTCCTGGACCTCCTTGACCGGCCTGTCGTTGACCGCGACCACGAGATCGCCGCGGCGCAACCCGAGACGCTCGGCCGGTGATCGACTACTCACGCCCAACACCACGACCCCACTGTCGAGTGGATCGAAACTCTCTTCCAAGGCGAAGGCGGGAGATAGATTCGCCACCCGTGCTCCGGCGAAGGGGTGACGGCCCGCCAGATCCGTCACGTTCGACGGCGGATCATCCAAGGGCGCCAATAACACCAACGGCGAGCGCAACAGCCGACCATCGCGAATGATTTGCAACTCGACCCGATCCCCCGGCTCCCGCGTGCCTACGCGGTACCGCAAGGCTCCGGCATCCGCCACTTCGCGATCGTCGACCGCGATCACCACGTCGCTCGTCCGCAACCCGGCCGCATCAGCCGGTCCACCGGGGAGAACCTCGCTGATCAAGGCGCCCGCGGGCCGATCCAATCCCAGACCCTGGGCCAGATAGCTGGTCACGCTCTGATACCGGGCGCCAAGCCAGGGGCGCACCACCTTGCCCCCTTGGGCCGCCCGCAACACCGCCCGCGCCATGTTGGATGGTACGGCGAACCCGATACCGACCGAGCCGGCCTGGCGCCCGCCCTGGTTCGAGTAGATCGCGGTGTTGATTCCCACCAAATTGCCATTCACCCCAATCAAGGCGCCGCCGGAATTGCCGGGGTTAATCGCGGCATCGGTTTGGATGAAGAAGCTGTAGTCGGAGATGCCCACATTGGTGCGTGCCAGGGCCGAGACGATGCCCATGGTCACCGTTTGGCCGACGCCAAAGGGATTGCCGATCGCCAACACCAGATCGCCGACCTCCAACTCGTCGGAATCACGCAACGCCACATGCGGCAAGCTTTCGGCGCCGGCATCAATCCGCAGCACGGCGAGATCGGTCTTGGGGTCCGCCAGCAACAATTCGGCCTCGAACTCGAGCCGGTCGCTCAACACCACGGTGATGGTGTCGGCGCCGTCGATGACGTGGTTGTTGGTCAAGATCACACCCGCCGCGTCGACGATAACACCGGAGCCAAGCGAGCTCGCTTGTTGGCGGCGTTCCGGCAGGTGGGGCATCACGTCACCGAAGAACCGCTTGAAGAACGGGTCGTCGAACAACGGTGACAGCCGCGGGCGACGGTTGACCGTGGTGCTGGTGTAGACGTTGACCACGGCAGGGCCAACCCGTTTGACCAAGGGCGCGAAGGTCAGCGCGATTTCACCCCGGTCGCGTGGGACTCTCGGATCGCTGGAGTCCGCGTGGGCCGCCGGGATCGGCTCGGCGGCAACCGCCATGGCCACGACGGCGAGGCAAAAGAAAATGCCGGAGCGGGCAAACGCCAACCGTCTCAACCGTTCACAACCTGTCATCATCGACCGTATCCATCCATCGCGCTCGTCATTCCCTCGGTTGAAGCCGCCTGGCGCTGTGTTACCGTTCCTATTTAGGGGCAGAAGATGCAAGCGCAAAGGCGGAGTGTGAGGCTTCGTCATCACAGATAGGGGGGCACGGTGACGACCGCGCCGGGCCACGACAACCGGGCCGCCGACGAAGCCCATCAGGCCGCGAGAACCATCGCCGACGCCACGACGAGCGAACCCGATTTGGAGGCGGCACGCCGTGCCTTTGAAGCGCTGGTCACGCTGTGCCATCGGCATGACGGTGACAACGAGGTCATCCAGGCCGCTGTCAGTGGCACCTTACACCTTGCCGCTGTGGGACGCGCCGCCGGCGCCCTCGACTTGGTTCGCTCGGCCCATACGTTCCTTGGCGGATTGACGGCACGTTTCGACGATGACCCATTACCACGCCGAGCGTTCGCCGAGGCTTCGGTCGACCTGATCCTGGCGGAGGCACGGGTCGCGAATGGACTCAGCGAAGCCCTGTTGATCTATCGCGCGGTCGCTTCGCTAGGCGAAGCCCACACGGAGGATACCGATCTGGCCAGCGCGCGCGCCAAAGCGGCCGCCAATCTGGTGGCGCTGGCGCTGGAGGTGAACCAACCGCGCGAAGCCCGCCTGGCTTTGGCCGAGCTGGCCAGGATCGAAACCGCGCAACCGACCGTCTCCGCCGTCCGGCACCAGCACGCACGCGGTATGTTCAACAGCATCGCCCACGCCGCCACTCGGAACGATCCCGACAAGAGTCTGGTGGCGCTCGACAGCCTCATCGCCGCCGCTCGGCGCAACCCGGACCAGCGCGAGCTGATCGATCTCGCCGCCGAGGGGGCGTTCGCCATGGTCACCGGCCTTGGCACCCGCGGGCACCTCGAACCAGCGGAGCGATCCTACCGGGCGCTGGCCTCGCTCTCACGGATGTCGGAAGCCGGCTTACCGGTGCGACGACGGCTGGCCGAAGCCGCCTTCAACCTGATCACCGATCTGTGCGGAGCGAACGCTCTCGGTGAGGCACAGCTGATCTATGATGAGCTGACCGCACTCTCGGTCGGTGAGGACGACGATCCGACGATCCGTCTGGCCCAGGCGAAGGCATCGGCCAACATGGCGCTGACGTGGCGGCGCGAAGGCGAGGACATGGCCGCCGCGATCGCCGCCGATGACCTCAAGGCCCTGTTGCATGCCCATCCGGATGACCAGGAGCTGTTTGAGGTCGCGGCCTTTCTCGACATGGCGGACTGATCGCCTAAACGCGAAAGGGCGGCCCGAGGCCGCCCATCCGACATCCGTCGTTCGGTCGTGGTGTCAGATAGCCGCCGGCATTGCGCTGGCTTCCACCACCTCTTCGGCGTTGAACACCGGTCCCGAATCCTTACCGCGTGCGTCCTCGTCCCGGTCGACCAATTCGATCACCGCCATCGGCGCCGCGTCGCCATAGCGGAAACCCGCCTTGAGCACGCGGGTGTAACCACCGGCCCGATCTTTGTAGCGATCCGCCAGAACCTCGAACAGCTTCTTGGTCATACCGTCGTCGCGCAGACGATTGAACACCAACCGGCGGGTGTGTAAATCGCCGCGCTTGGCCAGTGTGATCATCTTTTCCACCACCGGCCGCAGCTCTTTCGCCTTGGGCAGGGTGGTGACGATCTGCTCGTGTTTAATTAGGGCCGCCGCCATGTTCTTGAACATCGCTTTGCGGTGGCTGGCGGTGCGATGCAGCTTCCGCCCGCTATTGCCGTGACGCATCTCTCGATCTCCTCGGTCTCGCGCCGCCGACTCAGTACGGCTCTTCCAAACGCTTGGCCAACTCCTCGATATTCTCGGGCGGCCAATTCGTGATCTCCATGCCCAACGACAATCCCATGGAGGACAGAACCTCCTTGATTTCGTTGAGGCTCTTGCGCCCGAAGTTCGGGGTCCGCAGCATTTCCGGTTCGGTCTTCTGAACCAGATCGCCAATGTAGACAATATTGTCGTTCTTCAGGCAATTGGCCGAGCGGACCGACAACTCAAGCTCATCGACCTTGCGCAGCAAGTTGCGGTTGAACGGCAAATCGTGCGCTTCTTCAGTCTCCGAACGATGGCTCGGCTCTTCGAAGTTAACGAACAACTGCAACTGGTCCTGCAGGATTCGCGCGGCATAGGCCACCGAATCTTCCGGAGTCAGCGATCCGTCGGTCTCGACCGTCATCGACAGCTTGTCATAATCGGTAACCTGACCAACGCGCGTGTTCTCAACTTTATACGCAACCTGACGCACCGGGCTGAACACCGCATCGACCGGGATCAAACCGATCGGCGCGTCCTCCTGACGGTTGGCGTTGGCTGGAACGTAGCCCTTGCCGGTCTCGACGGTCAGTTCCATCGACAGCTTGGCCTCGCGATCAAGAGTACAGATCACGTGCTCAGGGTTCATGATTGCGATGTCGCCAACGGTCTCGATCATGCCGGCGGTCACCTCACCCGGGCCGTCGGCCTTGAGGCGCATCTTCTTCGGGCCATCGCCCTGCATCCTGATCCCGATCGCCTTGATGTTGAGGACGATGTCGGTCACATCCTCACGCACGCCGGCAACGCTGGAGAACTCGTGCAGGACCCCATCGATCTGAATTGCGGTGATCGCCGCACCTTGCAGTGACGACAACAGAATCCGCCGCAAGGCGTTGCCGAGGGTCAGGCCAAAGCCGCGCTCAAGCGGCTCGGCAACCACGGTGGCCGTGCGCTTGGGATCGTAACCCGGCTGAATGTCGAGCTTGTTCGGCTTGATCAACGTCTGCCAGTTCTTTTGAATCACGGCGCGAACCTCATTCGATAAAACGGCGCCTTGGTCCGGGAGGGACGGACGGTACGCCGCGAGAAGGGCAAATACGGGTCACACGACCCGATGATCTCCACCCGCCCTCGATGGGCGGCTAACGGCGATCAGACGCGGCGGCGCTTGCGCGGCCGACACCCGTTGTGCGGGATCGGCGTCACATCGCGAATCGACAACACCTGAAAACCCACTGTCTGCAAGGCACGCAACGCTGACTCACGGCCCGAGCCCGGCCCGGAGACCTCGACTTCAAGGGTCTTCATGCCGTGTTCGGCAGCCTTGCGTCCGGCGTCCTCGGCGGCCATCTGAGCGGCATACGGGGTAGACTTGCGCGACCCCTTGAAGCCCATGGTGCCGGCCGACGACCACGAAATAGCGTTGCCCTGGGCGTCGGAGATGGTGATCATCGTGTTGTTGAACGTGGCACTCACATGCGCCACGCCGGACGTGATGTTCTTTTTCTCGCGACGGCGGACGCGGGCCTGCGTCGGTTGCTTCGCCATGGTCTCAATCCCCTTGCAACGCCCTGATACTATTCCCAAGGCGGTGTGTGCTTACGGTGGGCCGGTTAACGAGTTACTTCCTCTTACCGGCGATCGGTTTGGCCGGGCCCTTGCGGGTCCGCGCGTTCGTATGTGTGCGCTGACCACGGACCGGAAGTCCCTTTCTGTGCCGAAGACCTCGGTAGCAACCAAGATCCATCAAACGCTTAATGCTCATCGCGGTCTGTCGCCGCAAATCGCCCTCGACCACCTGATCGCGGTCAATCGCCTCGCGAAGCCGGGACAACTCATCCTCGGTCATCTCGTGGACTCGGCGTTCGGTCGGGATGCCCACTTCGGTGCATATCCTGCCGGCCGCGGTCCGGCCAATTCCGTGAATGTAGGTCAAAGCAATTACAACGCGTTTTTGCGTCGGAATATTCACGCCAGAGATGCGCGCCACGCCGTCTCTCCTCACTCTAAAGTCGGGATCTCCAACACCAAACGCGGCACCACACGAGCAACCTTTCGGTCCCTCGTCGGTCCGCGCTTGAAACCCGCTGATCCAAGGTTGCGGATTATAGGCAAGCTCGGTTCCAAGTCAACCAGTCAACTTCCACATTCGAGCCCGTTTACCCGGCACCCAACGCTATTTCCAACTCGGCCGTCACCGCGTCCATCGGCGCCATGCCGTCGATTGTCTTCAGCGCACCTTTGTCCCGGTAGTACGGGATAATCGGCGCGGTTTGTTCGCGATAAACCGCCATGCGCTTCCGCAAGGTCTCCTCGTTGTCGTCGCTGCGGCCTTCCTCGGCCGCACGCCTGAGGATACGATCGATCATCGCGTCCTCGTCGACCTTGAACTCGACCACGTGATCGATCGCCAATCCCTTATCCGCCAACATCACGTCCAGCGCCTTGGCTTGGGCGACGTTGCGCGGAAATCCATCCAGTATAAACCCCCGGGTGCAGTCCGGCTGGTCGACGCGCTCCGAAATCATGCGGATCATGATGTCGTCGGACACCAGCAGACCGGCATCCATCACAGCCTTCGCCTCTTTCCCAATCGGCGAGCCCGAGGCTACCGCCGCGCGCAGCATCTCGCCGGTCGACAACTGCTTTACCCCGAACTTCTCTTCCAGACGCTTGGCCTGGGTTCCCTTGCCGGCGCCCGGAGGCCCCAAGATAATCAGGTTCATCCGCGCTTTCCCCTGATCTTCGACTTCTTGATCAGTCCCTCATACTGGTGCGCGAGCAGATGCGACTGAACCTGGGTCACCGTGTCCATGGTGACCGTCACAACGATCAGGAGACTGGTACCGCCGAAATAGAACGGCACCGAGTATTGGCTGGTCAGGATTTCCGGCATGATGCAAACCAGCGCCAGATACGCGGCGCCCGCCACTGTCAGGCGCGTGAGGACATAGTCCAGATAATCGGCGGTGTTCTTGCCGGGCCGAATGCCGGGAATGAAGCCGCCGTACTTGCGCAGATTGTCCGCCGTCTCCTGGGGATTGAACACAATCGCCGTGTAGAAGAAGGCGAAGAACACAATCAACCCAATGTAGAGCGCGAGATACAGCGGTTGGCCCTGGCCCAACAGGGATGTGAGCGTGATCAGCCACTCGGGGCCGTTTCCACTGGTGGCCGAGAAACTGGCAACCGTGACCGGCATCAACAGCAGGGAGCTCGCGAAGATCGGTGGAATCACGCCGGAGACATTCAGCTTCAAGGGCAGATGCGAGCTTTCGCCACCGAACATGCGGTTGCCCACTTGCCGCTTGGGATACTGCACAATGATCCGGCGCTGCGACCGTTCGATGAAGCAGATGAACGCGATGACGCCAACCGCCATCACCAGCAGGAACAGAATGAACAGTGTCGACAGCGCGCCGGTACGGCCAAGCTCGAGCGTGCCCGCCAAAGCCACTGGCAGGTTGGCGACAATGCCCGAGAAAATAATAAGCGATATCCCGTTGCCGACGCCACGCGCGGTGATCTGCTCGCCAAGCCACATCAGGAAGATGGTCCCGCCGACCAGCGTGATGACCGTCGTCGCCCGGAAGAAGACGCCCGGGTTCATCACCGCGTTCCCGGTCGACCCCTGCATCCCCTCAAGACCGACCGAAATGCCATAGGCCTGCACGGCGGCCAGCAGCACTGTCAAATAGCGAGTGTATTGGTTGATCTTTTTCCGCCCGGTCTCGCCCTCCTTCTTGAGGGCTTCCAGGTTCGGGCTTACCGCCGTCATCAGCTGCATGATGATGGCGGCCGAGATATACGGCATGATGTTCAAGGCGAAAATCGTCATCCGGCTGAGAGCGCCGCCGGAGAACATATCGAACATGCCGATAATGCCGCCTTGGTTCTGGCTGAAGATTTCTGCCAACACCGTCGGATCAATGCCCGGAAGCGGAATATAGGTGCCGAGCCGATAGACAACGAGGCACGCCAGGGTGAACCATATGCGTTTCTTCAGCTCGGTTGCCTTGCCAAAGGCACCGAAGTTGATCTGCGAGGCGAACTGCTCGGCACTAGAGGCCATGGTGTCGTCCTAGCGTCTGGCGTCTGTCATCCGGCGGGAACCCGCCGACAGCGGCATTAGGCGTCCGCTTTGCTTGCAGCGGCGGCTTTGCTTGCAGCGGCGGCTTCCGGGAGCGTAACCGAGCCCCCAGCCTTCTCCACCGCGGCCGCCGCCGCCTTTGAAGCGCCGGCCACATGGAAGTTCACTTTGGCATTCAACTCGCCCTTGGCAAGGAGGCGCACTCCATCCTTCGCCTTCCCCACCAAACCAGCTTCGCGCAGGGCCGCGGCGTCAACCGGCTTGGAGATGTCCAGCTTACCGGCATCGATGGCAAGCTGGACCCGGCCGATATTCACCGCGTCGAACTGCTTGCGGAATATATTGGTGAACCCGCGTTTGGGCAAACGGCGGTAGAGCGGCATCTGGCCGCCCTCGAAGCCGTTGATCGCCACGCCGCTTCGCGCCTTCTGGCCCTTATGACCCCTGCCGCTTGTCTTGCCGGTGCCGGAGCCGGTGCCGCGCCCAATCCGCTTGCGCGGCTTTGTCGCTCCAGGATTGTCGGTCAATTCGTTCAGTCGCATGACTCATTCCTCAGCTCGCGCGCCCGTACCGTGCGCGCCGCGTTCCTTGCGGCCAGGGCCGTTCAGACCTGGTCGACCACCACAACCAGGTGTTTCACCTTATCGATCATGCCGCGCACCGCAGGCGTATCCTCCAGCGTACGGGTCCGATTCAGCTTGCCAAGCCCAAGGCCGATCAGGGTGCCCTGCTGATCTTTCTTACGGCCAAGGCCGCTACGGGTCTGGCGCACTGTTACCGTGCCTTTTTTATCCGCCATCACGCGTCTCCGTCAGACCAATGTCATTCGCTGGCGGCGGCCGCGACGTCGGCGTCAGCCTCAGCCTCGCCGCCGACCGGGCGCCCGAAAATCTCGGCCACTTTCTTGCCGCGCTTGGCGGCGATAGACCGTGGCGCCTGCATGTTCTTAAGCGCCTCGAACGTTGCCTTGATCATGTTGTGCGGGTTCGAGGTGCCGATCGACTTGGCGACCACGTCATGCACACCCAGCGCCTCGAAGATCGCGCGCATCGGACCGCCGGCAATGATACCGGTACCGGCCGGCGCCGACCGCATCGTCACACGGCCCGCGCCATAGCGGCCGTCAATGTCATGATGCAGGGTCCGACCCTCACGCAGCGGAACACGGATCATCGAGCGCTTGGCCTGTTCGGTCGCCTTGCGGATCGCCTCGGGCACTTCGCGTGCCTTGCCGGCGCCATGGCCGACACGGCCGCGCTGATCGCCCACGATCACGATCGCCGCGAAGCCGAAGCGCCGACCACCCTTGACCACCTTGGCCACACGGTTGATACCGACGAGCTTCTCAATGATGTCGGAATCTTCTCGATTCCGCTCATTGCGGCCCCGGTCTTGCCTATCCGAACGTGCCATGCCTTGGCCCCTTTAAAACTTCAGACCCGCGTCGCGCGCCGCATCCGCGAGCGCCTTGACGCGACCGTGATAAATGTAGCCGCCGCGGTCGAACACGACCTCGCTCAGCCCCTGCGCGATCGCACGTGCGGCGACCAGCTTGCCAACCTCGACGGCGGCGTCCTTGTCCGCGCCGGTCTTTAGCTTGGCCTTTATATCCTTTTCCAAGGTGCTCGCGGCGACCAGGGTCCGGCCGTCAAGATCGTCGATGACCTGCGCGTAGATGTTCTTGGAAGAACGGAACACCGATAGCCGCGGCCGGCCATTCGCCTTACGGCGAATATCGCTGCGGGTGCGCACCTGCCGGCGCTTGAACAGTTCCTTTGAGGAAAGCATTCGTCGTCTCCTTCTACTTCTTCTTGCCTTCCTTGCGGAGGATGATCTCGTTCGCGTATTTTACGCCCTTGCCCTTAAACGGCTCCGGCGGACGATAGCTGCGAATTTCCGCGGCGATCTGGCCGACCTGCTGCTTGTCCGCGCCACTGATCGCGATGACCGTCGGCCGCTCGCACTTCATGGTGACGGCGTCAGGGATCGGGTACCGGATCGGGTGACTGTAACCGAGCGCAAGCACCAGTTCCTTACCCTCAACGGCGGCGCGATAGCCCACGCCGTTGATCTCGAGGTTCACGGTGAAGCCCTCCGTCACGCCGGTGACGATGTTGTTCACCAACGCCCGGGTGGTTCCCCACAAGGCGCGCGCTCTCTTGCTTTCGTTTCGTGGCGAGACGTAGATGACGTTGCCGTCAACCTTAACCTCGACCTCGCTCGACACCGGCGCGGACAGCTCACCGAGCTTACCCTTTACCTTGATGGCGTCGGCCGCGAGTTCCACCGACACGCCGTCGGGGACCGCCACCGGGTTTTTACCGATACGAGACATCATCGCCTCCGATCAGAAAATCTGACACAGGACTTCGCCGCCGACGTTGGCCGCGCGCGCCTCGTTGTCCGACATCACGCCCTGAGGTGTCGACAGAATCGCGATCCCCAAACCGTTGTATACGCGCTGCAAGTCCTTGATCTTGGAGTAGACGCGCCGGCCTGGCCGGGACACGCGTTTGATCTCCTTGATCACGGGCTCACCCTCGAAATACTTCAGCTCGATCTTGATCTCGGAGATACCGGCACGAACCTCGTCTTGCTGGTAACCACGGATAAAGCCTTCACGCTTCAACACCTCGAGCACGTTGGAACGTAACCGCGACGCCGGCGTATTCACGACCGACTTGTGGGCGTGTTGGCCGTTGCGGATACGGGTCAGCATGTCCCCGAGAGGATCGCTCATTGACATCGACCGTTCCTCCTTCCTACCAGCTCGACTTCACGATTCCGGGAATCTGGCCCGCCGAGCCGAGATCCCGAAGCGCGATTCGCGAGAGCTTGAATTTGCGGTAGACGCCACGCGGGCGCCCAGTCAACTCGCAGCGGTTACGCACACGCGCCTTGGCCCCATTACGAGGCAACTGCTGTAACGCCAACTGCGCCTGAAACCGCTCCTCGATCGGCAGCGACCGGTCCATCGCGATCGCCTTGAGGCGGCCACGTTTTCCAGCTTGCTGCTCCACCAATTTACGGCGGCGGTTGTTCTTCTCGATGGCACTCTTCTTAGCCATAACGTCCTCCGACCCGGTCAGTTGACGAACGGAAACTGGAAGCGCTTGAGCAACTCGCGCCCCTCGTCGTCCGTCTTCGCCGTGGTCACAACGATGATGTCCATGCCCCGAATGGTGTCGACCTTGTCGTAGTCGACTTCCGGAAACACGATCTGCTCCTTCACGCCCATCGAGAAGTTACCGCGGCCGTCGAAAGATTTCGGGTTTAACCCCCGAAAATCCCGAACCCGCGGCAGGGCGATATTCACCAACCGGTCGACGAATTCGTACATCCGCTCCCGGCGCAAGGTCACCTTGACGCCGATCGGCATACCTTCACGCAGCTTATAGCCCGCGATCGACTTCTTAGCGCGAGACACAACCGGCCTCTGGCCGCTGATCCGGGTCAGGTCATCGACCGCAGCCTGGATCTTCTTGGAATCCTGAACCGCCTCACCAACGCCCATGTTGATTACGACTTTCTCAAGACGCGGAACCTCGAACAGGTTGCTGTACTCAAGAGCCGTCATCATCTCTGGGCGGATCGTGGTGTGGTAAATTTCTCTCAACCGAGCCATTGTCCGTTCTCCGTCTTTCGGCTCAAGCATCAATGGTTTCGCCGGAGCGCTTGGCGACTCGCACCTTGCGTCCGTCGTCCAGCACCTTGAAACCTACGCGCGTCGGCTCCCCCGACTTCGGGTCGACATGCATCACGTTAGAAACATGCAACGCCGCCTCGCGCTCAATGATACCGCCCTGCGCCGTCTGCGTCGGGCGCTGGTGGCGCTTGATCATGTTGGCGCCCTGCACGACCACTCGATTCTCGCTCGTGATCACCCGAAGGACCTCGCCGGACTTGCCTTTGTCGCGGCCGGTGATAACCACCACCCGGTCACCTTTTTTGATGCGCGCCGCCATCACAGCACCTCCGGAGCCAGCGAAATAATCTTCATGAACTGCTTCGCCCGCAGCTCACGGGTGACTGGGCCGAAAATACGCGTGCCGATCGGCTCGCCCTGCTTGTTGATCAGCACGGCGGCATTACTGTCGAACCGGATGGCCGAGCCATCCTGACGGCGGATTTCCTTGGCGGTACGAACGATAACCGCTCGGTGCAAGTCGCCCTTCTTCACGCGGCCACGTGGAATCGCCTCCTTGACCGAGACGACAATCACATCGCCGACCGACGCGACCTTGCGCTTCGATCCGCCGAGCACTTTGATGCACTGCACCCTCCGTGCGCCGGAATTGTCGGCGACCTCGAGGTTCGTCTGCATCTGAATCATCGTCGAAGACTCCTAAATCCAGGTACTAGACCGAATCACGCGTCCGAGACGGTCGTGGTGTCGTCGTAGACAACCTCGAACCGCTTCGATTTCGAAACCGGCCGACATTCAACAATTCGAACCGTGTCACCCTGCTTGAACCGGTTCTCCGGGTCGTGCGCTGCGAACCGCTTCGAGCGGGTGATGAACTTCTTATAGAGCGGGTGCATGACCCGTCGTTGCACAGTCACGACAATCGTCTTGTCGCCCTTGTCGCTCACGACGCTGCCCTGGAGAACTCGCCTCGGCATTTCTCTCTCCTACCTCTCGCTACCGCTTCAGGCCGCGGCGTCGGTCTTGGGCTTTTCGCCCATAACCGTCTTGATCTTCGCGATCTCACGCCGCACCTGCCGGACGCGGCTGGTGTTCTCAAGCTGACCGCCCGCCTTCTGGAAGCGCAGGTTAAACGCCTCCTTACGCAGCTGCAGCAGCTGGTCCTTCAACTGATCCCGCGTCTTGGTCCGCAGGTCTTGAGCGATCTTGTTCGGCATCTCTCGTCTCTCCCGCGGCCTATTCGCCAAGCCGCGTCACGAACCGGGTGTCCACCGGTAGCTTCATCGCCGCCAACCGAAACGCTTCCTGCGCCAAATCCCGTGGCACTCCGTCCAGCTCGAACATGATCCGGCCCGGCTTAACCCGGCATACCCAAAACTCAGGTGTGCCCTTGCCCTTGCCCATCCGAACCTCGGCCGGCTTCGACGACACCGGTACATCCGGGAAGATCCGGATCCACACACGTCCAGCCCGTCGGATATGGCGGGTGATCGCACGGCGCGCCGCCTCTATCTGACGCGCGGTCACCCGCGCCGGAGTGGTCGCCTTGAGACCGTAGGCGCCGAAGTTCAAGTCAGTCCCACCCTTGGCCAAACCGTGGATCCGGCCCTTGTGAGCTTTCCGGAACTTGGTACGCTTCGGAGACAGCATCGTCCTATCCTCTCGACTTGCCCGTCAGCTCAGCGATGACCGCCGCCGGAACCAGAGCCCGGCTGCTGTTCGGTCAGACGCTTTTCCTGCGCCATCGGGTCGTGCGCCATGATCTCGCCCTTGAAGACCCAGACCTTCACACCGCAGGTGCCATAGGTGGTGAAGCCGGTCGCCTCGCCATAGTCGATATCGGCGCGCAGAGTGTGCAGCGGCACCCGCCCCTCGCGGTACCACTCGGTCCGCGCGATCTCGGCGCCGCCAAGTCGGCCACCACAGTTGATCCGGATGCCCTGGGCACCGAGCCGCATGGCAGATTGAACCGCCCGCTTCATCGCCCGGCGAAACGCCACTCGGCGCTCCAACTGCTGGGCGATGTTCTCGGCCACCAACTTGGCATCGATCTCCGGTTTGCGGATCTCGACGATATTCAGCGTGACTTCGGTCCCGGTCATCTTGGACAGGTCCTGGCGCAGCTTCTCGATGTCCTGGCCCTTCTTGCCGATCACCACGCCCGGCCGAGCCGAATAAATGGTGATGCGTGCCCGCTTGGCCGGCCGTTCGATCACGATGCGGCTGATGCCCGCCTGCTTCAGTCGCTTTTGCAGGTAACGGCGCAGCTCAATGTCCTGGTGCAGCAGCTCGGCGAAATTTTTCGACGCGAACCAGCGCGAGTCCCAAGTGCGGTTGATACCGAGCCGCAACCCGATCGCGTTGACTTTATTACCCATCAGCTCTGCTCCTCGCGCTCACGCACGACCACGGTCAGGTGCGAGAACGGCTTGATGATCCGGCCGACGCGGCCACGGGCTCGGGCGCGAATCCGGCTCATCCTGATGCTCTTGCCGACATAGGCTTCCTTGACATAAAGCCGATCGACATCGAGCTGGTGATTGTTCTCGGCGTTGGCGATCGCCGATTCCAACGCTTTCTTCACGTCGTTGGTGATCCGACGCTTGGAGAATGTCAGAGCCGCCAATGCCTTGTCCGCCTTTTGGCCTCGAATCAGCTGCGCGACCAGATTCAATTTCTGCGGGCTGATCCGAAGATTGCGCAGCACGGCCGTGGCCTCGCTGTCATCTAGCCGTCGAGCGATTGCTTGCTTGCCCATGCCCTGCTCTCCTCAGCGCCGCGATTTCTTATCGGCGGCATGACCGTAGTAGGTCCGGGTCGGCGAGAACTCGCCGAGCTTGTGCCCAACCATGTTCTCGGTCACCAGAACCGGCACGAACTTGTGTCCGTTATGCACGCCGAAAGTCAGTCCGACGAACTGCGGTAAGATCGTCGAGCGCCGCGACCACGTCCTGATCACTTCATTGCGCCCGGACTCACGCGATTTCTCTGCCTTGCTGAGGAGATAACCGTCGACGAACGGTCCCTTCCAAACGGATCGAGCCACCGTCTCTCTCCCTACTTCTTACGCCGACGCCGAACGATCAGGCGGTCGGTCATCTTGTTGCTGCGAGTTTTCTTACCCTTGGTCGGCTTGCCCCACGGCGACACCGGATGGCGGCCGCCCGAGGTCCGGCCTTCGCCACCGCCATGCGGGTGATCGACCGGGTTCATGGCCACACCCCGCACGGCCGGGCGTTTACCCAGCCAGCGATTCCGTCCAGCCTTGCCAAGGTTGATGTTCTTCTGATCCGGGTTCGACACGGCGCCAACCGACGCCATGCACTCACCGCGCACCATCCGCACCTCGCCCGAGGCGAGACGCAGCAGCGCGTAGCCGGAGTCGCGGCCAACAATCTGCACATAGGTTCCCGCCGAGCGGGCGATCTGTCCGCCTTTACCCGGCTTCATCTCGACATTGTGCACGATGGTGCCAACGGGGATGCTGCGCAGCGGCATGGCGTTGCCCGGTTTCACGTCGACCCGGTCGCCGGCGATCACCTTATCGCCCGCCGACAGCCGCTGCGGCGCCAGGATATAAGCTTGTTCACCATCGTCGTAGGTGATCAGCGCGATGAACGCGGTGCGGTTCGGGTCATACTCCAAACGCTCGACCGTGCCGACGACATCAAACTTCAAACGCTTGAAGTCGATCAAGCGGTAGGTTCGCTTGTGACCGCCGCCCCGACGCCGCGCGGTGATCCGCCCGGTATTGTTGCGCCCGGCCTTCTTGGTCAGGCCTTCGGTCAACTTCTTGACCGGCTTGCCCTTCCACAGCTCGGAACGATCAACGATGACCAACTGGCGCTGCGACGGCGTTGTCGGGTTAAATGTTTTCAACGCCATGACGTCACACTCCCGAAACCAGGTCGATCGACTGACCCTCGGCCAGCGTCACGACGGCTTTCTTGTAGTCCGAACGCCGTCCGGGACGGCCACGGAACCGCTTGGTCTTGCCCTTGACACGCAGGGTGTTCACGGCCCGCACTTGCACTTCGAACAACCGTTCGACCGCCAGCTTGATCTCCGGCTTGGTGGCGTCCAAAGGCACCTTAAACGTGACCTGCCCGAACTCGCCGCCAAGCGACGACTTCTCGGTGACCACCGGCGACCGCAGCAGTTCGAACGCGCGCTCCTGGCTTACCGTGGTCGGTTTCGGCTTGTAAGGACGGATACTCATTTCAGCCGCGCCTCCAGCTGCTCGACAGCGCCCTTGGTCAGGACCAGGGTATGCCGTCGCAGAATGTCGTAAACGTTGGCGCCCTGCTGCGGCAGCACGTCGACCAACGGAATGTTTCGCGCGGCGCGGGCGAAACCGGGATCGAGTTCGTTGCCATCGATCACCAGAACCGACGTCCACCCCAACCCCTTGAGCTTGGCTGCCAGCGCCTTGGTTTTCGGCTCGTCGGCCTTGGCCTCGTCGAGCACCACCAGTTGACCGGCCTTGGCCTTCGCCGACAGGGCGATTTTCAGGCCGAGCTTGCGGAACTTCTTGGTCAGCTCATGACCGTGGTCCCGAACCACCGGACCATGCACGGTCTGACCGCCGCGAAATTGTGTCGCGCGAACCGATCCCTGACGCGCGCGACCGGTGCCCTTCTGCCGGAACGGCTTCTTCGTGGTGCCGCGAATGTCGGAGATCGTCTTGACCTGGTGGTTCCCGGAACGCCGCTTAGCCAACTGCCAGTTGACCATGCGCGCCAGGATGTCGCGACGCGGCTCCAGCCCGAAGATCGAGTCATCCAACTCGATCTCGCCGGTCTGTTCCGCGTCAAGATTGGTCACCGCCAACTTCATGACCTCAGTCCTTTTTCTCGGCGTCGCCCGCGTCGGACCCGCCGTCTTCAATCCGCGCATCCGTCGTGGCGTCCACGCTCGGGTTCGAGTCGGCCATGTCGGATGCCGCCTCTACCACCGGCTCGGCGTTCTCGGTCACGGTCTCTTCGGCCGCGTCACCATCGGCACCTGCGGCCCGCAGCGAGGCGGGGTACGGCGCGCCCTCGGGCATACCGACCTTCACCGCGTCACGGATCAGCACCCAGCCGCCGTCAGCACCCGGAACCGCCCCCTTGACCAGGATCAGACCACGCTCCGGGTCGGTCGACACGACCGTCAAGTTCTGCGTCGTCACGCGGGCATCGCCCATGTGACCGGCCATCTTCTTGCCCTTCCAAACCCGGCCCGGATCCTGATTGTTACCGGTCGAGCCATGGGAGCGGTGCGAGAGCGACACGCCATGGGTGGCGCGCAATCCAGCGAAATTGTGCCGCTTCATCGCACCGGCGAAGCCCTTGCCGATCGATGTGCCGGTTACGTCGATCTTCTGACCGTCGACGAAATGATCGGCCGCGATTTCGGCCCCGACCTCTAGAACCGCGTCGTTGGAGACACGGAACTCGGCCAGCTTGCGCTTTGGCTCGACCTTCGCCTTGGCGAAATGGCCGCGCATCGGCTGGGTTGTCCGCTTGACCTTGCGCGACCCAACGCCAAGCTGCAACGCGACGTAGCCGTCTTTGTCTTGATCACGAACCGCCACGACCTGGCAGTTGTCGACCTTCAGAACGGTGACAGGCACATGCATGCCCTCGTCCGTGAAGACGCGGGTCATGCCAACCTTCTGTGCGATCAGTCCGGAACGCATCGTCGGCTCCCTTAGAGCTTAATCTCAACATCGACGCCGGAGGCCAGGTCGAGCTTCATCAGCGCGTCCACGGTCTGCGGTGTCGGATCGACGATATCGAGAACCCGCTTATGGGTACGGATCTCGAACTGTTCCCGGCTTTTCTTGTCGATATGCGGGCCACGAAGCACCGTGAAGCGCTCGATCCTGGTCGGCAGGGGGATCGGGCCACGCACCTGCGCGCCGGTCCGCTTTGCCGTATTGACGATCTCACCAGTCGACTGGTCGAGCACACGGTGATCGAACGCCTTGAGGCGGATACGGATGTTTTGACTGTCCATCTACCGTTACTCTCAAACTCGTTAACTCGGCGACCGCCATACCTAAGCGGCCCCACCCGAAAGCGGGTGCGACGAAATAAAGCAGCGGTTGCGCAATACTCGTGCGCGTCCGCTCCGGCCTTTTGGGAATGGTGAAGTTCCTAGCATCGAGACTGCGTTTGACCGGCGCCCAAACCAGCGCGGTCACAGCCAGCCCCAAAAGGTGTGCGGAAGCTAATGACGCCGGCCCCCTGGGTCAACCCCTTATTTCGGAGAAATCAACGCTTTCTCAGTCAATCGGGCACAAAAAACCCGGGGCGACAACCCGCCCCGGGTTTTCCGATAATCCGGGCGTTGGGTCCAGCGTTATTCGATAATCTTGGAGACGACGCCGGCCCCGACGGTGCGGCCACCCTCGCGGATGGCGAACCGCAGACCCTCGTCCATCGCGATCGGCGCGATCAACTCCACATCCATCGCCACGTTGTCGCCCGGCATCACC
>JABMNR010000088.1 GCA_013203465.1 Alphaproteobacteria bacterium
ACGAACGTGCCGTTAGCCGTCATCAAGGGCATGTCGCCAATGTAGACGTCCTGCTCCTTGATGTCGCGGATCGACTTGGCGCCGGTTTCCTCGTCAACGTCCCAGACCACCAGACGCAGCGTCACCTTCAGCGGCGCGGCATAGGTAAGCCCGCGCTGTTGGCACTCCTCCACATCGTATTTCGGCTCCTCAAGCTCGTAGCGAACGAACTCCAACATCGCCCGTTCCGAGAAATCCCGGATCGGGAACACCGATTTGAACACCGCCTGCAGACCGACATCGCCGCGATCCGGGGCCTCGACGCCCATTTGCAGGAAGGCGTCGTAGGAGCTCTTCTGAACCTCGATGAGGTTCGGCATCGGCGACACCTCGGCGATGCGCCCGAAGTTCTTGCGAACCCGTTTACGACTGGTGAAGGACCCGACTGCGGAAACTGCCATGTTGCGACCTCGTCGACCTCGCGCGTGGCCCGAACGACCCAGGATGGGCTGATCGGGGAACCTGGGCATGCCCGGCCGATCCCACCAGAACGGTGGTCTCGGCCAGCGTATTTCCCGGCTCGGTCGACGACCGGATATCAAGTCCGATCGTCGGCGGAATCGGGAAACGGCTCGGGAGCGGACGCACGAACGCGCGCCGCTCCCGGCCGATCATCTACCGGAGAGCCGTGAACTCACTTGAGTTCGACGGTGGCGCCAGCCTCCTCCAGCTTCTTCTTAAGGGCCTCTGCCTCGTCCTTGGTGGCACCTTCCTTGACGGGCTTCGGCGCGCTCTCGACCAGATCCTTGGCCTCTTTCAGGCCCAAACCGGTGATCGCACGAACTTCCTTAATGACGTTGATCTTCTTGTCGCCAATACTGGCGAGAATCACGTCGAATTCAGTCTTCTCCTCGACTGCCGCCGCGACGTCAGCGCCACCAGCCGCCGCCGCGACCGCGACCGGGGCTGCCGCAGACACGCCCCATTTTTCCTCGAGCAGCTTCGACAGCTCGGCCGCCTCAAGGACGGTCAGGTTTGATAGCTCGTCGACGAGCTTCTCCAGATCAGCCATTTCTCTTCACTCCTGGTTGGAACTTCTGGAAGACAGAGCGGTCCGTCCGCCCTCACTCTGACTGTTCGCCACGCGCCGCGAGAACGCGGGCGAGGTTGCCGGCACTGCCCGTCAAGACACCGACCATACGCGAGGCCGGGGTCTGTAGCATGCCCACCAACTTGGCGCGCAACTCATTGAGCGGCGGGATCTTGGCCAGAGCCTTGATCTCGTCGACGTTGAGTTGCTTTGCCCCAAGGCCGCCACCGATGATGGTGACCTTGTCGTTCGAGTTGGCGAACTCGACGATCGCCTTCGCCGCCGCCACCGGATCGATTGACGTCGTGATCGACGTCGGGCCGGTGAACTGATCGGTAAGGTTCTCGTACGGTGTGCCTTCCAGAGCGAGACGGGCGAGCCGATTCTTGGTGACCTTATAGCCGGCTCCGGCTTCGCGGACCTTCGCGCGCAATCCTTCAACCTCGGCAACCGTCAACCCCGTCTGATGGGTAATGACGACCACCTCGGACTGCTCGAATGTCCGGCGAAGCGAGTCGACCAGTTCGGCCTTCTCGGTTCGGTTCACCTCTGATCTCCGCCGTTTGGATCGGTCCACAAAAGGTGTTCCGATCCGGTTGCACGTGGATCCCCCGATGGTTCGAGGTTTCCGCTCGTTCGCCTGTCCCAGAAGTCCAACAAGCCCGACCGAAGCCGTGTTCGTTGGCGCTCCCGTCTGTACGGGCGATGTTTAAGGCCGTCGGGTCTCCCCTCGGGCCGCCCGTAGTCTCGGACAGGATGAAACGGGTCGAAACCCGCTCCCACTCCGGCACCCGATCGCCACCGCGATCCGATACCGTCGTTCTTAACTCAGGTCGCGGCCGAGACCGCGGACCCGAGACTCGCCGTGTCGATCCGCACGCCCGCACCATGGGTTGAGCTGACCGACACACGCTTTACATAAGTTCCCTTGGCACCAGCGGGTTTCGCCTTCTGGATCGCATCCACGAAGGCGGCCGCGTTCGCCACCAAGTTCTCCTCACTGAAGCTGGCCTTGCCGATACCGGCGTGCACGATGCCGGCCTTCTCGACCCGGAACTCGACCTGGCCGGCCTTGGCCGCCAGTACCGCTTCGGCGACGTTCGGGGTTACCGTTCCCAGCTTCGGGTTCGGCATCAAACCGCGCGGGCCAAGCACCTTACCCAGCCGTCCGACGATCGCCATCATGTCGGGCGTCGCGATCACCCGATCGAAATCCATCTGACCGGCCTGAATCTTTTCCATCAAATCCTCGGCGCCCACCACATCGGCGCCCGCCTCGCGCGCCTCGTCGGCCTTGGCGTCCTTGGCGAACACCGCCACGCGCAGCGTCTTGCCCGTCCCATGGGGCAGCGAGACCACGCCACGCACCATTTGGTCGGAGTGGCGCGGGTCGACGCCAAGGTTCATTGAGATTTCGACGGTTTCGTCGAATTTCGCCTTCGCGTTAGCCTTCACCAGCTTGACCGCCTCGGCCAGACCGTAGGCCGCGGCACGATCGACCGCCGCATAGGCTTCACGCAGTCGCTTGCCATGTTTCGCCATCGTCGTCACTCCACCACTTCCAGGCCCATCGAGCGGGCCGAGCCCTTGACCATCGCCATGGCACCGTCGATGTCGACCGCGTTCAGGTCGGGCATTTTGGTTTCGGCGATCTCGCGCACCTGCGCCATTGTCACCCGACCGACGGTCGCCTTGCCCGGTGTCGGCGCGCCCTTCGGAAGGCCCGAGGCCTTCTTCAGGAAGTGCGCCACCGGCGGGGTCTTGGTGATAAACGAGAACGTCCGATCCCCATAGGCGGTGATCACCACCGGGATCGGCATTCCCTTTTCCAACTTCTCGGTCGCCGCGTTGAACGCCTTGCAGAACTCCATGATGTTGAGCCCGCGCTGGCCCAACGCCGGGCCAACCGGTGGGGACGGATTGGCCGCCCCGGCCGGAATCTCCAACTTGATGTAGCCGACGATCTTCTTAGCCATCGTTCACTGCCTTCCTCATCTGCGTACCGTGGTGCGGCGCCCCAGGGCTTCGAGGCAAACCTCCCACAATCCGCCACGCGATCCCGCGAGGTCCGGAATCAGACCTTCTCGACCTGGGTGAAATCCAAGTCGACCGGGGTCGATCGTCCAAAGATCGACACCGCCACCTTGAGTCGCGTCTTTTCTTCGTCCACGTCCTCGACATAGCCGTTGAACGAGGCGAAGGGTCCGTCCGCGACCCGAATTTGTTCGCCGATCTCAAAGGTGATGGATGGCTTCGGCCGATCAACCCCCTCTGACACCTGCTTGATGATGCGTTCAGCTTCCCTCTCGGTGATCGGCTGGGGTTTGCCCTTGCCGCCGAGAAAGCCGGTCACCTTTGGCTGGCTTTGCACGATATGCCAGCTCTCGTCCGTCAATTCCATCTTAACCAGGATGTAGCCAGGAAAGAACTTGCGTTCAGAGCTGACCTTGGCGCCGCGCCGCATCTCCACGACCTCCTCGGTCGGCACCAGCACATCCCCGATGAATTCCTCCATGCCCTGCGACACCGCTTGCTCGCGGACCGCCTGCGCAACCTTCTTCTCAAAGCCGGAATAGACGTGCACCACGTACCATCGCATCGCCATGATCAGCCTCCGAGTCCAAGGATAAACTGCACCGCGTTCGACAGAACCCAATCGACCGCCAAGAAGAACATCGCCGCCAGGAACACCATGATGAAAACCATCATGGTGGCCACCGCCGTGTCCTTCCGGTTCGCCCAGGTCACACGCGAAACTTCCTGGCGCACCTGACGTACGAATTGAGCCGGACTCACCTTCGCCATTATTCGTTCCTGTTCCCCGATGCCCACCTTGAGCGCCATAGCGCAAGCGGCGCACGCCAGATGCTCCCGGCGGCGCCCTCACGGTTCGTATCATCTTTGGCAGGAGCGGAGGGACTCGAACCCACAACCGCCGGTTTTGGAGACCGGTGCTCTACCAATTGAGCTACACTCCTACGTCGGCACCCCATCAACCCGACCGTGGCCACCGGGGCGCCTGCTCCACCTTTCTCAGCGTTATTCGATAATCTTGGAGACGACGCCGGCCCCGACGGTGCGGCCACCCTCGCGGATGGCGAACCGCAGACCCTCGTCCATCGCGATCGGCGCGATCAACTCCACATCCATCGCCACGTTGTCGCCCGGCATCACC
>JABMNR010000089.1 GCA_013203465.1 Alphaproteobacteria bacterium
CGAGCCATGCCCACCCTCATTCTCAACCACCATCCGGATCGCACGCTCGCGAACCTCAGGCGAAAACTTGTTTGTCGTCTTGCTCATGATAGCCCCTTCCTCTCAGGAGTTGGGGCCTCCGGCAATCCCGGGGCGGTTCAACCCGCTTATCGCGCCGTTGCTGCACAAGGATGTCCAGCACTTCACCCTCGGCGTCGACCGCGCGCCAGAGATACATCAAACGGCCGCCGATGGAGACGAAGACCTCGTCAAGGTGCCAGGTGTCACAGGGCCGCGGCCGCATGGCGCGGAGCCGCCGGGCGTAGGCCGGCCCGAACCTGGCGACCCAGCGCCGCACCGTCTCGTAGCCCACGTCGAGCCCCCGCTCAGCCAGGAGGTCCTCGACATCGCGCAGGCTGAGGTTGAAGCGCAGGTACAGCCAGACGGCGTGTTGGACGATCGACGGGGGATAGTGCAGGCGGGCGTATGAGATTGGCGTCATGTCCGAAGCCTACTCGTCACCCCAAGGAGCCGCCACGCCTTGATGTGACAGCGCCCGCAGCTTGTTTCTTCGGCCTTCCACCTTTCAAACCATTCGCGCGAGCTGCGATAACCTTGGCCTGAGAACGCGCTCGCCCACCAACCGCTCCAAGCTGGGCGGCCATTTCGCGCTTGGTTCCAGTGACCCCTTCAAGTAGCGCCGGAACGTAGAGGTCGACATCCAAGGTCGGCCAATGCAATCCAAGGCCGCTCGGAGACACCTCGATTTGCTTTAGATCGTCAACCGCGGCACCTCGAAGCCCTTCGATCAACAAAATGGGCACCCGAAGTTCCACACCCGAATGCAACTTCGCCACCAGGCCATCCCGCTTGGTGTATCGGGCGCCCACGACAAAGGCCTTATCGCGGAGTAGCTGGCCGCGCTCCTTCGCCTTCTCGAATTCTTTGTCAGTAAGGGCCATGAATCTGCCTCCACTTCCTACAAAACGCTCTGAGCTGGTGGGTCAACTCACTGAGGATCTGGTTTAACTCTCTCAGCGAGAGCCCATAATTTTCGCGCAGCATCGGCGGACCATCGGGGCAATTCAAATTTACGACCGCCTCCTTACCACTACCCATCACGTGGACGTGCGAGGGTCGGTGATCGTTCGAATAGATGACGACCCGAAGGCCGTTGATGCGGGCCGCTGTTACCATGGTTCTATATAGTAAAACCGAAGCGCTTTGGTAAGAGGCAATCTTCGCCGCTATCGCGGCGTAAGCGCGTCAACGTCGGAGATTCAACACAGGCGGCAAAATACTTCGGACATAAAGCCGATCTCGTTCAAGCGTCCACCCCATCGGACACCTCGAATAACCGCCGTTTTGCGTGCTTGAGCATGATTTCGACGTGCGCCCGCGGCGGCACGGCCGGTTTTCGGCCCACGTTTCGGAAGGTTTCGCGTCGCTTTGATCGGTTCGGACGGCCAGTCCGACCGTTTCGGCGTCACGCGGGCGCACTTCGGCCCTCGAGCCAGAGGAAACGGCGCATGTTATGGAATGGACACCTCCCACTCAGCGCCCATCATAGGGCGTCTTTGTGGAAGGAGGAGGTTACAATGAAATTGCTCGCGATTGATCTTGGCAAGCGGTCGTTTCATGTCTACGGGGTGGATGCGGATGGGTCATGGTTTCGGAACGCGTCAGCCGAACGAAGTTGACGGCGTTGGTCGACCGGCTGGGCCCAGCGACCATCGCCATGGAAGCTTGCGCCAGCGCTCATCATTGGGCTCGAACATTCGTGGCAAGAGGTCATCAGGCGCGGCTTATCAATCCTCGGTTCGTGAAACCTTTCGTTCGCGGTTCGAAGAATGATGCCGTTGACGCCGAGGTTATCTTCGACGCGGCGTCACGACCTGGCATGCGCTTTGTGCCGGTTAAGACGACCGATCAGCAGGATTTGCAATCGCTGCATCGGATGCGCGATCGGCTGATGACGCAACGAACCAGCCTGATCAACCATATACGCGGTCTGTTGGCGGAGTACGGGGTCGTCGTTCCAAGAGGCGCCGCCCGCTTTGCCGAGCGCGCCCAATGCGATATCGAGCAAGCGACTTTTAGCCCGATGGCGCGGGAGACTTTCTCGGCGCTGTTTGACGAACTCAAAGCCTTGGAGTGTCGTATCGAGGGTATGGATCGACGATTGCGCGCAATCTGCCGTGAGGACAAAGCATGCCGCCGACTTCTCGGCGTGCCAGGCGTCGGGCCGGTCATAGCGACGGCGTTAGTCGCCAGCGTCGGCGACGCAAGGCAGTTCCGATCCGGCCGGGAATTGGCGGCATGGATCGGCCTTGTTCCAAGACAATTCACCACCGGCGGCAAACCAAGGCTTGGTGGCATTGGCCGACGCGCCAACCACTATCTGCGTCGACAACTCGTTCATGGCGCGCGGTCCGAGCGGCGCAACGCCCGGATCAAGGGCCGCCAGAACAGCGCGAAGTCGACCAGCTCGCCAAGCCGAAGCAACGGGTCCCCCGCCGCCGACAGCGCCGCGTAGCGCTCATCAAGATCGAAGAAACCGGGCTGAGCCGACATCGCATCCTCCATCAAACCGACGAGGGAAGTGAATCAGATCACCGACGAATTGACGAGGTTTTTAGAGGCGTCCGGTTGCCTTCTTTCCGATGACGGCGGCAACTCGCGCGGAGCGGCCCCTCTCGCCTTCCGCACGACGTCGCCCTACCCTCTCGCCGTCAGCGTCCGCCACCGCCCGGAGATCCCCATGCCCTCGATCGTCGTAACCTCGAAGCTGTTCGGTTCCATGTTCGGCACCGAGGCGATGCGGGCGCTGTTCAGCGACGACACCTTGGTCCAGCACTATCTCGACGTGGAGGTCGCCCTGGCGCGGGCGCAGGCGCGGCTCGGCGTGATCCCGGCCGCCGCCGCCGAGGCGATCGCGGCGGCCGCCGACATCGGGCGCGTCGACTGGGACCGGATGTCCCGGCGCACCCAGATCGTCGGCTACCCGATCCTGCCGCTGGTCGAGCAGCTGTCGGGCTGGGCCGAGGGCGGGCTCGGGCAATACTGTCATTGGGGCGCGACGACCCAGGACATCATGGACACCGCCGACGTGCTGCAACTACGCGCGGCGCTGGATCTGATCGAGGCGGACCTCAAGGCGACGGCGGACGCGCTGGCCGCCCTGGCGCGGGAGCATGCCGAGACCCCGATGGCCGGGCGGACCCATCTGCAGCACGCGCTGCCGATCAGCTTCGGCTACAAATGCGCGACCTGGCTGTCGGCCCTCGACCGGCATCGGGAGCGATTGCGCGAGCTGCGGGGCCGGGTCGAGGTCGTCCAGTTCTCCGGCGCCGCCGGCACCCTGGCCTCGCTCGGCGACGCCGGGCTGCCGACCCAGACGGCGCTGGCCGAGGAATTGGGCCTGGCGGTGCCGGACATCACCTGGCACACCATCCGCGACGGCTTCGCCGAGGCCACCGGGTTCCTGGCGCTGCTGAGCGGCACGGTCGGCAAGATCGGCTACGACATCATGCTGATGATGCAGACCGAGGTGGGCGAGGTGTTCGAGCCGTTCGTCACCGGGCGCGGCGCCAGCTCGACCATGCCGCAGAAGCGCAACCCGATCGCCTCGGAGATGATGCTGGCGGCGGCAAAGATCGTGCGCGAGCAGCATTCCGCCATGCTTGACGCCATGGTTCAGGACCACGAACGCGCGACCGGCCAATGGCATGTCGAGTGGCACGCGCTGCCGACCGCCTTCATCATCGCCTCGGCCGGGTTGCGCGCCGCCCGCGAGACGTTGGAGGGGCTAGAGGTGCGGCCCGAGGCCATGCGCCGCGTGCTGGACACCACCCAGGGCCTGATCGTCGCCGAGGCGGTGATGATGGGGCTGGCCCCGCAGTTCGGCCGCCAACGCGCCCACGATATTGTCTATGAGTGCTGTCGGGAGGCGTTGAGCTCGGCGGCTTCGTTCGTCGATCTGTTGATGGCGCGGGAGGAGATAGCCCGCACCTTGTCGCGGGAAGACGTCGAACGCCTCGCCGATCCGGCCAACTACCTGGGCTCCGCCGCCGAAATGACGAACCGCTTGCTGCAAGCGCGGCAATCCTGATCGGTGACAGTGTTTTCCCGCATCCGCGTTCCAGCTTACGATCGTCCTCGCGACGGTGTTCAATGGGAGTCACGAGATGCACGACGACGACACGATCGCCTATTTCACTGAGCGAAACTCGGCCGATGTCGTGATCGCCCGGATGGCAAACGCCAAGAACCCGCGCCTGGCGGAGGTCATGCGATCAATGATCACCCACCTGCACGCCGTGGTGAAGGAGGTCGAACCGACCTACGAGGAATGGGAGCAGGCGATCACGTTCCTCACCGCCACCGGCAAGATGTGCGACGACAAAAGCCAGGAATGGATATTGCTGTCCGACGTGCTGGGCGTCTCGATGCTGGTCGACGCGATCAACACCCGCCGCCCGTCCGGCGCCACCGAGAACACCGTGCTAGGCCCGTTTCACGTCGACGACGTGCCGGAGCGGGAGACCGGCGCCACGATCTCCGACGACGGCAAGGGCGAACCTTTGGTGGTTTCCGGCCGGGTGCTGGACATCGACGGCAAGCCGATCGCCGGCGCGGTGATCGACACCTGGCAGGCCAGCCACGACGGTTTCTACGACAACCAGCAACCGGATGTTCAGCCGGAGCATAACCTGCGCGGCATCTTCCGCACCGACGCCGAGGGCCGGTTCCGATACCGCACGATCAAGCCCTGCCATTACGGCATTCCTGATGACGGGCCGGTCGGCAAGCTGTTGGAGGGATTGAACCGGGGCAACGTGCGGCCGGCGCATCTGCACTACATCGTCCGCGCCCCCGGATACGAAACCGTCACCACCCACATTTTCGTCAAGGGCGACCCCTATCTCGACCAAGACGCGGTGTTCGGGGTGAAGGAAAGCCTGATCGTCGATGTCGACCACCATGACGACCCGGCCAAGGCGGCGGCGCTGGGGGTGGCCGACCCATTCTGGACCGTCGAAACTGACTTCGTGCTGACCCCCGCGAAGAGCGCTTGATCGATGATGCCGACGGCATTGACAGTGAAGTTGGCCAAGACAGTGCTGGTTTTCAGTATAGGACTGTTCGCCGCTCTTGCTGGCATCGGCAACATACTCGATCCGGCAACCAACTATAGCTTTGTCGAGCACGTCTTGACGATGGACACGGTTTTTCCGAACAACCCGCTCGCGGCGCAACGTGCAATCACTGACTCGACACTGCATAAGCTTGCCTTCTGGCTGATCGTACTGACCGAACTCGTGGTCGCCGGGCTGTGTTTCTGGGGCACTATCCAACTACTCATGACGATGCGGTCGCCAGCTGTTGTCTATAATGCAGCCAAGGGACCGGCCGTCGCGGGCCTTTGTCTTGCCGTCGTGCTGTGGTTCACCGGCTTCGTCGCGGTCGGCGGCGAATGGTTTCTGATGTGGCAATCAAGCGATTGGAACGGGATCGCCGCCGCTTTTCGATTTGCCGCCAGCGCGTTCCTGGCGTTGATTTTTCTCGTGCTGGAAGACCGAGACTGATTGGGTGGCCGAAACAGCGAGGCAAGCAGAACTCGGGCTAACGACTCCAGGTTGAGGAATTCCCGATGAGATCCGGATCACTGGCAGACCACCTCAATTTGACCGCGCATCGCCAAACGGTTCGCGCCCACACTCTGGCGCCCGAAGGGCCGTTGGTCGCGACACTCGCCAAAGCGACCCGCCTCTCCGCCGTCGAGCGTGACGCGGTCTCGGCGAAGGCCGCCGACTACGTCCGGCGGGTGCGGGGCAGCACTACGCCCACGGTGATGGAAAGCTTTCTGTCGGAGTACGGCCTGTCGACCGACGAAGGGGTCGGCTTGATGTGTCTGGCCGAGGCGCTGTTGCGGGTACCGGACGCCGAGACCATCGACGCGCTGATCAGCGACAAGATCGAGCCCTCGAACTGGGGCGCGCATCTGGGTAAATCCCACTCTTCGCTGGTCAATGCCTCGACCTGGGCGCTGATGTTGACCGGCAAGGTCCTGGACCATGACCCGACCCATCCCGCCGCCGCCCTGCGCGGCCTGATCCGGCGGGTTGGTGAGCCGGTGGTGCGCACCGCCGTCGCCCAGTCGATGCGGCTGCTCGGCCGGCAGTTCGTGCTCGGAGAGATCATCGACGAGGCGCTCGATCGTGCCGCGGATCTGGAGTGCGCCGACTACACCCATTCCTACGACATGCTGGGCGAGGCGGCGCGCACCGACGCCGACGCCTTGCGCTACATGGCGGCGTACAAGGGCGCGATCGAGGCGATCGCCGCCCGCGCCACCGGGGACATCCGATCCAGCCCCGGCATCTCGGTCAAGCTCTCGGCCTTGCATCCCCGTTATGAGTACACCCACCGGTCGACGGTGCTGAGCGTGCTGGCGCCCCGTGCACTGGAGTTGGCGCGTTTCGCCGCCGCCGCCAATATCGGCTTCAACATCGACGCCGAGGAAGCCGATCGCCTCGACCTGTCGCTCGACGTGATCGAGCATATTCTGAGCGATTCCGCGCTCGTCAGCTGGGACGGGTTCGGTGTCGTCGTCCAAGCTTACGGTAAACGCGCCGGCCCGGTGATCGACTGGCTGCACGCCTTGGCCGAGCGGCTTGATCGCCGGATCATGGTGCGTCTGGTCAAGGGCGCGTACTGGGACACCGAGATCAAACTCGCCCAGGAACTGGGAATCGACGGCTTTCCGGTCTTCACCCGCAAGGTAAACACCGATGTCAGCTATCTGAGTTGCGCCCGCCGCCTGCTGGATTGCCGCGACCGGATTTACCCGCAATTCGCCACCCATAACGCTCATACCGTTGCCGCCGTGTTGGCGATGGCAGGCGACAGCGACAGCGACAGCTTCGAGTTCCAGCGGCTCCACGGCATGGGCGAGGCGCTGCACGACATCGTCAAGCAGGCGGAAGGCACGCGCTGCCGGATCTACGCCCCGGTCGGCGCCCACCGCGATCTGCTGGCCTATCTCGTGCGGCGGTTGCTGGAGAACGGCGCCAACAGCTCCTTCGTGCACCAAATCGTCGACCACGACATCAGCCCCGAGGACATCGCCCGCTGCCCCATCACCACCGCCCTCGCCCATGGCGACGCCGCCGCCAACCCGGCGATCCGCCCGCCACCGGCGCTGTTCGGCCCTGGCCGCGTGAACGCCAAGGGGTGGAACATCAATGAGCCTGCCTCGATTCTGCCGGTACTGGAGGCGCGGGAACGGTTCCGCGGTCACCGTTGGCGCGCCGCCCCGATGTTGGCCGCGCCATACGCCGGAACGGGAACACCCCGGCCGGCGCTCAACCCCGCCGATCCTCGCGACCAGGTCGGCGAGGTGATCGAGGCGACGGCGGCGGATGTCGCATCGGCGCTCGACGCGGCGGTGCAAGCAACGGGTCCCTGGTCGCGCGTCCCGGTCACCGAACGCAGCGCGATCCTGCGCCGGACAGCCGATCTGTACGAAGCCAACGCCGTCGAATTCTTCGCCCTGGCGACACGCGAGGCCGGTAAGACTTTACGTGACGGCATCGCCGAGGTGCGCGAGGCGGTCGACTTCCTGCGCTACTACGCCAACGAGGCCGAGCGATTGGAGGTCGAGGAACCCGGATCGGCGCGCGGTGTCTTCGTTTGCATCTCGCCGTGGAACTTCCCGCTGGCGATCTTCACCGGCCAGATCGCGGCGGCCCTGGCGGCGGGCAACGCGGTAATCGCCAAACCGGCGGAGCAGACCCCGTTGATCGCCGCCCGCGCCGTCGAGTTGATGCGTGAGGGCGGGATACCCGACGCGGCGTTGCAACTGCTGCCGGGCGATGGGCCAACCGTCGGCGCGCCGCTCACGGCCGACCCGCGCATTGCCGGGGTGTGTTTCACCGGCTCGACCGAGGTCGCTCGCCTGATCGACCGCACCATGGCCGCGACGGCCGCCCCGGATGCGACGCTGATCGCCGAGACTGGCGGTTTGAACGCCATGATCGTGGATTCCTCCGCCCTGACCGAGCAGGCGGTGCGTGACATCTTGATCTCGGCGTTCCAAAGCGCTGGCCAACGCTGTTCGGCGCTGCGGATACTCTATGTTCAGGAGGAAGCTCGCACCCGGTTGTTGACGATGCTGCACGGCGCCATGGAGGCCCTCCGTATCGGTGATCCTTGGGACCTCGACACCGATGTCTCGCCGGTGATCGACGCCGAGGCTCAGCACGAAATCCTCGGCTATTGCGCCGCGATGGAGGTGAAAGGACGCTTGCACCATCGCCCGCCCGCCCCTGGGACGGGAACCTTCGTGCCGCCCTGCGTCGTCGAGGTGAGCGGCATCGCCGAGATGGAGCGCGAGGTGTTCGGCCCGATCCTGCATATCGCGTCCTACAAAGCGCGCGATCTCGACGCCGTGGTCGACGCCATCAACGCCCGCGGCTACGGGTTGACCTTCGGGCTGCACACCCGGATCGACGACCGGGTGCAGCAGGTGGTGGACCGCATCCGCGTCGGCAATCTCTACGTCAACCGCGACCAGATCGGCGCCATCGTCGGCTCGCAACCGTTCGGTGGCGAGGGGTTGTCGGGGACCGGGCCAAAGGCTGGCGGGCCGCATTACGTCGCACGCTTCCGCCGCACAGAAGGTGAGCGGACCGCCGAATTCGACAACCTTTCTAGCCAAACGGTCACGCACGCCAAGGTCCAGGCCGTTCTCGATCGGCTAGACGCCACGAGATGGGCGGTTCGGACAGACCGCTTGGAGATCGTGCAGACCGCGTTCGCGTCCCTCGACGACCCGGGCATCGGCGCCACGCTGGCGGCGTGCGCGCGGCACGCCCCGACGCCACGCACCCTGCCGGGACCAACCGGCGAGAGCAATCGGCTGTTGCTGCACCCACGCGGCACCGCGCTGTGCCTGGGCCCCACGGCGAGCTTGGCGTTGAGCCAAGCCGCCCAAGCCCTGGCGGCGGGCTGCGCGGCGTTAATGATCGCGCCGGGAGCCGTCGCCCTCGCGACCCCGCTGAACACGGCGGGCCTGCCGATCGCGGCGATCGATGACGTGCTCGACGCCGAGGCGCTCGACAAACTTTCTGGATTCGATGTCGTCGCGGCAGCCGGCGCCTCGCCCTCGGTCGCAGCGTACCGCCAGGCGCTGGCACACCGCGATGGGCCAATCCTGCCGCTGGTGACCGAGATCATTGCCCCCGGACGTTATCTCATCGAGCGCCATCTGTGCATCGACACCACGGCGGCCGGCGGCAACGCCAGTCTGCTCGCCTCCACCTGACCGCACCAAGATCCGTCGCTCAGAGCGTGTCCAACGCTTGGGTTAGATCGCCAACCAGATCGTCGACATGCTCGATCCCAACGGCGATGCGGATCAGATCCTCCGGCACCGGGCTGTCCGGTCCCTCGGTCGAGCGGCGATGCTCGACCAAGCTCTCGGTGCCGCCGAGCGAGGTGGCGCTGACGAACACATCCATCGCCCGCATGACCTGCAGCGCACCTTCCTTGCCGCCGGCGACGCGGATCGACAGCATGCCGCTGAACCCGCCGGTCATCTGCTTGACGGCGGTCGCATGACCGGGATGTGTCGGCAAGCCGGGATACAACACGTGGATGACCTTCGGGTGGCGCGCTGCCACCTCGGCCAGGGCGAGCGCGTTGGCCGAGGCCTGGCGCACCCGCAAATGCAAGGTCCGCATGCCGCGCAGCAGCAACCATGCCTCCTGCGGACCGATCACGGTGCCCAGATTTTTGCGTATGCCCTCGATCCGTGCCCAGTATGCGTCGCGCGTGTTGGTGGCGAGCACACCCGCCAGCACATCGCTGTGGCCGTTCAGGAATTTGGTCGCCGAGTGCATGACGATATCGGCGCCATGTTCCAGCGGCCGGGTCAGCACCGGGGTGGCGACGGTGGAATCAACCGCCAGCCGCGCGCCGGCCGCGTGGGCGATCTCGGCGGCACCAGCGATGTCGACCACGTCCCACAGCGGGTTGGCCGGGGTTTCGATCCACACCAGCTTGGTCTTGCCCGGGCGAACGGTCGCACGCAGCTCGTCGAGATTGCCAGCCGAGGCATACTCGACCTCCACCCCCCAGCGCGTGGCGAAATCATTGAGCCAGGCGCGCACACCCCAATAGATTACGTCCTGCACCACCACATGATCGCCCGGATCCAACGCCAGGAAGGGTGCCGTCGCCGCCGACATGCCAGACGCCATCACCAAGGCGACCTCGGCCCCCTCCAAGCGGGCGAGCAGCGCCTCGACCTGGTGATAGGTCGGGTTGCCGGAGCGGGTGTAGCTGTAGCCGGGGCCGTGCATGTCGCCGGGCGGTCGCTCATACGTGGTCGCCGAATGGATCGGCGGCACCAGCGCGCCAGTCGCCGGATCGACATACCCAAGTGCCTGCGCGGCCAGGGTTTCGGGCGCGAGAGTGCGGTTCGTCGATGTCATGCGGGAGTTCCCTTGGGCAGATAGGGATAGGTATCGGCGGAGAAAAAACCCGCGAGACGGGTGCGTTCAGCGAGACGGCGGTCACCATCGCCGATACCGACAAGAAACACCGATGGCGGCGGTAAGCCAAGCCGGGACAGCGCAGCCAGGATAACTTCCCCAGTATCAACCCTCCCGGTATCCGGTCCCGATCCAGACCGATCCGTTGCGAGCCAATGATCAAGGCAGGAATCAAGAGCCGACCGCATGTCGTCCGCGGCACGGCATTCCGTCAGTGCGATGCGGACAAGGCCGGTAACGTGACTCAACGCCGCGGCCAGCGATCCCCAAGCCGTCGGCTCCAGCGTCATCGCCTCACCGTCCAGGCGCAACAAAACGGCCCGAGGGCCGCGACCGTTCTGCAGCAACAAAGAGACATAGCGCCGATAGTCGAGCCCAGCCGCCTGCGCCCGCTTCAACCGTCGTGTCACAACCGTCCGGTCCGGCGTGCGCCACGCGGCTTTATGCGCCCGTTGCCAGCAATGCTGCCCCCAGCGGTTGGTCAGTGACGGACCGCCATTGTGTCCAATCCCAGGAATCCGGTATGTTTCCGCAATAGAAGACATTCATCCTCTATAGAGGAAAAAAATGCCTGCTGTCGAGACCGAGCTTGATCTTGTGGCCTTGGGTCATCGCGTGCGCGCGTTGCGTTCGGCACAATCGATGACCCTGGCGTCTTTAGCGACAGCGGCCAAGTTGAGCGTGAGTATGCTGTCCTCGGTTGAGCGAGGGGAAAAGGCCCCCACCATTGTGGTTCTGCATCGCATCGCCCTCGCCCTTGATGTCTCGATCGGACGTCTGGTGGTGGACGACAGTTCGGTTCCCGTTCATGTGCTCCCGAGTAACCAACAGGTCGTTTTACCGGGTCCGGGAGGCTGGACCCGCCGGATCGTCTCTCCGGTGGTTCCCGATATCGAATTCGAGATGATGGAAACCACGGTCCCGCCACGCATGGACGCGGGTGTTTTTGATCCGCACGCTGATGATTTCCACGAGTACTTATACGTGCTGGAAGGCACGCTTACGCTGACCCTGGATCGTGTTGAGCACGTTCTAGAAGCCGGCGACGCGATCCATTACGAAGGAAACTGCCGCCACGCCTACCGGAACAACGGCACACAGCCATGCCGGTTTGTGCTGGCCATGTTCTCGGCAGCGCGCCACTAAAGAAAAAGCGGCACCGCCTAAACGGTGCCGCGAGGTATCCGGCGAGCCGGACAGGGAGGGATGCCGGGAACGACCCCCGGCCGAGCGTTAGGCTGTCATGCCGCAGTCTGAACAACCAAGCCGGTGGCTGGCCCGGTGGCCAAGGGCCGACCGAATCAAACCACGAACCGCCTTGGTGAGATCGGCGAAACCATTGCGAACCGCCTCGGCCTGCAAACGGCGGCCAAGAGCGGTATATCGAGCGATATCAGCGGTGCTAAGATCAATGCGGGTCATGGATGCCTCCTATGAATCCGAATGCGTCGGTTGGGGCTCCGGCGACCCCCGACGATTGAACGTTGCGATCGGGGGGTCGTCGTTGCTGTTGTGAGAAAGCTAGTCTCTTTACCCAGAATTGGTAATGACGTATAAATTCACCTCATTAATTCGCAAAAAGAACGAATTATGAAAAACTGGGAAGGAAACCCATGGATGTGTTAACCGGGATGGCGATCTTCACCGCCGTCGTCGAAAATAATTCACTCGCGGGCGCTGCCCGGCATTTGAACCTATCGCCTTCGGTCGTGTCGAAGCAGCTTTCCGCGCTGGAGGATCGGCTCGGTGTCCGATTGCTCAACCGCACCACGCGCCGGGTCAGCCTGACCGAGGTCGGCTCGGCCTATTACGAGCGATGCAAGCGCATTCTGGCCGACGTTGACGAGGCGGAAGCGGCGGTCACCACCGCCCACAGCTCGCCGCGCGGCCTGCTGAAAATCACAGCACCCACGACCTTCGCGCACCGGCACGTGGCGCCGCATCTTGCCGCCTTCATAGACCGCTTCCCCGAGGTGCAGGTTCAGCTTCTGGTCTCGGATCGCCTGGTGGATCTGGTCGAGGAAGGGGTCGACCTGGCGATCCGCATCGCGCAGCTCAAGGACTCGTCGCTGATCGCGCGCAAACTGGCACCGAACCATCGAAAACTGGTCGCCTCGCCTGAATATCTGAAGCGGTGGGGCACGCCGAGCAAGCCGGAGCATGTGAACGACCACGCGGTCGTCAGCTTGCTGCCGGGAAACCCCATCAACGACTGGCATTTCGTGGTCGATGGCGAGGAAACCGTGATCCGCGCCAAGGGTGATATTGTAACCAACAATGGCGATGCCATCCTGGAGCTAGCGCTTTCCGGTGCCGGGTTGGCGATGCTGGCGGCGCACGTGGTCGGCGAGTATCTGCAATGCGCCAAGCTGGTCTCGGTGTTGGATGAGTACGTACGTGAGGATGTGCCGATCTATGCGGTTTACCCGTCCAACCGGCACCTGTCGCCCAAGGTGCGGGCTTTTGTCGATTTCCTGATCGAGATGTACGGGCCACGACCCTATTGGTTGGACGCCACCGCCACACCAACCGCCGGTCCGAGTGGCGCATCGCGCATCCGCACGACGGCCAGCGTCACCGGCTGAGGTGCGGAATGACCCCGGCCACAGCGCACATGCCTATCGCGCCGATATGTCGTGTAGTCCTGTTCGCGTTCCTGGTAGCCGTGCTTTCACCGCCAGCGGTGGCACAGGAACGCTTGATTCCCAACCTGTCGCCCAAGGCCGAAGAGCGCGTCCTGTTCGTGGCTGGCAACACCCTGTTTTCCTTGCATCACGAGACCGCGCACGCGCTGATCGACCAGCTTGACCTGCCGGTCCTCGGCCGGGAGGAGGACGCAGCCGACGCTTATGCAACTCTTGCCATGCTACCGGAACCACCGACGCCGCTGGCCGATGCTCTGTTGCTTGCCGCCGCCGATGGTTGGTTGTTCTACGCCGAGACCGCGCCGATCGACCAGCTCGCCTACATCGACGCGCACCCGTTGGACGAACAACGGTTCTATCGCACCGCCTGCTTGATCGTCGGATCCGATATCGAAGGGTTTTTCGATTATGGCCTCGATGTCGGTCTGACCGTGGAACGGATCGAGGAATGCCCAGCGCTGTGGCAGGATACCCGTCGTGGCTGGGAACGTTTGCTGGCACCGCACCGGCGTGCGGGCAATCCTCCAGCCGCCTCGCTGTTTCCGGCGACCTGGAGCGATCCCCCGGCCCAGTTGTCGCACGAGATCGGCTTCTTACGGTCCAGTGGTCTCGTCGCCAACGCCACGCGGAAAACCAGCGACGCCTACACGATGCCGCAACCGGTCATGGTTCAGTTTCGTGATTGTGGTGAGCCGGCGGCATTCTACGATCCGGACACACCCAGCATCACACTCTGCTACGAATTGCTCGCCGAATTTGGCAACCTCTTCGATCAGGCGGTTGGCGTCGAATGACCGTGGATCTCGCAACACACCATCTTGCTTGATTCAACCGTCGCCCCGACGCACCGTCCGGTCACATTTCGAACACCAGCCTGCCTATCAGGAGGAGACACGATGGCCCGTTGGCTCAAGACCGCGCGCGCCGAGGAAGAGCGCCAAGCCGAGGACACGAAGGTGCGGCAGGTGGTGGAGACCACCCTTGCCGACATCGGCGCCCGAGGCGACGCCGCGGTGCGCGCGCTGTCCGAGAAATTCGACGGCTGGTCGCCCGAGCGGTTCCGCCTGTCGGAGGAGGAAATCGCACGCTGTGTCGCCGAGGTCGACGCCGCTGACATCGAAGATATCCGGTTCGCGCAAACCCAAGTCAGAAACTTCGCGCAATATCAAAAGAACGCATTTCAAGATATTGAAATTGAAACAATTCCTGGCGTCATACTTGGTCATAAAAATATCCCGGTAAACGCCGTCGGGTCATACGTGCCGGGTGGCAAATATCCGATGGTCGCCTCGGCCCATATGAGCGTGGTGACCGCCAAGGTCGCGGGCGTGGGACGCATCGCCACCTGCGCGCCACCCTACCAAGGCCGGCCGAACCCGGCCATCGTCGCCGCCCAACATCTGGGTGGTGCCGATGAGATTTATTGTCTCGGCGGCATTCAGGCAGTGGGGGCGATGGCGCTCGGCACCGAGAGCATCGCGCCGGTCGACATGCTGGTCGGACCCGGCAATGCCTTCGTGGCGGAAGCCAAGCGGCAGTTGTTCGGCCGGGTCGGCATCGATCTGTTCGCCGGGCCGACCGAGACCCTGATCCTGGCCGACGACACCGTGGATGGCGAAATCTGCGCCGCCGATCTGCTTGGCCAGGCCGAGCATGGCCCGACCTCGCCGGCGATCCTGGTCACCGACTCCGAGAAACTCGCCCGCGACACCATGGCCGAAGTCGCGCGGCAATTGACGATCCTGTCGACCGCCGAGGTCGCCGGCCAGGCTTGGAACGATTACGGCCAGGTGATCGTCTGCGACGGTCTGGACGAGATGATCCACGTCGCCGACGATATCGCCAGCGAGCATGTCCAGGTCATGACCCGTGACGACGATCGGTTCCTGCGGGAGATGACCAACTATGGCGCCCTGTTCCTCGGGCCACGGACCAACGTGTCCTACGGCGACAAAGTGATCGGCACCAACCACACCCTGCCAACCAGGAAGGCGGCGCGCTACACTGGCGGGCTGTGGGTCGGCAAGTTCATGAAGACCTGCACCTATCAGCGGATACTGACCGACGAGGCGACGACCCGGGTGGGCGAAGTTTGCTCGCGGCTGTGTGCGCTCGAAGGTTTCGCCGGCCACAAGGAACAGGCCGATATCCGGGTTCGCCGGTATGGAGGCAAGAATGCCTGAGGCGACACGGGACGATCGACCGATCCGGGTCGCCGAGAGGTTCCGGCTCGACGGCAAGCGGGTTCTGATCACCGGCGCCGGACGCGGCTTGGGTGCCGCCTGCGCCGAGGCCTTAGCCGAAGCCGGCGCCCATGTGGTGCTGATGAGCCGGAGTGCCGAACCGCTGGACGCCATGGCCGCTAAGATCGCCACCGCCGGTGGCAGCGCCGAAACCGTGGTTCAGGACGTCACCGACATCGAGGCCACCATGGCGTCGATCGACACACTGGGACCGCTGGACGGGTTGGTGAACAATGCCGGTTCGAACCAGCCCGAGCCGTTTATCGAGGTTGCGGTCGATACTTATGACCGGCTGTTCGGTGTGAACGTGCGCGCCTGTTTCTTCGCCGCCCAGGCGGCGGCGAAAGGCATGATCGCGGGTGGCGTCAAGGGCAGCATCGTCAACATGTCGAGCCAGATGGGTCATGTCGGCGCCCCCAACCGCACCGTCTATTGCGCGAGCAAGCACGCCATGGAGGGGCTGACCAAGGCCATGGCCTGGGACCTCGGCTCCAGCGGCATTCGGGTCAACACGGTCTGTCCGACCTTCGTCGAAACCCCTCTGACCCGGCCATTCTTCGAGGACCCGGCCTTCAAGGCCGACACCCTGTCGCGCATCGCCCTGGGTGGGCTCGGTCAGCTTGAAGACGTGGCCGCCGCCGTGCTGTATCTGATCGCCCCCGCCTCGGGCACGACCACCGGCTCGGCGGTGATGGTCGATGGTGGTTGGACGGCACGGTAGCCCTCGGCACGGCCCAACATCAGCGGCCGATGCGCCGTTGCCAACGTTTTCGACCACAGGATTTGATAGTCGGCGTGGCGAACCACGCGCGCGCGATTATGGTAGCTGAGCATCGGAGGCTCCCTTGGTGTCGATATCATGGAGATGATGCCGACAATTTGGAACCAAAGGTGAACTTTAAGGATGCATTAGTTCTAAATAGGATTTAATTAACAACAACTCTGAACGCGGTTTCGAAACTGAAGAAACAGTTATTAAGGTACCTTCATATCGATACCGGATTGATCATGGGAGCCAATCGGCGATCACGAACGGCACCCGCGCGCGCGGGACTTCTGGATGGTGCCAGGCATAGACCGCCTCGGCCGCCTCGAACGCCACCTTCTCCTCGGCGCCGGCCCGCTTCAACGCGGCATAGGCACGTGTCACCGCTTGATGACAAGAGGCCGACGCCCCGCACTCGTCCGGTGGACACGCGTGCGTCACCTCGACCGGTTGGGACAGTCTGTCGTCGAATTGCCGTGCCATGGCGGTTGGTCCCCTCGTCTCGATCCTGAGTGTTCAGTGCTTCTTGGGTGTCCGCACCCCGAACAACTCGAGGTGGTGATCCACCAACTTAAATCCTAGATCGCGTGCGATGCGTTTCTTCAGGTCCTCAAGTTCCTGATTGTAGAACTCGATCACCTCGCCGGTTTCAACATCGATCATATGATGATGATGATCTTCCGGACCCGACGCCTTCTCGTAGCGCGCTCGACCATCACCGAAGTCACGTTTCGAGACGACCGCCATTTCCTCGAACAACTTCATCGTCCGATAGATCGTCGCCATCGAGATCGCCGGGTCGATCGCCTTGACCCGGTCGTACAACTCCTCGGCGTCGGGATGATCCTCGGAATCCGACAGCACGCGCGCGATCACTCGCCGTGGCTCGGTCATGCGCAGGCCGCGCTCGGCGCACAAATCCTCGATTCGGGACATCACGCCGCGTCGGCTAGCCGCTTCCTGCATCGCCACGATCCCGCCGCCCTCGCTCAGTTCACGCCGACACTTTGGATGACCTCGGCCTTACCCTTCTCGACGTCGAATTTCAGCCGGTCGATCGCCGCCAGATCGGTGCCCGTTACCCGGACGAACCGTGCATCGGCTGGATAGTCGATCTGGTGGATCGCACCAACGTCATAGAGACCGGCCTTGCCCGGCGTCAGTCGATAGGTGGTGACATGCTCCAACCTGGCTTCGCCTTCGCCCGCCCCGTCGTCGAGCCGACGATACTCGCTCATGTCGGTGTACTCAGCCGCCTGACCATAGATCGCCCAGGACGCGCCGTGATCATGCGGTGGCGACTTGCGAGGCTCCTTATTGATATGGGCCAGGACCACGAAATCGAGTTCCGGATCGCGGTACAGCTGATGGGTGCCGTACTCGGCGCCCGGTCCGCACACTTCATCCACGAACGCCTTGTTGGTCAGCAATTGCTCCAGCTTTCGACGGATCTCCTCGCGGCCACCCGGTCCCGGATTGGCCTTCAGCGCCTCATGCGCATCGCCACAGAACGCCTCGAAACTGTAAACCATGCTCTTCCTCCCTCACGCCGCCGTCCGCCACACTGGCCATACGACACGAAACACACTGCCGAAGACTACGCCAAGGGGGCGGCCAGCGTCGACCATCATGACCAGCGACCCGTACCCAGGCACACGCTTCCGAGACAACAGTGGATGCTCAGCGCACGAAAGACCGCGATCGTTGCTTAGCCACGGCACCGATCGTGAACTCGAAACACGCCAGCACCTGATCGATCCGCATGCCATCGGTCGTCAGCGGCACCGCGATGCGGTCGAAGGTGATGTATTTGCGGTCCTCGACGGGGCCGCGACTGCGCAGATATTGTGGCAGGCGGGTAGCGAATAACTCGTCGTAGATCGGCACCAGCACATCATAAAAATAAGGCTCGTATACTTCATCCATATACCGCCCTGTCGGATTGGTTCCAAGGAACCGCGCGGTGTTGCCACCAACCAACCGGTACTTCAAGCGGCTCCAGCGGTCGTCGCGATATTCGACATCCCAAAGAATCAAACCCGGCAAGAAGGATGGGATTTCCATGGGATCGAAGGTGGATCGAAACGGCACATTGATCGGCGCGCGCGGCAAGTCGCTCATGTGAAGGAGGAAACGGTCCAACAGCTTGGACAACTCAGGTTCCTCACCCCAGGCCAGTGGAAAATGCTCCTGGGGTGCGTCTCGATCGGTCCCGATTCGAGACTTTGATATTGAAGAACGTCGATCACCCACCGGTGTTCCGCCCTCCTCAACCCTTTATCGTCGCGTATCAGAAGAGTTTAGCGCATTTCAACGCCATGCTCGACGTTATTGTCCGGCTCTACGCTTGGTGTACCGAACGGAAATCGTAGAGTTCGGCAGCGGTATGGCTCAGAACGCGGGTGCGCGCGTCGGCGGCCGCCACCCATGTCGTGACACTGTCGAGGCAGGCCTGATACGATCGTCCCGCCTCATGCCGGGTCCACGGATAGTCACTGCCCCAGAGCAGGCCAGCCGGGCCAAACGCCTCCAACAGCCCCGGCATCAGTGCCTCTGGCGCGACTCCACCCAGCCGATAGGGTGCGGACAGCTTGACCCGATGCCGGTCATCGCGGCCGAGATCGAGAATGGAGCGCCACTCCGGATCCTCGGCGCCAAGGTGAGGATCTGGGCGGCCGAAGTGGTCGACCACCACCACCGCACCCGCCGCCACAATCGGTGGCAAAACCTTGGGCGCCATCGACGCGTCGAGATGCAGTTGGATGTGCAATCCCGCCACGACCGCCCGCGCGAACAGTCCGCGCCAGCTATCGGTCGACACATCCGGCACCACGCCATGGATGATGTTCAGACGCAGTCCCGTCACACCGGCGGCCCGCAAATCCTCCAGCGCGCCCGATGTCGTCTCGGTATCGACCACCGCCACGCCCCGAAATCGGTCCGGATGTTTAGCCAACGCCTCCAGAAGATAGCCGTTGTCAGTGCCGAGAAAACTCGGTTGTACCAGCACCGCGCCGTCAACGCCGTGCGCGTCCATGACCGACAACATGGTATCCATCGGCGTCGGGTGGTCGGGTGTGTAACTTCGTTCCGGCCAGAGCGGGGTATCGGCGGCCCATACGTGGACGTGACTGTCGATGATCATCGGTGGTCAGCTATCGACGTGAGCGGCCTTGCCCTCGACGCCCTTGTAGAGAACGCTCTGTCGGAACGCCATGATCCGGGCATGCTCGGCAAGCGCCGCCGCGTCCATGTCGGCCTCGGGCGGCGTCTCGTGGATGAAATTGCCGTATCGGTCCTCGCCACGCACCAGCAAGGCCGAGTCCTTATCGCCATTTATTTGCCGGACATGCGGGGCGACATAGCGCACCGCCACGCCGATACGCCGGTCATCGCTGTTATTCGGCTCGGAAGCATGCGCCGCCAGCACATGATGCAGCGAGATCTCACCCGGCTCCAACGCCATCAGCACGGCGTCGGCCTCATTGACCTCGACCGCGATTTCCTGACCTCGGGTCAACAGGTTTTCCTTGGCCAAGGTATCGCGGTGCTCCAATTGCTGCCATTTGTGGCTGCCCGGGATGATTTTCATCGCTCCACTCTCGGCCGTCGCCGGCGACAATGCGATCCAGGCGGTCACCACGTCCGGTTTGTCGAGACCCCAATAGGTCGCGTCCTGGTGCCAGGTGACGTAGCTCGGAGTGTGGGCGTCCTTGACGAACAGCGAGCAGCCCCAGGCCAGGATATCCGGCCCCAGTACATCCTCCACCGCGTCCAGGATGCGCGGATGCATCGCCAACTCCGCCACCCAGGTCTTCAGCAGATAGAGCTTCTGCCCCTTGGACAACTCATACCAACCGCCGTTCGCCGCTTCATACGCCTCGAACCGTTCGCGAAACGCCGCAGCGGTTGCGGCATCCATGATCCGGATCGGCGCCGCGTAGCCCTCGCGGTGATATTGCTCGATCAAGTCCCGGTCGAGAATGTGGCCCATGTTGATCATCCCTGTAGCGTCAAGACAGCACGCCGCCGCCAGAGCCTCGTTGCTGCTAAAATAACTACTCCAACCGAGACCCTCGTTGCCAGTGACAGATAGACCGGGGGTACGCCGCAGCCATACGCCGATCTGGTTTTCTCCGCGATACCAGAGGGTTATCTATTTAACGAAAATTCTACACGTATGTTGTGCATAAAACATTTTACCCGCGCGTTAAGAGCGTTAAGGTCGGCCTCGGGAGAAAGCGACAGGGCATATTTAGAATGACCGTTAGCCGCGTTCTCATTGTCGACGACAATCCCATGAATCTCGAAATCCTCGAACTCGCGGTCCCCAATGACTTTGAGGTGCTGCGTGCGGGTAACGGACACGCTGCGCTGGAGCTCGCCCGCGAACAACGGATCGACGCCATCCTGCTCGACGTGATGATGCCGGACCTCGATGGCTTCGAGGTGTGCCGGCGTCTCAAGGCCGATCCCAAGACCCGCGACATCCCTGTGATCTTCGTCACCTCCCTTGACGATGCAGACGGAGCTGTCCAAGGCTTCGGTGTCGGTGCCGGCGACTACGTCACCCGACCGATCCGCAAGGAGGTTCTGCGCGCTCGCTTATTGAAACAGATAGCGAGCAGGCGTCGAGAGGAAGAGCTGCTCCGCCGCTCCACCCACGACACACTGACCGATATCGGCAACCGCCGCCGGTTCGACGAGTACCTGGATCAGCAATGGCGCCTCGCCGAACGCGCGGACTACTGGCTTGGCTTGATCATGCTGGATGTCGATCAGTTCAAGCCGTTCAACGACGCCTACGGCCACGCCGCCGGGGACGAGGCCTTGCGCGCCATCGCCCTCGCACTGGCCGGTGCGTTGTTCCGGCCGACGGATCTGGTCACCCGTTATGGTGGGGAGGAGTTCGCGATCATCCTGCCCGATACCGATCTGGAAGGCAGTTACCACGTGGCCGTGCGGGCCATCGAGGCGGTGCGACAGCGCGCCATTCCACACCGCTGTAACTCGGGCATTGGTGTGGTGACGATCAGCGCCGGGGTGGCGTCTCTCGAAAGCGCGTTCGCCGCGCCGGAAGCCTTATTCAAGACAGCGGACCAGGCGCTGTATCGTGCCAAGAGCGCGGGTGGAAACAAGGTCGTACGTTGCGCCGATCCATTTTGATTCATCTCAAAGCCAACGGCGGAGAGCGGCTCTAAGTTCCAACACCATGAAACCTATCACCGATAAGGCGGAAGTATCCGTCGACTTTCCCGACAAGGCCTATATGGGTGTGTTCGGACGGGACAGTGGCTTCGAGGTGAAAGCAGAGGCCGATGCCACATTGATCCGGTTGGTACACCCGGGCGAGGACCGGCGGGTGGTCGACCTGCACCTGCATCATCATTTACTGGCCGACCTGATCGACAGCATGGCGGAGCGGTTTCGTCACACGGCCGTCGAGGAAGTGTACCGTTCGCAGCTCTTGTCCGCCGCCGAGCGGCTGGCTGGGGCGCTGAACAAGAAGCCGTAAGGGATCATTGACCAACCGGTTCAGCCCATAGCCCGGTTCAGTCCATGAAACAGACGCGGACCAAATCGTCACCTCGATACAACGCGGCGGCGAGCCGGTGGTTGCCGTCTTGAATCCGACCGTCACGAATGGTGATCGAGCAGCCATTGCGCGCCACGTTCTTGACCAGCCACGCGATCCGCCCCGCATGCTCCTCAGGCGCTAGAGGCGCGTTCGGGTCACGGTCGTCGGATGGCGGAATGACGTGCTCGCCGGCGAGATGATCCTCGATCAACCGGCAGTCGACGGTCATACCTCCGGCCCAACGCGGATAGCCTTGCAGGCCGGCAAGCGCGCGCACTTCTTCCACAGGCAAGGTTGCGAGACGGATCGCCACGGCGGCGGCCTCCCCCTAATCGGTCAATAAAGAGGGATGGACCCGGCGACGCCGGCTTTCCCCGCACTGTTTAGGAGCCGATCGAGCGCCCGATACCGGCACCCGATCGATGACGCGCATGTACGGGATTTATCGGCGTTTTAACACCTCGAATGCGACGTTCCGTGTCGTTATCGGACGGTCGTGCTCGTAAGGGAAAATTAATTTTCCAGATGTAGATTAAGCACTTGTAGAAAAGCGCGTTTTACCCCACCTGCTTTGGTCTCAATCGGCCTTGCCGGCGGAAGGAAAAAGACCATGCCTCAGGGCCTCGAAATCGGCGCCATTGGCGCTGACACCAGTGTCGATCCGCTCATTCTGTTGCTTGTCCTCTGCGCCTTCTTGATCGGCGCCGTGGGACCGTTCGTTTTGTGTGTCGTTGGTTCGCTGCGCGAGGAGCGCTCGATGCGCGACTACGCGGCCGATCATGCTGTGAGGGAGGGCGCATCGACCTTGCTGAGCCCGGTCCACGATGCTGCTGTACCAGCGATCGCGCCGCTGGTCCTGGGGGCTGTCGTCGACGGCGAACCCGCTAACGATCATCACGTCAAGACGATCGCCGCGGTCGCCGGACGCTGAGGCGCTTGTTCGCGCGAGAACCGGCCGCCTCCGTCGATGGAAACGGCCGCTCCATTCAAACTCCTAACCCGTCAAGGCTTGGGCGCGATCTCACCTTCCAGTGTGAACAGCCGGTCGGTCTTCGATGCCGCCTTGATGGTCATCGTGCCGACGCCACGCATGTTGGCGAGGACGCCGGAGCCACTGATCAGCTCCCAATGGCCATAGTCGATCAGCCGTGGCTTACCGTCGCCCTTCACGAACACCGCCTTCACGATCCAACGAATGTAGGCGTGATCGCCCGACGGCGTGGTGATCTCAAGAAACCCGCGCGGATCACCACCGACGCCGGGGTTGATGTCATGCATGCCGAACTCGACCACCTGACCACCCGCCAGCGGCCCCGTTCCCTTGGCTTCACCTTCGCGGCGGACCAGAAGGACGAAATGCTTCGAGCCGTCCTTGAAGTCGAGCTTCATCGCCTGTTTCGGCGCCATCACGGCTTCGATCTTCATCGGCTCGGCGGTTGCCGCCACCGACACACCAACGGCGAGTACAATCGCCGTGATCCAGATACCGATTTTATGCATGGGGTTCCTCCTGTCGCGCGGACGATATGTGACGCGAAAGGGGCCACAGGAACCGGATCACGGCAACTCACGCTTCGGCGAGCCTCCCGCCGAATCAGCCTTCAAGCTCGGGCAGCGTCCTCGGTCTAGATCAGCTCGGCGTCGGTGATGATCTCGACCAGGCTGGGACCGTCATGAGCCAGCGCTTGCGCCAGTGCCACCTCCAGCTCCTCCGGTTTGGATACCTTGAGCCCCAGGCCATCACAAAGATCGGCGAAGGCGGCAAAGCTCGGGTTCACCAGATCGGTCTGCCAAACCTCCCACTCACCGGCGCGCTGTTCCTTGGTAATCTTACCGAGCTGGCCGTTGTTCAGCAGCACATGGGTAATGTTCATATTGTACTTCACCGCCGTGGTGAAATCCGCCAGGTACTGCCCGAACCCGCCGTCACCCGAAATCGACACCACCTTGCGGCCGCGATGCTCCTCGAAATCCTGGGTCGCCGCCCAAGCGCCGAGCGCCGCCGGGAAGCCGAAGCCGATCGAGCCCAGATAACCCGACATCAGCACCGATTGGCCGCGGCACTCGAAATAGCGCCCGAAGGAATAGGTGTTGTTGCCGACATCGACCGGGATCACCGCGTCCGCCGGCACCAGCCGGCTCATGGCTTCGAACACCAGAGCCGCGTTCAGCCCCTTGCCCCGATCATCGGCTCGGCGGCTCTGTTTTTCCGCCCGCCACAGTGTCCACCGCTCGGCCAACTCGGCACGCTGGTCCATAAGCTTCGATGATGCGGGCAGACGATCGCTGAGCAGCCGCGCCGTCACCGCGATCTCGCCCCAGACCGGGACCGTAACCGGGTGGAACTTGCCCAACGCCATGCGGTCGAAATCGACCTGGATGATCGGTTTCGATTTCTCGATGCCGGTGTGGTTGGAGAACGACGAGCCGAACGCCAGGATCAGGTCGCATTCGTTCATGAACCAACTGGCGATCGGCGTGCCGGAGCGGCCGAGCACCCCGGCCGCCAAAGGATGATCGTCGGCAATCTGGCCCTTGGCCTTGAAGGTGGTCAGAACCGGCGCACTCAACCGTTCGGCTAACACGATGACGTCTCCCATGGCATGACGGGCGCCGTAGCCGACGACAATGATCGGTCGTGACGCTTGCCCAAGCGCCGCCAGCGCCGCGTCGACCGAGGCCGCCGGCGGGGTGATCGCCGCATCGGCCAACCGGCCTTCGGGGGCGGAGGATTTGGCGCCCTCAGCCGCCACCAGGGTCTGTACGTCATCGGGAAAGATCAGGTGGGCGACATCGCGGTTCACCACCGCGTTCTTCAGCGCCAATGTCATCAGCTCGCCATGGCGCGAGCCGGGCAGCACGGTCTGGCTGAACGCCGCCACCGATTGGAACGCCGAGGCCAGGTCGATCTCCTGAAACGCCCCCGGACCGAAAACCTGCACGTCGACCTGCCCGGTCAACGCCAACACCGGCGCGCGGTCGACCTTGGCGTCCCATAAACCCGTCAGCAGATTGGTTGCCCCCGGTCCCGCGATCGCCAGACACGCCGCCGGCTTGCCGGTCAGCTTGGCATAACCGGAACATGCGAAGGCCGCCGCTCCCTCGTGGCGGATACCGATGTAATTCATCTCGCCCGCGACGGTGCGTCGGCGCAGCGCGTCGGCCAACCCGAGGTTGGAGTGGCCGACCATGCCGAACACCCGCTTCACGCCCCAGGCGACCATGGTCTCCGCCATCACGTCGGACACGGTACGCTGATGTTCCTTCTCGCGTGGCACGCCGACATATACCCCGTCGCCTCGCTCCTCGACCGGGAACATCTCCTGTCCGGTGTCTTCGTGACCGCCCGGCGGCTTGCCGGTCAACGGATCGAAGTCCCAGCCATGCCACGGACAGCGCAGCCAACACTGGCCCTCGATCCCGGTCTCGATCGAGCCTTCGCCCAGCGGCCCGCCCTGATGCGGGCAACGGTTGTCCATCGCCGCCCATTGACCATCAAACCGCACCAGCGCCAGGGTTTTGGTTCCGGCGACGGCGGTCTTCACACGACCCTCGGGCAACTCGCCCCGTTCCGCGACCTTATGCCAGGTATGGTCCGTGGCGTCCGTCATGACGATCTCTCCCATCGCAGGCTTGTTAGCACCCACCACCCCAATGCGCGGAGGGCGCCGATGTTACGAGGTCGATCGTAAATCCAACACCCGGTCAGCCCGCCACCCCCGCGTTGCGGCCGGCAAGGATCGCCTGCACCAGATCCTCTGGGATCGTCTCCAAGGCCTTTTGCTCGGAGAAGGTCAGGGCATCGACCGCCAGGTGCCGCGCCTTGTTATATGCTCGCATATAGCGTCGGCAGGCGGGGCACGTGCGCACGTGCAGATCGACCGTCCGGCGGGCTACGGGGCCCATCGCGCCATCCAGGTAATCGACCAGGGTTTGTTCGAATTCCTCACAGGTCATGAGACCGGGAACCGTGTGTTCCAGCCAGTGCTGAATGCGCCATCGGAGCGAGCGTAGGCTTGCCATTATACCCCCTCTTTCTCCCAAAGCGGCTCGATCAGCTTCTTCAGCGCCGCCCGCGCCCGGTGCAGTCGTACCTTCAAGGCGCCCTCGGCAATGCCCATCGCCTCGGCCGCCTCGCGTGTGCTGTATCCGTCAATGTCACGAAGCTGCAAAGCGATACGGTAGCCGTCCGGCAATTCATTGATGCGGTCGCGGACGAAATGCCGAATCTGCTTGCTCCCCAGCTCGTCCTCGGGATCGCGAATCTCGGCCTGCGGCTCCCCGACCCGCGTACCGTATACATTGAAATTCGGCAGCAGCTCGTCGATCGAGGTTTCCGCCAGACGCTTGTGCTTGCGCATCCGCATCAGGCACGCGTTGACCGTAATGCGGTGCAGCCACGCCCCCAGGCTGGCCCGCGGCTCGAACGTCTCCAGATTGCGATGCGCCGACAGAAACGCTTCCTGGACGCAATCCTGAGCGGCGGCATCGTCGCGCAGGATACGTCGCGCGACGGCGAGCATCGACCCGCCCTCCGACCGCACCAGGATCTCGAACGCACGTCCGTCCCCTGCCTTCAGCCGAGCGAGCAACGCAGTTTCATCCAGGCCGGTCCCGCCGCCAACGTCCAACGTCATCTCCCAACGCAACCTGCTGCATGCCTAACACGGTCCGGTGTAACAGATCGACGCCTGATGCATTACCATCGGGCACGTTACCTCGGCGCTGACGCCGGATCTCGATAGCTGACTGACAAGGGGGGTACTACGGCATGCGCAAGGTGTCGATCGCTCGGTTCGACGATCTCGAGGACCGAAAACCCGCTCACGCCTTGGTCGAAGGGGTGGACCTTGTGGTTATCCGCTACGATGACAAGGTTTCGGCGTTGTACGGCCGCTGCCTGCACCGGGGCGCCTTGCTGGCCGACGGTCATGTCGATGGCGACAACCTGATCTGTGGGTTGCACTTCTGGGACTACCGCATCGACAGCGGCGTGTCCGAATACAACAACCACGAAGTGCTGCAGAAATTCGATACCTGCGTCGAGGACGACGCCAACGGACGTGCGGTCACGGTCGACGCCGACCAGATCGCCGCCTGGGCGACCGACAACCCGCAGCCCTACGATCGCGACAGCTACCTCGGCGCCTATAAGGATGTCCACGGCACACCGGAAGAACCGTTCGTTGGGTTAATTCAAGGTTACGCCAGGGACGGCCTGTCGAAGACCGGCCATCATGGCGTGGTCGAAGCCATGGGCGTGCCGCGCGACCAACTGCCGACCTGGGACGACATTCAGGTGCTGACCGCCCAGCTGCACCGCCCGCCATTGTTGGACGACGCGCCGGTCGGCACCGACGTGGTGATCGGCCCCAACGCCCAGAAACCGCTGCGCCTGAACATCCCGCTGTTCGTCTCGGACATGAGCTTCGGCGCCTTGTCGGCCTCGGCCAAGGTGGCGCTCGCCATGGGCGCGGAGATGGCCGGCACCGGCATCTGCTCCGGCGAGGGCGGCATGCTGCCGGAAGAGCAGGAGGCAAACTCCCGCTACTTCTACGAACTCGCCTCGGCCCGCTTTGGCTTCTCGATGGACAAGGTGAAGCAATGCCAGGCCTTTCACTTCAAGGGCGGCCAAGGGGCGAAGACCGGCACCGGCGGCCACCTACCCGGCGCCAAGGTCGTCGGCAAGATCGCCGCGGTGCGGGGGCTGGCCGAGGGTGAGCCCGCGATCTCGCCCGCGCGGTTTCCGGAATGGACCGAACCGAGCCAGATCAGGGCGTTCGCCGATGAGGTGCGCGATGCCACCGGCGGCATCCCGATCGGCTACAAACTGTCGGCCCAACACATCGAAAAGGACATCGACGCGGCGCTTTCGGTCGGGGTCGATTATATCATCCTGGACGGTCGCGGCGGTGGCACCGGGGCGGCGCCAATTCTGTTTCGCGACAACATCGCGGTGCCGACCATCCCAGCCCTGGCGCGCGCCCGCCGGCATCTCGATGCGCTCGATCGCTCGGACGTGACCCTGGTGATTACCGGCGGACTGCGCAAACCGGCTGATTATGTAAAAGCCCTGGCGCTCGGCGCCGACGCGATCGCGGTCTCGAACGCCGCGCTTCAGGCGATCGGCTGCCTCGGCATGCGAGCCTGCCACACCAACAACTGCCCGGTCGGCATCGCCACGCAGAAACCACACCTGGTCTCGCGTCTGGTGGTCGACAAATCGGCCCAGCAATTGGCCAATTTCTTCCATGCCGTGACCGAGCTGATGTGCGTGCTCGCTCGCGCCTGCGGCCATGATCATCTAAACGGTTTCAATCGCGACGATCTGGTGACCTGGAAAGAAGACATGGCCCGGCTCGCGGGTTTATCCTATGGCGGGGTGTCGGCCGCTTAGCCGTGGTTTTGATCCATCTCATGGCAGACAATGAAGATCGCGCGTAACCGATACAGGTAGGGTCGGACAAAGTTCCGGCGGCCGTTTCGGGGACTGGATGCATGTCTTTCGCCAATACGACACAGCGTGACGACGCCCGCCGGCATGCCTTGCGCGTCCTGCCCGCGCCGACGCCTTCGGCGGGGCTGGAGGCATACCGGCGAGAGCGCGAGTTAACGCTCGCCGCCTGTCCGCGGAAGCAGGCCAACTACACGCTCTACGAACAATCCTCGCGGCGCGTGGCTGCCCCCAGCTATCTGCCGATCAAGCTCGACATCGAGAATGTCAGCCGCTGCAATTTCCGCTGCACCATGTGCAGTGTCAGCGGTTGGCATAAGGGCAAGCGGGCCGATGACCTGACGCTCGCGGCGTTCAAGAAACTGATCGACGAGCAGATCGGTTTGGTCGAGATCAAGCTTCAAGGCCTAGGCGAGCCGCTGCTGCAGCGGGACGACTACTTCGCGATGATCCGCTATGCGCGCGACCGCCACATCTGGGTGCGAACAACCACCAACGCCTCGTTGCTGCATCTGAAGGGCAATGCCGAGAAACTGGTCGCTGCCGACCCGAACGAGGTGCAAATCTCGATCGACGGCGCGACCCGCCCGGTGTTCGAGAGCGTCCGTCGCGGCTCGGTGTTTGATCGGGTGATCGAGAATTGCGTCGCGCTAAACACGCTTTTCGCCGCTGCCGGCAAAACACGCACCAAGATGTGGACGGTGGTACAGCGCGCGAACCTCCACCAACTTGAGGACCTTGTTCGCCTCGCGGCCCGGTCCGGGTTCCGCCACCACACCTTCTCCCTCGAACTGGTCGACTGGGGCCTGAATGAGTGGCGCGCGATGAATGAGGCCGTCAATGTCGAGGCCGAACTCGATCCAAAGCGGCTAATGGATCTCGTCTATCTCGGGGAGGATATCGGCGTCGAAGTGCGGTTCTGGCACACGACGGAGACCTATTCGACGCACAGCCCGGAAACCCTGTGTCCATGGCCGTTCGAGAGATCATATATGTCCTCCGACCGGCGTGTCGTACCCTGTTGTACAATCGGCAATCCGGATGTCTGCCAGATCGGCTCCACGATCGGAGAGAACAACTCGATGTCGCAACACTGGTTCGGCCCGGACTATGCCGTGTTCCGCCGCGCCCATCTGGACGGGGTGCCCCCCGAGGTATGCCGGGCATGTTATGCGAAGCCGTGAGTCCCAAGCCGTGCGTCCCACTGGCGCCGGTCGGCCCGCTGTGGCAGCGTTTCGCCAGACCGCCGCCGATGATCGGAGACCCGCGATGAACGAGATGACAACCGTCGCCTTCACACAAATGAAGGATGGCTCCCGTGAGGATTACGCGTTGCTCGGCCGCTACGAAGCAGCCTATGCCGCCGGCACGGCCGACCGCATCCTCGATCAGCTTCGCGCGTTGGGTGGCGGGCTGTCCGGCTATAAGGTCAGCCGGCTTGAGCATTCGATTCAATCGGCGGCACGGGCCGAGGCAGATGGCGCCGACATCGACTGGATCGTCGCGACCCTGTTGCATGATATCGGTGACGAGTTGGCGCCGCACAACCATGACAGCATCGCCGCCGCCGTCATCCGCCCGTTCGTCCGTGATCAGGTAAGCTGGGTGATACAGCATCACGGCATCTTCCAGACAGTCTACTACGCTCATCATCTCGGCGGCGATCCCGAGGCGCGGCGGAAATACGCCGATCACCTTTACTATCAGGACACGGTCGATTTCTGTGAGCGTTGGGATCAGGCGAGTTTCGATCCGGACTACCCGACACCCTCATTGGAACATTTCGAACCGATGGTACGGCAGGTGTTCACGAGATCACCTTGGGATGCGGCGGTGTTGCGCCAGGGTGAGCGGGAACCATTGGTCGTCCGGTAAACCACCCAAGGGTCGGCATGACCCACGACAAGGGGACGATAATGAAAGCGATTGTGGTCGGCGGCGGCATCGGTGGGTTGACCGCCGCGCTCAGCCTGCACGAGCAGGGCATCGACGCCCATGTCTACGAACAGTCGCGCACCATCAAGGAGCTTGGCGTCGGCATCAACACACTGCCGCACGCGATCAAGGAGCTGGCGGCGCTGAGCTTGCTGGAGACGCTCGACGCCATCGGCATTCGCACCCATGAGCTGATCTACACCAACCGCTTCGGCCAAGAGATCTGGCGCGACCTGCGTGGGCTCGACGCCGGGTATGAATTCCCCCAGTTCTCGATCCATCGCGGCAAGCTGCAGCGCGTGCTGTTGGACGCCGTCCTCGATCGGCTCGGTCCCGACAATGTCCATACCGGCCATCAGCTCGTCGACTTCACCGATGATGGCGCGACGGTCATAGCGGATTTCGAACGTCACGCCGACGGCGAAGGCGGCATCGCCGGAACGGTGGCGGACGCCGCCGATGTGTTGATCGGCGCCGACGGCATTCACTCGATCGTGCGCAAGCACTTCTACCCCGATGAAGGGCCGCCCTCGTGGAACGGCTTGATGTTGTGGCGCGGTGCCGTCGAGGGCAAACCGTTTCTCACCGGCCGGTCGATGATCATCGCCGGCGGCATGAACGCCAAATTCGTCTGCTATCCGATCTACAACGACCCGGATTCTCCCGGCACCACGCTGCTCAACTGGGCGGTGGTGGCGCGGGTCAGCGACGGCTCAAGCCCGCCACCCCGGCGCGAGGACTGGAGCCGTCTCGGCCGCCGCAGCGAGCTGATGCAATACGTCGATGGCGTGTTCCATATTGACGTGGTCGACCCGGCGCGGATCATCAACTCGACCATCGACTTCTACGAGTACCCGATGTGCGACCGTGACCCGCTCGACCGCTGGTCGTTCGGCCGGGTGACACTGCTCGGCGATGCCGCCCATCCAATGTATCCGGTCGGCTCGAACGGCGCCTCGCAAGCGATCCTGGATGCCCGGTGCCTTGCCCCGTTGCTGGCGACGTCCAGCGGCGACGTGGAGGGCGCGCTCACCGCCTACGAGGCCGAGCGGCGGCCGCTGACCGCCGAGATCGTGCGCACCAACCGCAAGGGCGGCCCGGAACAGGTGATCGATCTGGTCGAGGAACGCGCGCCCGAGGGCTTCGAGGCCATCGACGACGTCGCCAGCCACGAGGAGTTGGAGGCGGTCGTACGCGGCTACGCCAGCCTCGCCAAGTTCAGCCAATCGGATGTGAACCGATAGACAGTCCTAGCCACTGACCGTTAACAAAGCGGTTTTCGGCCGGATCACGATCTTGAGCGATTGGCTCTGATAGCGCCGCGCGTGGCGGTAACGATTAACCGCCAAGGATCAACAATATCTTGCCTTTGTTAGCTTTCGTCCGTCAAAAAATGTCCCAGCGCTTCGTCGAGACGCCCCCAGGGAGGATACGCATGATCTACGAATTCAGGACCTACACCACCGCGATCGGCATGGCACCGGAGCTCGCCCGGCTGTCCGGCGAGATCGGCCGCGACATCCGCAAGGACGATTATGGCAAGCTCGAAGGTTACTGGATGACCGAGATCGGACCGCTGAACCAAGTCATGCATCTGTGGTCATATGCCGATCTGAATACCCGCCAGGAGTTGCGCGACGCGCTGGGCCGGAACGACGCCTGGCGTACGAAGTATCTGCCGGTGGCCGGACCGCTGATCATACGACAGGACGTCCGGCTGATGCGGGCGGTCAAGCCGGTCGTCGCCCCGACCGGAACGGGCCACGTCTTCGAGTACCGCGTCTATCGGTGCAAGGTCGGCAAGACGCGGCCGTTCGCCGAGAAGCTGCGCGACGCCATGCCGGTGCGTGAGAAATATTCGCAGAACGTCGGCATCTGGCTGTCGGAAGCCGGCCAGCCGAACGAGGTTTCGCATCTCTGGGCTTACGACAGCCTGAACCACCGCGCCGAGGTTCGCGCCGCCGTCGCCCGCGACCCAGAGTGGCAGGCATTCACTAAGAACGGGCCGGAATTGATCGAGGAGATGCAGACGATGATCCTGCTGCCGTCGGCGCATTCACCTATGCGGTAACGGCGCGGGACCAGGACGGATGCATGCGCCGCCTATCCGCCCGTCGCGGCGCCCGGCGCCCGAACAGGCAGCCCAAATTCGCGGGCCAGCAAGGCATAGCTGTCGTGGCGCGCCTGCTCGTCGTGCGTCCAGGTGACGATCGCCAGCTCATCGATGCCGATCCGCTCGGCCAGCTCTGTAATTCGGGCGGCGACCTCGGGAGCGGCACCGACGAAGGTGGTGCGCCGCAGTTCGGCGATCCGCGCCGCCTCCGTATCGGTGTAGTCATAGCCCAGCGCCACGTCCGGCGGGTCCAGCGGCAGGTAGACCCCACGGTCGCGGTAAAGCTGCCAGCGGGCACGCGAACTGAAGTGGTACTGCGCCTCGTCATGACTGGCAGCGGCCAGCGCCCACACGCAGATCCCGGCGTTCGGAACCGGGTGCCGAACGCTCGGCCGATAGTGCTGGCGGTAAATATCGAGCGCCTCCGGCCCACCGCGGCCGTCGGTGAAGAACCACGCGAAGCTGTAGGGCAAACCGAAATGCGCGGCGACCTGGGCGCCGTAGGTCGAGCTGCCCAGGATCCAGATCTCCGGCGCGGTATCGCCCTTTGGCATTGCCTCGACCGCGCCGAACGGGTGGTTTTCCGACAACGGCTCGCCATGCACCCAGGCGATCAGATCGCTCACGTCGTTCGGGAATTGCGCCGGCCGTTCGTTCGCCATCGGGTTTAGCGCAAAGGCGGTGCGGCTGTCCGAGCCGGGAGCCCGTCCGAGCCCGAGGTCGATGCGTCCAGGCGCCAGTGCATCGAGCACGCGGAATTGTTCGGCGACCTTCAACGGCGCGTAGTGCGGCAGCATGACGCCGGCACTGCCGACCCGGATGTGCCGAGTGTGGGTCGCGATCGCGGCGATCAGGATCTCTGGCGCGGTGCCGACGATGGTCGGGTGGCTGTGGTGCTCCGACACCCAGAACCGGTGATAGCCGAGGTCGTCGCAGTGCTGTGCCAGCGCCAGGGTGTCGCGGATCGCCGCGCCCTGCGGCCGGCCGGCGGCGGCGATCGACTGGTCGAGAATGGAAAGACGCACGGTGAGGCACTCCTGATGTCGGTCGATCACGGTCCCGCTAGGTCCGACGTCCCTCGATCCGCGGCAAGAAGGCTGTCAGCAGGCCGAGCAGTGGCAGGAACGCGCACGCCCGGTAGACCGTCTCAAGGCTGGTCCAGTCGGCGATCTGACCGAGCCCGTCGGCACCCAACCCACCGAGCCCGAAGGAGAAGCCGAAGAACACGCCGGCCACCATGCCGACCCGCCCGGGTATGAGATCCTGAGCATAGACCAGGATCGCCGAGAATGCCGAGGCCATGATGAGCCCGATCAGGATCGACAAAACGAGCGTCGCGACCAGCCCGACATACGGCAGTGCCAAGGTGAACGGCAACACGCCGAAGATCGAGAACCAGATCACCGGGATCCGACCGACCCGATCGCCGACGATGCCCCCTGCCAGGGTCCCGACAACCAAGGCGGCGAGGAATGCGAACAGCGCGACCTGTGCCTCCTGAATCGACAGCCCGAAATTGCCGATCAGGTAGAACGTATAGTAGGAGCTGAGGCTCGCGGTGTAGACGTTCTTGGAGAACAGCAGCACCACCAGCACGGCGATCGCCACCAGCACTCGCCCGCGGGTCATGACCGGGCCATCCTCCGCTTCCCGTCCCCGGGGCTTCGGCGCCGCCCGTCGGCGGTTATGCGAATACCAGTGGCCGACGGCGGACAGCACCATGATCGCCAGCACCGCGGCGGCCGAAAACCAGATGATACTGGCTTGACCGCGCGGCACCACCACGAAGGCCGCGAGCAGCGGGCCGATCGCCGAGCCGGTGTTGCCGCCGACCTGGAACAGCGACTGAGCGAAACCATAGCGGCCGCCCGAGGCCATACGGGCGACGCGCGACGCCTCCGGATGGAACACCGATGACCCGATGCCAATCAGTGCCGCCGCCAACAGGATCACCGGGTAGCTAGCGGCGCTCGACAGCAGCAGCAGGCCGACCAGGGTGAAACCCATGCCGACGGGCAGCGAGTAGGGAAGCGGGTGGCGATCGGTGTACATGCCGACCAGCGGCTGCAGGAACGAGGCGGTGATCTGGAACGCAAAGGTGATCAGGCCAATCTGCGCGAAGTCGAGGCTATAGCTGTCCTTCAGGATCGGATAGAGCGCCGGGACCAGCGACTGCATCATGTCGTTCAACAGATGGCAGAAGCTCAGCGACAAGATCACGGCGAAAGCGGTGCCGTCGGCCTCGTCAGCGGCGGATGGGTTGGTCGGCTGCGCGGCCACCGCGGGTACAATCGGGATCGTCGGAGCACTGGTCCGCATGGTTCTGTCGATCACAGTGAAACCCATGAATTGAGAGCGATCGGCAACCGACCATCAAGCCCGTAGTATTGCCGGAGTACGGTGCGAAACCAATCCGCCGTCGGTGCCAGCCCGGCAATCCATTCGTTCCCATCAGCCAGCGATCCCTTCCCTGTGCAGTCACCCACACCGATGATTTGGACCGAAAAGGGTGGATGATGGCGAGGAAGGATCACACCCCTGGCGGCGGCAGGAACTCGACCTCATGCTGGGCGGCGAGGCGCACCACTTCCTCGGGGTCGGTCAGATTGTGGATCTTGTCGAACAGCTGACGCAGGGTCCGCGACGGGCTTACCCAAAACAGCGCCTTCACCGCGCCCTCGGATTTATTGAAGATGCCATGCGGAATGCCCATCGGCATGCGCACCAGGTCGCCGGTCTTGGCGTGGTTGGTCTGGCCGTCGAGCATCAACTCGAAGGTACCGTCCAGCATGTAGATGAACTCGTCTTGGGTCGGGTGAATGTGTGGCGGCACGAAGGTGCCGACCGGAAACAGGGTTTCGAAGGTGAAGCAGCTCTCGCTCTCCTCCTTGAGGGTGTAGGTCTGCCCCAGGATGTTCCACACCACACCATCCACACCCTTACCCGCCGGGGTGATTCCCGCCTCAAGCACCGTCATCGTCTCGTCTCCCGTCCCAATTGCTGTCAGGATTGAACCATGACGCCCCGTGTCTGTGGAAGCGTGTTGAAGAGGCAACGATGAACGATAAGGCATTCGCGGTTTCGGTTCGTCCCTCGACGGGCGACGACATCGCCGCCATTCAGGCGATCTACGCCCACCACGTCACCCACGGCCTCGGGTCGTTCGAGGAACAGCAACCCAGCGTCGAGGTCATGGCGGAACGCCGGCTAGCGGTTGTCGAACGAGGGTTGCCGCATCTTGTCGCCGAGGAAGGCGGCCGGGTCGTCGGCTTCGCCTATGTCGGCCCGTACCGTCCGCGCCCGGCCTATCGCTTCACGTTGGAGGACTCGGTTTACGTGACGCCGGACACGGCACGCCAAGGGGTTGGGCGGGCGTTGTTGAGCGAGTTGATCCGGATCGTCGAGGTCGGGCCGTGGCGGCAGATGATCGCGGCGATCGGGGATCGCGGCAACAGCGGGTCGATCGCCCTGCACGCCTCCTTGGGCTTTCACGAGGCGGGTCACCTGAGAGGGGTCGGATTCAAGCACGGCCGCTGGGTCGACGTCATCCTGATGCAGCGCGCGCTCGGGGTTGGTGAGGGACGCGAGCCCGATTGATCGATCGCACCGCTAGAATTTAGTTGGCCCTCGCTTACCCCTTCTCCATGGAACGCAAACACGATCGCGCTCCTAGGTCTGGAGTTGGAGTTCCCTCGGTTGTGTGGACAGTTAGGGGCTTGCGGACTCCAGTCGTTGACGGGCGCTCTTTTCGTTGTTGATGGGTGACTGATATCCCAGCGCCGAATGGCGCCGTCCGGGGTTTTCTCCACCAGCGTGCGCAGGGTCATCATGTCGTCGATCATCGGTCGTCCTTCCGGTTCAGGTTGGTGTTAGCAACCAGACCCTACCGGAAAGCGCCGATGACCACCGAGCCGCCCTGCTACGCCACCACCGGGGACACGACCAGATAATTTTGCCTGATTATCTTCCGACCATTTCGCCTTCCTTTGACAAAATCCTTCTCCATCCTTGGATCAGTTGAGTTCGTTTAATAGAATTTTTCTGAAAGAAGAAAGAAGATTGACAGAAATTCTACTTCTGAAAATATCTTTTCAATTCAATCAAGATCAGAATGGTCCGACATGCCCACACAGATCGACACCACGCACGAAACAGCACCATCCGTCTCGGATGTCTTCGACATTTTGAACGCTGATGGGGCGGGTTCCGTGGTCTTGATTTGTGAGCACGCTTCCACTCGAATTCCCGCTCGCTACGGAACGCTCGGCCTTTCTCTCGAAGCCCGTTCCGGTCATATCGCGTGGGATCCCGGCGCTCGGGAGGTGGCGCTTCGGCTAATGGGAATCCTGGATGCACCACTGGTCGCAAGTCGGATCTCTCGACTAATCTACGATTGCAATCGACCGCCGGAACGATCCGAACGGTTTGATGTCCCAGGAAATCGAGACCTTTCAGAGACGCAACGCCACGACCGCCAACGTTGCGTCTATGATCCCTTCAGGGCGCGTGGGGAAGAAAAAACCTGCCCAACGTCATGATAGAAACCCGCACTGACCTGCTGGCCGAAAAGACATCACGGGACAAGGTTTCTCGGGAAATCGGAACCCTGGTGCAAAGTGCGCTTGATCATTTGGGTCTTGCGACGAAGGAACGAGCCCATGGCTGAGTGGATGCGCCGCTATGTCCGCGCCGTCGAGACGATGAACAGGATCATCGGACGCGGGGCGATGTATCTGGTGTTCGTTCTGATGGGTGTCTTGCTCTGGTCTTCGACCTCGAAGACATTCTTCGACCCCTCACTCTGGACACTCGAAACCGCTCAGTTCGTGATGGTCGCATACTACATCCTGGGTGGGCCGTACTCGATCCAGCTCGGGTCGAACGTGCGCATGGACCTGTTCTACGGCGACTGGTCGATCCGCACCAAGGCATGGGTCGACGCGTTTACCGTACTGTTCCTGATGTTCTATCTAGGTGTGCTGTTCTACGGTGCGGCCAGTTCCACCGCTTATTCGCTCGGGTATTTCGGCAATGAGCCATTCGTCTTCTTTCGGGACTTGGCCATCGCCTTCGTTACCGGGGGAGCCGAGACGGCAGGAGAGATGATCGGACATCTGGAGCGCAGTTCGACCGCTTGGCGGCCGCTCATCTGGCCGGTCAAGCTCTTGCTCTGCATCGGCATCCTATTGATGTTGTTGCAGAGTTTGGCGGAGTTGTTCAAGGACATCGAACGTATCCGCGAAGAGGTGAGCTGATGTCCCACGAGATGATCGCTCTCCTGATGTTCTCGTCGATGATGCTGATGCTGCTGACAGGCCAGCGGGTGTTCGCCGCGATCGGGTTCGTGGGCGCGTTCGCTGGCCTCATGCTGTGGGGCGTCGGCGGCGTCGAGATCCCGTTCGCGTCGGCTATGAAACTGATGAAGTGGTACCCGCTGCTGACCCTGCCGATGTTCATCTTCATGGGCTACGTGCTGTCGGAAAGCCGGATCGCGGACGACCTGTACCGCATGTTCCATGTCTGGATGGGCCCGGTTCGTGGCGGCCTCGCCATTGGAACCATCGGACTGATGGTCCTGATCTCGGCGATGAACGGCCTGTCGGTGGCGGGCATGGCGATCGGAGCGACGATCGCGCTGCCGGAACTGCTGCGGCGCGGCTACGACAAGATCATGGTGACCGGCGTTATTCAGGCAGGCTCGTCGCTCGGCATCCTGGTTCCGCCATCGGTCGTGCTTGTACTCTACGCGATGATCGCGCGCCAACCGGTGGGCCAACTTTGGTTGGCGGGGATGATGCCAGGACTGATGATGGCGGCCTTGTTCATCGTCTACATCTACGTCCGTTGCCGCCTGCAACCGCATCTCGGCCCACCTCTTAAAGCAGAGGAGCGTCATCTGCCGATGGCGGAGAAGCTGCGCCTGCTCCGCGCCGGCATGCTGCCGATCGCCATCTTCGCGGCGATGATGGTGCCCTTCGTCAACGGCTGGACCTCGTTGGTGGAGAGCTCGGCGATCGGGGCGATCACGGCGTTCCTCGTTGCCGTCCTAAAGGGCCGTATGACGCGCAAGGTATTCGAGAACACGACTCGCAACACGCTTGCGATATCCTGCATGTTCATGTGGATCATTCTGGCCGCCCTCGCCTTCGGGGCGATCTTCGACGGACTAGGGGCGGTGCGCGCGATCGAGGCGCTGTTCACCGAGCAGTTGGGTCTCAGCCCCTGGACAATCCTGATTCTGATGCAGCTGAGCTTCATCCTGATGGGCACGTTCCTGGACGACACCGCGATGCTCGTGATCGTCGCTCCGCTCTACGTTCCACTGGTCGGCAGCATGGGCTTTGACCTGATCTGGTACGGCGTTCTGTACACGATTACCACGCAGATCGCCTATATGACCCCGCCTTTCGGCTACAATTTGTTCCTGATGCGGGCGATGGCGCCGCCGGAGATCAGCCTGCGAGACATCTACCGCTCCATCATCCCGTTTTCGCTGGTGATGGTATTGGCGCTGGTGATCGTGATGGTTTTCCCGCAGGTCGCCCTGTGGCTACCGGATACGGTCTATGGAAAATAAAAATAAGAAGGTTCCGCGAGGGCCCCCAGGCATTCGTGTTCAACCATTGGAACAGGAGAGACAGCATGACGACGAGACGAAATTTCCTGAAGGGCGCGGCCGTCGCCGCACCCGCCGTTGCACTGGCCTCGCCGGCGATCGCGCAGTCGACGATCAAATGGCGCATGCAGACCTATGCCGGTCCAGCGCTGGCCGAGCACGTGGTCAAACCGGCGATCGACATGTTCAACAAAATCGCGGGCGACCGCATGCAGATAGAGCTGTTCTTCGCCGACCAACTCGTGCCCACGGGCGAACTATTCCGCGCCATGCAACGCGGCACCATCGACGCGGTTCAGTCCGACGACGACAGTATGGCGTCGCCGACCGAAGTCACCGTGTTCGGTGGCTACTTTCCATTCGCATCACGCTATTCGTTGGACGTACCGGTGTTGTTCAACCAGTACGGCCTGAGCGAGATCTGGGACGAGGAGTACTCCAAGGTCGGCGTGAAGCACATCTCCGCCGGCGCCTGGGATCCGTGCCACTTCGCGACCAAGGATCCCATCCGCTCGCTTAAGGATCTGGAAGGCAAGCGCGTCTTCACTTTCCCGACCGCCGGGCGGTTTCTCACCCAGTTCGGCGTGGTACCGGTCACCCTGCCGTGGGAAGACATCGAGGTCGCGGTTCAGACCGGAGAGCTCGACGGCATCGCTTGGTCTGGGATCACCGAGGATTACACCGTTGGTTGGGCGGATGTGACCAACTACTTCCTGACCAACAACATCTCGGGCGCTTGGGCCGGCTCATTCTTCACCAACATGGAACGTTGGAATTCTCTGCCGGAAGACCTCCAGACCTTGTTTCGGGTGTGCTGTGATCAATCCCACTATTACCGCCAGTGGTGGTACTGGGGCGGCGAGGCAAGCCTGCGCGTCAACGGTACCAAGATGGAACTGACTTCCATCCCCGATGCCGAATGGGCCAAGGTCGAAGCCGCCGCCCAAAAATTCTGGGACGAAATCGCCGCTGAATCCGCGACCAAGGCGAAGGTCGTCAACATCTTCAAGAAGTACAACGCCGACATGCAGAAAGCGGGTCGACCCTACCGTTACGGCTGACGGCGACCACTCCGGCGTGTCCAGGCACGCCGGAACCCTCCCAGTATTCCGGTCGGGATTTTAGCACTGCCCAATGTTTTGAGTTTCGAACCCTTGAAGGCGAAGGTCGCCGCTGGGGCGGTGGATACCGTTCGGCCCGTTTGGTCGACGTGCGGGGCCGCTTGTTGGGAAAGCGATGCCACGTGGTGCAATCGATCACCACCAGAACGGTTGCGCGAGATCAATGCATCGTCGGTGTTCTGTTCATAGTTTTCTCCAGCACAGGCGCTCCGACCGGGAGCAGCCGACAATCAATGGCTTGGGAGAAGGTTCATGGATATCAACGTCATTCTACATCCGACAGACGGCTCGTCCGCTGCGAAGAAAGCGCTTGATCTCGCATGCGATCTGGCCCGTGACCATCAGGCGCGGCTGGTCCTGCTGCACGCGCAACGCCACACCGGCAGCAGCGCGGTACCCGAGGAGCTTGAGCAATTCGAGAAACTTGAACACTACCGGGTCACCGAGGCGGATCTTCTGGCCGAGGCGGCACGCTCAGTGTTGCAAATCGCCAAGGACGACGCGGGGAACCGCGGCCTTACCGACATCGAAACCATGGTCGTGATCGGTGATCCAGCCCGTGCCATCGTCGAAGCGGCGACCAAGAAAAAAGCCGACCTGATCGTCATCGGCAGCCGCGGGCTCGGCGATCTTCAAGGCCTCCTACTCGGCAGCGTGTCGCACAAGGTCGCCCAGTCAGCGTCATGCAGCTGCGTGGTCGTGCGTTGATGCCGGGCATCGTGCCGGTGGATGTTTACCACGTGTAGGGACCTCAATCGGCGTTATGCCGATGGTATCGCAGGTTGACGCCCAGGCGAGAGGCTTGGACACAACAGCGTGCCAACGCCTTCTTGACGTGGGTCAAGGTCAACCGACGCGGCGCCCCGATGATGGGTGGTTGACTGGTCACGCCGTTGACTGGTCAAGTCGGATCGTGCCGCGGGGTGAGGAGCGATGGATCATGTCCTATAAGACGCTTGTTACGCATTGGGACGGGGCCGAACTCGCCACGCATCGGCTCGATCTGGCGGTCAATTTGGCCACTCGGTTCGACAGCCATGTCATTGCGGTGTGTTTCGGGATTCTGCCGCCGCCTCCAGCCTACAGCTACGGCGGCGCCATCACGGGTTTGACCACGGAGGAGATCGAGGAGGCTCAAACCCACGCCAGCGCGCTGGCCGACAAGGCACGGGAATCACTCGATCGATCCAGTAACCATGGTGAGACGCAACCGGTGATCTGCGGCCTCGACGGATTGGCGGCGAACTTCGGAGCTCGCGCACGTTATGCCGATCTGGCCATTGTCGGACAGCCCTATGGCGGGCCAGACGAGGACGTACTTGTACGGGTGGTCGAAGGCGCGTTGTTCGACGGCTGTGCCGCGACCCTGGTGTGCCCCAATCGGGTGGTGAACTCGGTTGGCGAGAGTATACTGATCGCCTGGAACGGCAGCCCGGAAGCATTGCGGGCGGTGCGTAGCGCCCTGCCGTTTCTTTACGACGGCAAGCGGATCGAGCTGCTGCTGGTCGACCCTATTGTCGGGCCGATCGACTACGGCGAGGAACCCGGCACCCAAGTCGCATTGATGCTCGCGCGCCGGGGCTTGAAGGTCGATGTAACGCGGTTGCCGGATCTTGGTAAGCGCACCAGCACGGTCATTCGCGAGCACGCGGGGAACACCGGCGCGGACTTGCTGGTCATGGGCGCCTATGGGCACTCGCGCTTTCAGGAGTTCGTCCTTGGTGGCGTGACCCGAGGCATTCTGGAGAATGTTCCCATTCCCGTCCTGATGTCCCACTGACCCCATGCGACGCGACCGCGACCGAGAGCGCGAACCACCGCCGCACCTCCCCGCCGGCATCTGCCATGCTTGAGAAGGGATATAGGTCGACGGCGGCGACGAACCGGCCAGTGAATTTCCGACGCAATCGGTCGCTGCAACTGATCGCCATCGTTTATTTCTGCGTCTGGTTGCTCACGGCGCTCACGGCACGTGATTGGTTTGACTGGATTCTTGAAAATATTTTAGTTTTCATATTTATGATTTGTATTATTTTTTCATATCACAAATTACCATTGTCAAATTTGTCATATTTATTATTAGCCATCTTTATGAGCTTTCATGCGGTGGGGTCGAACGCCACCTATTCGGAATCGCTTCCCGGGTTGTGGATGCAGCAGGTGTTCGACTGGGAACGCAATCACTATGATCGGGTCGTCCATTTCTTGTTCGGGTTGCTGTTCGCCTACCCCCTGCGTGAGCTATTGACGCATGGCGCCGGCATCATTGGACGATGGTGCCCGGTCCTGTGCGTGACCATGGTCTTGGGCTTGTCGAATCTCTACGAGATCATCGAGTGGGGGGCCGCCGAGATCATCGATCCGGAGGCGGGCATCGCGTTCCTTGGAACCCAGGGGGATGTGTTCGACGCCCAGAAGGACAGCGGGCTTGCATTCGTCGGCGTCATACTCGGCCTGGCTTTGTCCGCGCTGCTCGATCGCCTTCGCCCGGTGGTCTCCGCGAGCGGTGCCGCGGACGTCACCGGCAAACCCTGACCTGGATCAAGGCCACCGCCACTGGGAGACGGCTAGCCTACGGATCGTCGATGGGAACAGCTGATGGACGGGCCCGACGGATGGGTGGATCGAACGACACGTTGGTTGGCCCTGGTGATAATACACCACCGCTCACCTCGAGTTATGTGCATGGCGTCAGCCTGACCCCATTATCGGGGCTGACCATCGACCAATCGCTCGCTGATACGGTTGCCCGGTATCCCGATCACGAGGCCCTGGTGGTCCGGCACCAAGCTATTCGCTGGACCTACGCTGAACTCAAGGAGCGGGTCGAGGTTCTGGCCAGGGGGTTGCTCGCGCTTGGGCTGGAGCCCCGAGATCGCCTCGGGATTCTATCTCCGAACAATGCCGAATGGATCTTGGTGCAGTTCGCGACCGCGCGGATCGGCGTCATCCTCGTCAACATCAACCCGGCCTACCGCCTGCCGGAGCTTGAATACGCGCTCAACAAGGTCGGATGCAAAGCGTTGGTTCTCGCTCCGAGCTTCAAGCAAAGCGACTACACCGCGATGCTCCGTGAGTTGGCGCCGGAGCTGGATGGCGCGGCACCTGGCGGGCTCGCGGCGGAACGCCTGCCGGATCTGCGTTGGGTAATCACTCTCGGCGATCGTGCGCCCAAGGGCATGCTGACGTTCGACGATATCGTGAACCAAGGCCATGGTGTCGATCCCGCGCGGGCGGAGCGGATCGCGGCCCAGCTGCAATTCGACGATCCGATCAACATCCAGTTCACCTCCGGCACCACCGGAACGCCGAAGGCGACGACGCTGACCCACCACAACATCGTCAACAACGCCTATTTCGTCGGCGAGGCGATGGCGCTGAGCGAGCGTGACCGGCTCTGTATTCCGGTGCCAATGTACCACTGTTTCGGGATGGTGCTTGGCGCCTTGGTGTGCACCTCCCACGGCGCGGCGATGATCTTTCCCTCGGCCGGGTTCGACGCCGGTGCCACGCTTGAGACCATCGAGGCGGAGCGCTGTACGGCACTGCATGGCGTGCCAACGATGTTCATCGCCGAGCTCGAACATCCGAGTTTCAAATCCCGCGATCTGTCGTCGTTGAGAACCGGCATTATCGCCGGCGCACCCTGCCCGGTGGTGTTGATGAGGCGCCTGATCACCGAGATGAACCTGTCCGAGATCACCATCGCCTACGGCATGACCGAAACCGGCCCGGTGAGCTTCGAGACCTCGGTGCACGACACCATCGAGCGCAAGGTCGAAACCGTGGGCCGCGTCCTGCCGCACATCGAGGTCAAGATCGTCGACGAACAAGGCCGCATCGTGCCGCCGGGAACGCCGGGCGAGCTGTTGACCCGAGGCTACAGCGTCATGCCCAACTATTGGGGCGACCCCGAGAAAACCGCCTCGGCGATCAATGCCGCCCACTGGATTGCCTCGGGCGACATTGCCGTGCTCGACCCCCAGGGCTACTGCCAGATCGTCGGCCGGCTAAAGGACATGCTGATCCGTGGCGGCGAGAACATCTTTCCGCGCGAGATCGAGGAGCTGTTGCATACCCACCCGAAGATCGAGGACGTCCAGGTGATCGGCGTACCCGATCCCAAATACGGCGAGGAAGTCTGCGCCTGGGTCAAGCTGCGCGAGGGTGAGAGTGCCAGCGCCGAGGACATACGCGCCTTCTGTCAGGGGAAGATGGCGCATTTCAAAATTCCGCGGTACGTGAAGTTCGTCGACGCCTTCCCGATGACGATCACGGGCAAGGTCCAGAAATTCGTCATGCGTCGCATGATGGCCGAAGAGCTCACCGCCTCCGAGACACCGGATTAAGGGAGCCCCACTATGCCTTGCCCCGTGATCGCGTCCCACACCCGTCGCAAGCGCATCGCCAGCCGGGTCGCCGACATCGAGGTTTCCGCGATCAAGCAAATGGCCATGCGCGGCGGCAAGGTCGAGGATGTCGCCGCGCTGACCTGGGGCGTGCCGTCGTTCCGGACACCGGTGTCGATCCGACAGGCCGTCGCGCGGGCGTTGGAGCACGACCCCGATATCGGAAAATACGCGCTGCCCGATGGTCTGCCAGCGCTGCGGCACGCGGTCTCGGCGCACCACGAAGCCATAACCGGCCTTCGGCCCGACCCGGACCGGAATGTGATGATCACCGCCGGCAACATCCAGGGTCTGAATTCGCTGTTTCATGTCCTGCTGGAGTCAGGCGACGAAGTCATCGTCACCGACCCGGGGTTTGCCTCGCATCTTCAACAGATCCGGCTCTGCGGCGGCGTTCCGGTGTTCTGGCCGATGGACGAGGCGAAAGGATGGCGCCTCGATCTCGACCGTCTGGCCGATCTCGTCACGGAGCGTACCAAGGCGATCCTGCTGGTCAACCCGTCAAATCCGACCGGCACGCTGTTCTCGGAGACCGAACTGCGCCGGATCGGTACCCTTGCCCGGGCGGAAGATTTGATGATCTTGCTGGACGATCCGTACTCGTCGTTCCTCTACGAGAACCGGGATCGGTTTTTCCATCTGGCCTCGGTTCCGGGACTCCACGATCACCTGGTTTATCTGTTCACCTTCTCGAAATGTCACGCCATGAGCGGCTGGCGGCTCGGCTACATGGTCGTGCCGAAGAGCCTGAAGCGCGAGGTGCTGAAGGTGCATGACGCGACCATCATTTGCGCGCCGCGCATCTCACAGGTAGCCGGGCTCGCCGCGTTGACGGAGCCGTCGGATCATCTGGCCGAGTTCGAAAGCGTTCTGGTGCGGCGGCGGGAGCTGATCTGCGCCCGGCTCGACACCCTCGACCATGTCTTTGCCTACACCAAACCGGAAGGGGCGTATTACGTGTTTCCCCGAATCATCGCGTCGCACGAGAATTCCTGGGAATTCGCGCTACGTCTGCTGGATGAGGCAAGGGTCACCGTGACACCGGGCATCGCGTTCGGCCCCAGCGGCGAACATCACGTGCGCATGGCGTTCTGCGTCGACGACGCGGCGATCAGCACTGCGTTCGATCGTATGGAGTTGCTGTTTCCGCGTTGAGGCGGCCGGCGGCCAGCCTATTGCCCCGGCCTATTGCCATAGATGTCCATGGATCGTTGCCGCCAATTCGCGCTCCGGCAACTTCGTCAAGTCCTTGGCGATCTCATGGGTGACGCACGACTTCACCGTCGGTGACAGACAGTCTCGCAAATCCCCAAGAAACGACGGTGGCGCGACGATAACGAGCTGATCGTAGCGGCCAGCGGTGTCCTTCTCATGCTTGAGCAGCCGCGCGATCTCATGCGCGAATACCTGCTTGGCATGGCGATGCGGGTCGGTTTTCGGCTCCTTAGCGTGACGGCCCGCGCCGTCGCTGTCGAACGTTCGCCCAGGGCGGTCGGCATCGATGTCATGGCTTGGCCGGTGGTCTGTGACCAGATCCTGGTCGAGGACCGCCGCCAATGATTTGCCGTTGTCCGTTGTCTCGAACACGCGACTACGCGCCGCATCGGCGACGACAACCCATGTCACAGGCTTTCCCATTCTCGTACTCCTGGCAACTGGCGGTCTAAGATGACCGCCCGTTATTCCTAGCGAAATCGGGTCGATCTGGATTTGATGTAGCTCACAGCCGCCAGCCTCGAACCGACGCCACAATTAGCAAAGCTCACTAGGCGATGGAGCGCGCGATGGTTCCCCCAACCGACAGCAAGGCGAACGACGCTGAACAGTCCATCGGCAACGTACAGCTGGATGTGCATTTGCGCATTCGCCGGATCGGATACATCGACGCGACGGGCAAAGTGCACGGAGCCTTACCGGAATTTGCTGATACCCAGGAGTTGATCCGTCTGTACCGCGCGATGGTTCTAACCCGTGTTTTCGACGAGAAAGCCATCGCGCTTCAGCGCACGGGACGCCTGGGAACCTATGCGTCTTCGCTGGGACAGGAAGCCACACCGGTCGGCGTGGCGGCGGCGATGCGTTCCGACGATGTTCTACTTCCGTCATTTCGCGAGCATGGCGCACAGCTGTGGCGCGGTGTGAGCACCGAGGAGTTGTTGTTGTTCTGGGGCGGTGACGAGCGTGGCAACGACTTCAAGGGCCCGCGCGAGGATTTCCCGGTCAGTGTCCCTGTCGCCAGCCACGCGCCGCACGCCGTCGGCGTCGCCCTGGCGATGCGGCTGCGGGGCGAGGATCGCGCGGCGGTGTGCGTGTTCGGCGACGGCGCCACGTCCAAGGGCGATTTCTACGAGGCGATCAACCTTGCCGGCGTCTGGCGGCTGCCGGTGGTGTTTGTCGCCACCAACAATCAGTGGGCCATCTCGGTGCCCCGTTCGGCGCAAACCGCGGCCGAAACCCTGGCACAGAAGGCGATCGCGGCGGGGGTTGAGGGTGTGTTGGTGGACGGCAACGACGTGGTTTCGGTCCGCGCCGCCGTTGAGACCGCCTTGGCGAAGGCACGGGCTGGCGACGGGCCAACCTTGATCGAGGCGGAAACCTACCGGCTTGGCGATCACACCACCGCCGACGACGCCAGCCGTTACCGTGACGACGCCGAGGTCAGCGCCCATTGGAAGAGCGAGCCGCTGTCGCGGTTGCGCCAGTATCTGACCGACCAAGGGGCCTGGGATCATGACGATGAGGAGGCCCTGCTTGCCGACTGCGCCGCGCAGATGGAGGTGGCAACCGAGGCCTATCTGGCCGCCGGACCTTGGTCACCGGAAGCCATCTTCACGCATCTTTATGCCACTCTACCTGCCGACTACCGGGATCAACTCGCCGCGCTGAAACGGGAGATGATCAATGACTGAGCGCAGCCTCGTCGAGGCCATCAATCTGGCATTGTCGCGCGCGATGACCGAGGACGAGAGTGTTCTCGTACTCGGTGAGGATGTTGGTGTGGATGGCGGCGTGTTCCGCGCGACCGCCGGCCTGATCGACCGCTTCGGCGCCGAACGGGTGCGGGACACACCAATCTCGGAGGCGGTCATCGCCGGGGTGTCCGTCGGGCTCGCGGCCGCTGGGTTTCGGCCGGTGGCGGAAATCCAGTTCATGGGCTTCAGCCTGACCGTTCTGGATCAGTTGGTGAACCACGCATCGCGCCTGCGCAACAGGACGCAAGGCCGACTCACCTGCCCGATGGTGTTGCGCGCGCCCTATGGCGGCGGAATCCATGCCTTGGAGCATCACTCCGAGAGCTTCGAGGCGTTGTTCACGCACATTCCCGGGCTGCGCGTGGTGATCCCCTCCTCGCCGCGACGCGCCTATGGCCTGTTACTGGCCGCGATCCGCGATCCCGACCCAGTGGTGTTCTTCGAGCCCAAGCGGCTCTATCGGCTGGCCCGCGAGGAGGTCGCGGACGACGGGGAGGCGTTGCCCTTGGACCAATGCGTCACCCTGCGGAATGGCAGCGATCTGACCGTCGTCACCTGGGGGGCGATGTGTCACGATACCCTGATGGCGGCGAAAACCCTCGAAGACGAGGGAATCGAGGCCGAGGTGATCGACGTTGCCACGTTGCGGCCGTTGGATTTCGCGACAATCCTGACCTCCGTGGAAAAAACCGGCCGCTGTCTGATCGTCCACGAGGCCGTGATGACCGGAGGTTTCGGTGGGGAGATCGCCGCCCGCCTGGCGGAGCATGCCTTGATGTCCCTGCTCGCCCCGGTGAAGCGCGTGACCGCATGGGACACGGTGGTGCCCTATCCCCGGCATGAATCTCACTTCATTCCGAGTCCCGCGCGAATTGCCGCGGCGGCGCGAGAGATCATGGAGTTCGCATGACGGTCTTCCGGCTCCCCGACCTCGGTGAAGGTCTGCAAGAAGCGGAAATCGTCTCCTGGCATGTCTCCGCCGGCGACCATGTGGTGGCCGATCAGCCGTTGGTTTCGGTCGAGACGGAAAAAGCGGTTGTTGAAATCCCGTCACCCCAAGCCGGGCACATCGCCGAGCTTTTTGTCGCGGTTGGCGAGCGGGTGCCCATCGGCACCGCGTTGCTATCGTTCGCCGAGACGCCTCACACCGACACCGGCACCGTGGTCGGTGAGATTCCGCAAGCGTCCGATACGACGGCCGGACCGAGCACTCCGCCGGGGCGAGCGACCCGACAACAACACCTCTCCAGCTCACGTCGCACCATCGCCACGAAGGCCGCCCCGCGCATACGCGCACTGGCCAAGCGACTGAATGTCGATCTGGCGACGCTGAGCGGTGGTGGGCCCGGTGGTGCCATCACCGCCGCCGATGTCGAGCGCGCCGCGCGCGTCGATGTTCCCGAAGGATACGAGCCGTTGCGTGGTGCGCGGCGGTCGATGGCACTCGCCATGGCCCGATCCCAGCATTCGGTGGCGGCCACCACCTTGACGGAAGAGGCCGATATCGAGAGCTGGAGCGATGCGGCCCGCCCAACGGTTCGCCTGATCCGCGCGCTGGTCGTCGGCTGTCACGCGGCACCCGCGCTCAACGCCTGGTATGATGAGGACGCGGTGGCCGCGCGGCGGCACACGACGGTCGATCTCGGACTTGCCGTCGACACCGAGGACGGGTTGCTGGTGCCGGTGTTGCGGGGCGCGGAAGGCTTGGAGGTCGCCGGGTTGAACGACGCGATCGCCGACCTCAAGACCCGGGCCCGGCAACGGACACTGACACCGCGCGAGTTGTCCGACGCCACCATCACGTTATCGAATTTTGGTATGCTCGCCGGGTTGCACGCCGCCTTGATGGTCGTGCCGCCGCAAGTCGCGATCCTCGGAGCCGGGCGCATTGTCCGTCGTGTGGTCGACCAGAACGGCGGCCTCGCCCTACATCGCACGCTGCCGCTGTCGCTGACGTTCGATCATCGTGCCGTCACCGGTGGCGATGCCGCTCGGTTCCTGCGCGCGGCGGTTCGGGATCTTGAGGCAGCTGACTGAAAGAGGGCCCGTTATGGACACGCCATTCCATTACGCCGACGACCTGGGACCCGCCAAGGTGGTCCATATCCATCATCCGGCGCTTGATCTCAAGGCGATCGTGGTGATCGACAACATCGCCGCCGGCCCGTCGATCGGCGGTGTCCGGCTGGCGCCCGACGTAAGTCTGGAAGAATGCTTTCGGCTTGCTCGGGCCATGACATTGAAGAACGCCGCCGCCGGCCTGCCTCATGGCGGGGGCAAATCGGTGATCTTTGGTGACCCCGCCATGCCAATTGCCAACAAGGAGCGGCTGATCCGGGCGTTCGCGCAAGCTATCCGCGACCTCGTCGACTACATTCCCGGCCCTGACATGGGCACCAACGAGACGTGCATGGCCTGGATCCAGGACGAGATCGGCCGTGCTGTCGGTCTTCCACCCACCATTGGCGGCATCCCCTTGGACGACATTGGCGCGACGGGGTACGGCGTCGCGGTCGCCGGTGAGGTGGCCCAGGGGTTCTGCGATGTCAGCCTCGACGGCGCTCGTGTCGCCATTCAGGGTTTCGGCTCGGTCGGCCGTCATGCCGCGCGCTTCCTAGAGGAGAAAGGCGCGGTATTGGTCGCTGCCTCCGATTCGCGGGGTGCGATTCACGCGCCGGATGGTCTCGACGTCGAGGCTCTGATCCAGCACAAGCGGGCTGGTCGCGCCGTTACCGAGTTCAGTTCCGGCACTGTGCTCGATGGGGAGGCGGTCATCGCCGTCGATTGCGACATTCTGGTGCCAGCGGCCCGCCCCGACGCCATCCGCATGGACAATGTCGACAGCGTGAAGGCGCGGCTCGTGCTGCAGGGCGCCAACGTACCGGTCACGGCGGACGCGGATATTGCGCTGCACCGTCGTGGCGTGCTGTCGATTCCCGACTTTATCGCCAACGCCGGGGGCGTGATCTGCGCCGCCGTCGAGTATCATGGCGGCACCGAGGCAACGGCGTTCGAAACCATTGCAACGAAAATCGCCACCAACACCCGCATCATGCTTGAGGAGGCTGCGCGGGATGCAACCTCACCCTCGGAAGCCGCGGCGACATTGGCGACACGCCGTGTTCGTGACGCCGCCGGCTATCGGCGCGGGCACACAGAGTGATTTATAAAGAGTTAGGCGCGCCATGAAGGACAAACGCTGGATTCTCATCGGGGTAGTCGTACTTGCCCTATCGATGTGGTCCCTCACCCGACAGGTCTCACCACCGCCGGCCGAGGCCGTGACGGTCTCGTATTCCGCCTTCAAGGCACAGCTCGTCGACGGTCATGTCAAGCAAGTGTCGATGCAGGAAGACGATCTAAGTGCCGTTCTCGACGCGCCATACGAGCTGCAACCCGGTGTCGCCTCCCGGCTTGTGCGAACGCGTATCCCGCCGGTTGGAGACCCGTCGCTGATTGGCTTGCTGGAAGAGCACGAAGTCGATATCTCGGCGTTGCCGCCACCGGCCGACAATTGGTGGGTGTCGTGGTTGCCATGGCTGATCTTCATCGGTCTCTACCTGTTCTTCTGGCGGCGGTTGTTTCAAAACGCCACCGGGGGGTTCGGTGGCCGGAACATCGGCGATTTTCTCAAAGCACAATCCCAGAAGAAACGCGGCGCCTCGCCGAAGGTCAGGTTCGACGATGTCGCCGGCCAGGAAAGCGCCAAGCAGGAGGTCGCCGAGGTCGTCGAGTTCCTTCGCGATCCAGGCCGATTCCAGAAGCTCGGCGCCGAGCCGCCACGCGGCGTGCTGCTGATGGGCCCACCCGGTACCGGGAAGACGCTTTTGGCCCGCGCGCTGGCCGGTGAGGCCGGCGTTCCATTCTTCAACATCTCGGCCTCGGAATTCATCGAGGTCTTCGTCGGCGTCGGCGCCAGCCGCGTGCGCTCGATGTTCGAGGAGGCGAAAAAGCGCGCGCCGTCGATCATCTTCATTGACGAACTCGACGCGATTGGCCGCGTGCGCGGCGCCGGGTTCGGCGGCGGGCACGACGAGCGCGAGCAAACGCTGAACCAGATCCTGTCCGAGATGGACGGCTTCGAAGGCCACGAGGCGGTGATCGTGCTCGCGGCGACCAACCGCCCCGATGTGCTCGACCCGGCGCTGCTCAGACCCGGTCGGTTCGACCGTCACGTCACCCTCGACCTACCGGACAAGACCGCGCGCGAGGCCATTCTCAAGGTACATGCGCGTGGCAAACCGATCGCCGACGATGTTGACTTCTCCAAGCTCGCCGCCGGCACTCCGGGTTTCTACGGCGCTGATCTGAAGAACCTCGTCAACGAGGCGGCGATCGCCTGCGCCCGGGCCGAGGAAGACCAGATCGCCATGCGGCATTTCGACCAGATGCGCGATCGGGTGATGATGGGAATGGAGCGGAACCTGACCATCCGGGACGAGGAATTGCATCGTCTCGCGGTCCACGAGGCCGGACACACGACGGTCGCCCACTACTTGCCGAACGCCGATCCGCTGTACAAGGTCACGATCATTCCGCGCGGCCGCGCCTTGGGCGGTACCCACATGTTGCCGGAAGAGGAACGGCACACGCTGTCCAGCGCCTATCTGACCGATCGACTATCGGTCTTGCTAGGAGGCCGCGCGGCGGAGAAGGTCCTGTTGGGTAATGTCAGCTCCGGTGCCGACGACGACATTCGCCAAGCAACCCAACTGGCACGCGCCATGGTGACGCGTTGGGGCATGTCCGAGACGATCGGGCCGATCGACCTGCGTCAGAGTGAGGAGCATCCATTCCTCGGACGCGAGATGACGCAGCCACGACAGTTCAGCGACAGCACGGCCCACGACGTCGACCTTGAAGTCCGCTCCATCCTGAACGCCGCCGAAGCATGCGCGGTTGCGGTGATCGAGGCCCACCGGACAAACGTTGACGCCTTGGTTGCGTCTCTTGAGCAGCATGAAACCCTCGACCGCGCCGCGATCGATTCCCTCCTGGGAGACAGCATAAGCATAGCCCGATCCCAGGCATGACGGTGTCCGTCGCGTAACGGTGCCGGTCTGGAACCTCCGTATGGCCCAGAATCAGCACCGACGCACCGATCGAGGTAACCCCATAGCACGTAGTTTGATCGAGACGCTTGGTTCCCAAGCGCCTGGCGACTCAGCCCACAAGACGCCTGATCTGGTGGGGCGATTCACCAAACGGATGGAACCCATCCGTTTCGATCGCACCACTCGTGTATGGAGCTTGTGTCATCCATTCCCCGCCACCGGTGGTGCCGGCTGGGTATAGATCCAATGGCCGGCAAAGCCGCCGACGACCGCTCCAGTCATTGTGGCGAGACCGCCGCCGCCAAGCAGGTCGAAAACCACCGCCCCTAGGACGGCGCCGGCCGCAATCGCGGCGAGTTGGCTGGTGGTGACCATGAACACTGTCTCGCCGTCCATCATTTGTTGCGTTTTCTCGCGGGCAACCTCGCCCATACGCTGCACATCCTGCTTCAGACGCTGCACCGTGGTATCCAAATTATTGGCCGGGGATTCCGCCGCCGTACCCTGGTTCCCAGCCGCCGCTGGTGAACTCTCTGTCGGTGACGTCGAGCTTGACGTCTGCGCGGCGACGGGAAGCCCCGCGAACACCAACAGAGCAAACCCAATAAGCGCGATGCGAAGTGTGGAAACCATCGGGTTCCCTCCTGTTGTCATGAAGTTAAACGCTTCAGCGGAGTGTCGCAGAGCTTGCAGACGAGCCCCATGATCTGTGTCAACAAGCGGCGCCGCCGTGGCCGCGTCGGATCATCGCGATCGGCGTAATCCGGTGTTTACGCGGCGGCCCGTACTCTCAATGTCCCAGCAGGAACCGTCATTCGGCCCAGCCGACGACCTACCATAACATCAATACTTATCACGCGACGAACCTGACGTCGCCCTCCCCGACAGCGCCTCGAACCCGGCGATCACGTCGAGCAGCTCGTCGGTGACCTGTGATTGGCGTACCCTTCGCTCGTCTCCCATAAGCTCCTCCAGCCGGTCGTCGAGCGCGTGTTCCGCCTGTTGCATAAGCGCCAGGCGCGCCGCGTTCTCGGCCGCCATCGATTCCGCCGTCGCCTCGAACAAGCTCGCGAACAGATACTGGCGGACCAGCGCCGCGAACAGGCTCTCGGTATCCATCGAATAGGTCGGGAGAGTCGTTGAGCGCCACGGTCGGCGCTTCAGCTCCTGCAGCCAGCGTTTGTCGATGGGCAGGAGACGGCTCATCACGGACCGATACGTCCCTGCCTCTGCCCGTTGATTGTGGACGACCTCCACCACGATGGCCCCGCCCGAATCGCGTTCCCGGTCGAGCGCGATCAGCAACGCGGCCGCCAGAGGCCCAACTCCCTCCATCGACGCCGGTGGCGAGAAGGTTTCCACGGGTTCGACGCCGGTCGCCTCAAGAGCCGCCGCGAGCCGTGCCCCGATGGCTATAGCCCGCGCCGGTGCCTGGCGATTAGCGAGTTGCATGGCTGTAAACTTTGCGGCTTCCTCATTGAACCCACCGCACAACCCATGATCGGAACCGAACACCAGCACAACACCCGATGCGTCGGGCCTGGGTGCCGACAACTGTGCGATATCGATCCCTGCCAGCACGACCTGAAATCCGGCCAAAACCGTTTCGTGGAACGCATCGATCGACATCGCCGCACGGTCAAAGGGCACGGCGTTCACGACCGACAACATCTTCATGGTGCGTACGACGCCGCGAATTCTTCGCAGTGTCGTGGTGCGTCGTGCCAAGGACTCAAGCGTTTGCATCTTCTATGGTCCCCGTGACGAGACGGTCCAGCGCGCGGCGGCCACGGTCAACCAGGGAAGCAAGATCGGTCTCGGACAGTTTGGCCCCATCCGCGATCCGCTGCGTAATCGCGCCAAGATCCGTCTCGACCGCAGCGGCAACCGCGTGTGCCGCGTCATCGAAGTACTCCACCGCGATATCGTCGAACAATCCCTGCAGGGCACAGAACAAGATCGTGATCTGCCGCGCTGACGGCATCGGCTGGCGCTCGGGCTGCCGGAGTGCCGCACGTACCGACCGGCCGCGAACCAACTGCGCCCGGGTCGCTGTATCCAGGCGGGTGCCAAAGCGAGCGAAGGTTTCCAACTCGTCGAATTGCGACATGACGATCCGGATATCCCCCGCCACTTGTCGATAGGCGGGCGCCTGAGCCTTGCCACCGACGCGAGACACCGACTTGCCAAGATCGATGGCGGGGAACTGCCCCTTCTGAACCAGACGCGGCGATAGATAAATCTGCCCATCGGTGATGGAAATAAGGTTCGTTGGAATATAGGCGGTCAGATTTTCCGCCTGAGTCTCCACGATCGGCAGCGCGGTGAGGGAGCCGCCACCTCGTGCCGCGCCGAGTTGCGCCGCGCGTTCCAGCAACCGGGCGTGAACGTAGAAAATATCACCGGGATAGGCCTCGCGGCCCGGAGGTCGGCGAAGCAGCAACGATAATTCTCGATAGGCACGGGCATGACGCGTCAGGTCATCATAGATGATCAGCACATCCCTCCCCTGCGCCATGAAATGCTCGGCCACCGAGGTCGCGGCGTAGGGTGCCATGAAGTTGAGACCGGGCGCCTCTTCACCCCCTACCGCCATGACGACGGTTCGATCCAACATGTTTCCTGCTTTTAGCGCCGAAATAACCCGTGCCACCGCGTCGCCACGCTGACCAATCGCGCAATACACGCAGTAAACGCCGCTCTCCTTCTGATTCAGTATCGCGTCGACCGCGATCGACGTTTTGCCGGTTTGCCGGTCGCCGATGATCAACTCACGTTGCCCCCGGCCGATCGGAACCGCGGCATCGATCGCCTTGATGCCGGTTGCCAGCGGTCGCGAAACCGCGGCGCGGTCAAGTATCGCCGGCGCCGGACCCTCGATCGGTGCCAGACGTTCCGGCACAATTTCGCCGAGATCATCAAGCGGTCGTCCCAGCGCGTCCACAACACGCCCAAGAAGAGCGTCGCCGACCGGAACGCTCGCGACCCGACCGCTGCGGCGAACCTCCTCACCAACCCTGATCGCGCCGCCGCCGCCGAGCAGCACGACACCCAGCCTGTCTTGAGCAAGGTCGGATACGACGCCAACCGCACCGGAGCGAAACATCACCAGTTCGTCGGCAACCACATGCCGAAGACCGCCAACCTCGGCCACGCCGCTACCGACACGGAGAACCGTTCCCACCTCCTCGATCCTGACCGATCGAGCGGGCGCGCCAACCAGATCATCGATCAAGCCGGTCACCGCGACGGCAACGCCGTGAAGATCGACGGCGCCGGTCACTATGCGGCCCTTTCAGTGCGGTTCGTAGGTGCTTTGAGGCGGCCTTCAATATCCGATTCCAGTTCGTCCAAATAGGCGTCGATCGTCCACGCCACCTGTACGCCGGCGAATGTGAGCACCAGTCCAAAGGCATTGTCCTGTGACGTATCAAAGCGCACCGGAACGCCCTCGCCCAGGATGTGCTGCAACGTTTTCTCGATCTCCTCGCGCCGCTTCTGGGGCAGATCGAATGCCGTTGCCACAACGGCGGTCTCACCAGCGCTGTCACTCGCCGCCGTCGCGAGATCGGAAGCGAAGGCTCTCAACTCGCTCTCGAACTTGGCGGCCAGACGATCCTCCAACGCCTCGTCAGCCATATCGGCCAGCGCCTTCCGGGTCAGTCGTGCAACCCCCTGCACGGCGCGGCCGCGAAGCTCCGACAGGAACGCACGCCGCTCGGCCTGAAGTTGCCCGCTCCAGGCGGCACGTTCCGCATCGGCCTCGGCACGAACCTTGGTGTCCATCTCCCGCCGGAGGTCAGCAGCCTCATCTTGGATCGCCTCAAGGGCAGCCGCCCTCTCATGGTCCAGCGCATCGGATTTTGCGCGGTACTCGGCCTCCTGGCGCGCCGCGTCAGCTCTAGCCTGTGCCGCCTCCGTCATCCGCGCTTGGATTTCGGCCTCGCGCGCGTCGATGGCGCGGAGGATCGGGCCATAGAGAAACCGCTTCAGCAGCCACACCAGAATAGCAAAATTGACGATCTGGGCAACAACCGTGATCCAGTCGATGGCCATCAATCATCCACCCGTCGTCGATGCCGCCGTCGCGGACAAGGCCGCTTCCCAGAACGGATTCGCGAAGATCAAGATCATCGAGACCACGAAGCAGTAGATCGCGGTGGACTCGATCATCGCGAGGCTGACGAACAGTGTCCGGGTGATCGCCCCCGAGGCATCCGGTTGCTGAGCAATGGCGGCCAGAGCTTGGGCCGCGGCCCGCGCTTCACCAAACGCCGGACCAAGCGCGCCGAACGATACCGTAAAGCCCGCCATGATGATCGAAACCGCGGCGATTACTGCAAGATCAGTCATTCACCTTTCCTCCTCTAATGTCTCGCTTTCGACAGGTTGGATATCGCGCAGCTTTGGCGGGCCCACCGCCGACGCGATGTAGACCATCGCCAAGACCGCGAAGATGTAGGCCTGGATCATGCCCGTCAGCAGGGCCAGAAGATCCATGACCACGGGAAACAGCAGCGGTGCGACACCAAGCAGGATCGCCGCGATCACCACGCCGCTCATGATATTGCCGTACAAGCGGATCGCGAGCGCCAACGCCCGGGAAAACTCGCCGATCACGTTGAACGGAAGCATCAGGATCGTCGGCTTGAGATACTGCGCCAGATACCCCCCCACCCCCCGCTCGGCGACGCCGAAGGCCGGAACCGAGACCAGCACGCATAGCGCGAGCGCGGTGGTTGTCGAGAGCGACGCGGTCGGTGGCGAGAACCCGGGAACGACCAGCAGTAGGTTCGAGACGGCAATGAACAGGAACAAGGTACCGACAAACGGGATAAACCGTCTTTGCTCTCCGGGCATCATTTCGGCGATCTGTCCCTCGATGGTCACGACGATGACTTCAAGTGCCGTGCGCCACCGGGACGCCGCGTCAGTTGCCTCGAGCTTTCGTGTGATCAGCCAGGAGCCGACCACCAGAACCGCCATCACCACCCAGGTAAAAAAGACCGTGGCGTTCAGGCGAATCCCATAGCCTTCCCAGAGGACGTGACTGTCCGACGTGATTTCCATTTAGGCGTTCTTGGCCAGATTTGCGAACAACCGGGTTGATGCCGTCGCGGTGAACCGGACAAGCAGAAAGGCCACGAAAAAACCTAACCCCGCCTCGGGCGACAGACGCAGAGCGAGCATGCCGGCCGTCACAAGCAGCGTCATGCGAACGGCCGCGCTGGCGAGCAAGATCAGCCCGGGCCGCGGCGCTCCAAGCGCCATCCGGATACCAACCGCCAATCCCATGAAATAGAGACCGCTCGCCAAGACACCCAAACCAGCTCCGAGAGTCAGCGCCACAATGTCCATGTCCTGATCCTCCGACTATCCGATTGCTTGTTGGCGTCAAAAGTTGATCTTACTCGCTCGCCCATCAATCCGGCCCACTGTCCCACCGCACCCAACGCCAGGCGACCAACGCGCCGACAACCACGCCCATGAACAACAGGGTGATCGTCCATGAAAACCCCAACGGATACGTGCGGTCCAACCACAAACCCAAGAAGATCCCGGCAAGCGTCGGAACCGCCACCGACCAGCCGATCATCCCGAACATTCCAAGGCCGAACAGCAAGCTACGGTGTGGCCGATCACGCGCCTTCTGCATTTGCGAGGCGCGTCGTTCGATCTCGCCGGCGGCGTGGTTTGACTCGGCGGCTTCGCGCCGTTCGGTTGGGTCGGTCATGGCCGCAAATCTTTCAACTCAGCGAAACGCCGCACGATATCGGCTTCCAACCGGGCGAGCGCGGCGCGGGCGGTGCGTTCGTGATCGCTAATTTCGAAGAACGCGGTTCGAACTTTATCCCTGACCTCCTTCAGGCTGGCTCCTCGCACGGCTCGCCGCACGCAGACATCCACCGACCCGCCGCGCTTGACGAAGATCCCCTCGTCCACACCCAGGACAAGCTCGTCAGCATCGTGCGTTGTCGCCACCAGAATGCCCGGCACGAGTGCCGCAACGAAATCCACGTGGTTGGGCAGTACACCAAACGATCCATTCTCCGCCTGCACAACCAAGCGGGTAACCGGACTCTGACAGAAGACCCCCGTTGGCAACCGCACGGTCAACGATATGGATGTCCGTGTCATCCAGGGACCTCGCTGATGGGGCCGATCATGTAGTACGCCTGCTCTGGCGCCGGGAAATCCGTCTGGGACAGGATTTGCTCGCAGCCTTCCAATGTTTCCGCCAGCGACACCAACCGGCCCTGAGTGCCGATGAAAGCCTCCGTGCTGAAGAACGGTTGCGTGAGGAACCGTTCCAACCGGCGGGCACGGGCCACCGTGGCGCGGTCCGATGACGACAGCTCCTCCAACCCGAGCATCGCGATGATGTCCTTGAGATCCTCATATTCCGCCAGCGTCCGGCGCACGGCCTGGGCGATGTCGTAGTGGCGGCGGCCGACGGCTCCAGGATTAAGCATCACGGATGTCGATTTGATCGGGTCGATCGCCGGATACAATCCCTCGCTCGCGCGCTTGCGCGACAGCACGACCGATGCGGAAAGATGAGAAAAAACATGAGTTGCCGCCGGATCGGTGAAGTCGTCGGCGGGCACGTACACGGCCTGAATCGACGTGATGGCGCCGCGCCGGGTCGAGGCGATGCGCTCTTCCAGCTCGGCCAGCTCCGTGCCCAGCGTCGGCTGATAGCCCACGCGGGACGGCATCCGGCCAAGCAGTCCCGACACCTCCGATCCCGCTTGAACGAAACGAAAGATGTTATCGATCAAGAGCAATACATCTTGGCGTTTCTCGTCGCGGAAATACTCCGCGATGGTGAGGGCCGCCGCCCCCACCAGGAACCGGACGCCCGGCGGTTCGTTCATCTGACCAAACAGCAAGACCGTTTTATCAAGCACTCCCGCCGTCCGCATCTCGCGATACAGCTCCTCGGCCTCTCGCGAGCGCTCACCGATACCGCAAAACAGACTGACGCCGCGATGGTGGCTGACCGTGTTGTGGATCAACTCGGTGATCAGCACCGTCTTGCCGACACCGGCACCACCGAACAACCCGGCCTTGCCACCCCGCTCGATCGGACAGAGCAGATCAATCGCCTTGATCCCCGTCTCGAACACCTCCGAGCGAACCACCCGATCCGCCAATCGGGGTGGCGGCTGGTGAATCGGACGCCATGCCACGTTTTCCAACGCCGCGCCGCCATCAACCGGCTCGCCGAACACGTTCAGCATCCGTCCTAGGACGGCTTCGCCGACGGGCGCCGTTATCGGACCACCGGTCGCTTCGACCGGCATTCCCAATCCAAGCCCCTGAACCGGGGCCAGGGCCAACCCGCGGATGATCTGCGGGCCGACGACACTTTCCACTTCCATGCGAACACGGCCACCGGGTCCCGCGCGCAACAGGTCGCGGATGCGCGGAAGGGTTCCAGGGAACCGAACGTCAATCACCGCGCCATGAATGGCGACGATCTCGCCCAATGCTCCCGCGATGGTCGGTACTTTCGCGTCAGAAAGAGGTTCGGTTATCACAGCACAACTCGCAGGTCAGACATGCCGGCCGGTGACGATACGATCGCATACGTCCATGCCACGGGCCGGCTCGGAGGCGGGATTGACGCGGAGCATCTTGCGATCCTTCATCGACATTCGGCCTAAAATTCTACACCGGAGCCACCAGGGCCGATTTGATACAGAGCAAATCCAGAACCGGCCGCTGCCTTGAGCGACATCAATGTGCGAATGCTTCGTGAGCCATAGCATTCACTCCTACATTGTCATTCGGAGGCGAAATGAGTGGGTCTTCCAAGGGTCGAAATGCGCTGGTTCCAACCAAGGTTTTAGATGGCGCCGAGCTGATACCGGTTGCCGACGGGCCGACTTCGCCGGATAGGCTGGACTTGCAGCGGGACAGTTTCGCCGCGACCGCGTTTGGCGACGTCCTCGACCGATCGACGCACGCCGCCGCGGCACGGATCACGGGTGGGCTGTCGCCAAGCGCCTTGATGAGCGGTTATCTTGATTGGTGGGTTCATCTGGCAACGTCGCCGGGCAAGCAGATCCAGTTGCTCGACAAGGCGGCACGAAAATGGACGCGTCTTACCCGCTATGCCTGTAGTTGCGTGGCATCAAACACCGAGACTGCCGCGTGCATCGTGCCGTTACCGCAGGACAAACGGTTCCGCGATGCGAGTTGGTCGACGCCACCGTTTAATCTGATGCACCAAGCCTTTCTGTTGAATCAGCAATGGTGGCACAACGCGACGACCGGGGTTCGAGGCGTCACGCCCCAGCATGAGAGGGCCGCGTCGTTCGTGGCCCGCCAACTGCTTGATGTGTTCTCACCGGCGAATTTCCCATGGAGCAACCCCGAGGTTCTGGCGCGCACGCAAAAGGAATTGGGCCAAAACTTTGTTCGCGGTCTGCAATACGCCGTCGAGGATTGGGAGCGCCGCGCCGCCGATAAGCCGCCCGTCGGCGCCGAGAATTTCAAGGTCGGCGGCAACATCGCCATCTCCCCAGGCAAGGTCGTCTTCCGTAACGATCTGATCGAGTTGATCCAATACGAGCCGACGACTAAGACAGTCCGCCCGGAACCGGTCCTGATCACGCCCGCGTGGATCATGAAATACTACATCCTGGATTTGAGCCCGGAGAACTCGTTGGTGCGGTTTCTGACCGATCAGGGGTTCACGGTGTTCATGATCTCCTGGAAGAACCCGGACCCGAGCGACCGGGACAAGGGGATGGAGGATTACCGGCGGTTGGGACCGATGGCTGCCTTGGATGCCGTGGAAGCGATTACCCAGCAGAACCGCGTTCACGCGGTCGGGTATTGTCTGGGCGGAACGCTGCTATCGATCGCGGCGGCGGCGATGGTTCGGGACGGCGACGACCGACTCGCCTCAATCAGCTATTTCGCCGCGCAAAGCGATTTCACCGAGGCGGGTGAGCTGACGCTGTTCATTAACGAGAGCGAAATCTCGTTCCTTGAGGACATGATGTGGGAACAAGGTTTCCTCGATACCCACCAGATGTTGGGGGCTTTCCAGCTTCTGCGCTCCAACGACTTGCTCTGGTCGCGCAACGTCAAGACCTACATGATGGGCGAGCGCACGCCGATGAACGATCTGATGGCGTGGAACGCCGACGCCACGCGCATGCCCTACCGCATGCATTCCGAGTACCTTCGGAAACTGTTCCTGGAGAACCAGCTCGCCACCGGAAAGTATGACGTCGACGGCCGCGCGATCGCGTTGTCGGATATTCGGGCCCCGATCTTCGCGGTCGCCACCGAGACCGATCACGTCGCGCCATGGCGTTCGGTCTACAAGGTGCATCTGCTGAGCGACACGGAGGTTACCTTCGTGTTGACGAACGGGGGCCACAACGCCGGGGTGATTTCGGAACCGGGCCATCGCAACCGGCACTATCGGATCAGGACCACGACGGCCGATCAACAGTATGTCGACCCGGACACCTGGAGCACCTTGGCGACACCTCGCAAAGGATCATGGTGGCCCGAGTGGATAGCGTGGCTGACCGGAAAATCCGGTGCTCGGCGGAAGCCGCCGGCGACCGGTGCCGCCGAACGCGGCTACCCGGTGCAAGGCGATGCACCCGGCGGGTATGTACGGCTGCGATGATGATGGCCAGCGTCTTCAATATCACAACGAACGCACGTCCCCCGAGAAACGGCCTCAATCTTGATATTGATCAAGGCGACGTGACGGTCTCGGCTCCACAGTTCTCGGCAGATGTGCGACCGAATCCCGTTTGTGAGAACCGCCCAGAATGCTTTCTCACCAATCCCAGCGGCCTAAACGATGCGCCTTGGAGTGACCCGGCGAATGGCAGATGGTGATAAAGACGTGACCGTCGTCAAAGCAGCCCACGTCACCTGCGCCGGGCGCGCCGACGCGCAACACGAGCCGGTCGATCTGGCACTTGAGATCGGCCAGACCCTCGCCTGCCCGATCTGCGGCTCACGCTATCGCAGGGCCGGCGCTTTCTGGGCCGTCGAGCGGGCAAACTGGCCGAAACCAGTGTAAGAAAAAGGGCTCGCGAACCAGCCGCGAGCCCTAGGACGATCGACAAGTTGGGGGGGCTAAACTAGCCGATCGTGACAATAGCCGGCGCAAAACCGATAGCGGTCGGATCGGGGCATATCGATATACTCTTCCTTCCTGAGCGCGCTGAACATGCGGCTTACCGTCTCCATGGTCAGGCCAAGAAAATCACCGATATCATGGCGCGGCATCGGCAGGCGGATGAAGCCGTCGGCGGCGGCCCGGGCCGTGCCGGCGAAACCTTCCAGGAACCATTGCAGGCGCTGGAAGGAGTCCATATGCGTCAGCATCACCATGTGCTGCTCGCGCTGCAACAACTCGACGCAAATCAACCGCCTCAGCTCGCCTTGCAAGTCCGGATCCCACGACAAGGCGAGCTCGAACTCCATTCGTGGACAGGCGCGCACGACGACGTCGTCGACCGCCTCGGACGAATAACGGAACTCATCCATGGCGGCGAGGCCGAGCATCTCGCCCGCACCCACGAACTTGAAAATCTGCCGTTGGCCATCTTCCGAGAGCGCGTAGCAGCGCACCACCCCCGAGACGATCTCGAAAATCGTGTCGGCCGTATCCCCCTCCATGAAGAGGGTTTTCCCCCTTGGGAAGGATGTTTGCGCGGTACGGCGGGCGAACAGTCGCGACAGCGGCGACCGATCGGCCGCGTCGACCACATCCAATGACGGAACGCGTCCAACCGGGCGAAAAGCGGTTTGTTCGGTGCGTACTGCCAGCTGCGTCATGGTCGAGCCCTCCGGTTTCGCCGCCGAGCCCCTGCTCGACGCCTACGAAGGAGACACCGATTGGTTAACAAACGGGAGTCCGGGAAAACACGTAAGGGAAATTACGTACCCGCTAACCGTGTGCGAGCGAACGCTTCGGCGTGGCGGCTTCGCCGGTGGCGCGGCGCATCTCAACCCGGATCGATACCCGCTTTCATGGCCATGCGCACAAGGTGGGACAGGCTTGCCGCGCCGGTCTTCTCCATGACACGGGAGCGATGGATCTCGACGGTTCGCGGGCTCAACCCGAGGTGCCGGGCGATCAGATTATTCGGATGCCCCACAACCAACTCGCGCATCACGTCGGTCTCGCGCGGTGTCAGGCGCGCGAACGCCGAGCGGATGACCTGCCCGGCGTCATCGGCCTTCTCGGACTCCGCCGCGAGTTGGCGAATACGCGCGATCAGCACATCCCCGTCGAACGGCTTTTCCAGGAAATCCGTCGCCCCAACCCGCATCGCCTCGACCGCCATCGGCACATCGCCATGCCCGGTGATGATGATGACCGGGCTTTCCCATCCACGATCACGCGCCTGTTTTAAAATCGAAATGCCATCGATGTCCGGCAGCCGCACGTCGAGCACGACACAACACGACGCCCCCGGCTTCGCGTGCCGCAGAAAACTCTCCCCGTCGGCAAACCCCTCGGCCCGAAACCCGGACACGTCGAGCAAAACACACAACGATTCGCGGACCGCTTCATCGTCGTCAACGACATAAACCAGCGGCGGAGGTGTGCTCATCGGTCACTCCCCCCCCGGCAAAGTGAAATGGAATGCCGCCCCTTCGCCCGGGGTGCTTTCGGCCCAAATCTTGCCGCCGTGAGCCTCGACAATGGTCCGGCAAATCGCCAGCCCAACGCCCAGGCCGGTTTTTTTCGTCGTGGCCAAGGGGTCGAATAGCCGGTTCGCGATCTCGGGCGCGATGCCGGGTCCGCTATCCCGTACCGACACCCGGACCTGATCGCCGTCATGACCCGCCGCCGAGATCTGAACCCGTTTGTCCGGATGCGACAGAGCGGTGCTGATGTCGACCGCGGGATGGGTGCCAACGAGCAGCGCGTCGAGGGCATTGCGCATCAGGTTCATGATAACCTGTTGGATCTGAATCCGGTCCACGCCGACGGGGGGAAGATTGTCCGCCAATTGAAACGAGACATCCACATCCCTGGGCGTCAAACCGCCCAAGCTTAGCCGAACCGCTTCGCGGACGATCCCGTTGATGTCTTCGGGCTGCCGGTCGATCTCGCCACGCTGGGCGAAGCCGCGCATGCGCTTCATGATCTCACCGGCGCGCAAGGCCTGCTCCGCCACCTGAGCGAGCATGGCCGACACCTTGGCGGGATCGGCCTTGGTGGGATCGGCGGCTTCCGCGTCGATCACCCGCCGCGCCGCCTGCGCGTAGTTCGAAATCGCCGCCAACGGTTGATTCAACTCGTGCGCCAGCGCCGTCGCCAGCTCGCCCATCGTTTGAATTCGGTTCAAATGCGCCAACTCCCGTTGCAACTGATCCGCCTTGCGCTCCGCCTCGACCCGATCGGTGACGTCGCGGATGAAGCCGGTGAACAACCGATGTTCCCCCAGAACCAACTCGCCAACCGCCAACTCCGCGCTGAACACCTCGCCGTCCTTGCGACGGGCGTTGATCTCCCGGCCAATCCCGATGATCCGCTTCTCGCCGGTGCGCAGATAGCGCGCCAGATAGCCGTCATGCCTCTCCTTATCGGGGGACGGCATCAGCATGTTGACGTTCCGGCCGATAACCTCAGCCGCTTGAAACCCGAACATCCGCTCCGCCGCCGGGCTGAAGCTCCTTACCAGCCCGTCGACATCAATCGTGATGATCGCGTCCGGCGCTGCGTCGATGATGGATTTCAGCAGCGAGCCGTCATCGAACTCCTCATCGAACCCCGTCTGGTCAGCAGATGGATCGCTATCGTGACGTGTCATTGTTCGGATCCGTGGCAGGCGCGAATGGTTCTCACTCGCGATCAAATGCAGTGGGGATGGCTCGATCCTAAATGATAGTCGAGAATAGATACACTTGCGACCACGAGCATTGGCTTTGGCATTATCACAAGAACCTATCGTCTCCTGAGCCAAGGCGGTAGATTTTCCAAATGGTCAAGATGGCGGTGTCACATCTTTGAGCGTGGGTCGGCGTTGAGCCGGGGAGTGGCTGCAACTCAAGCGACACCGGTGACCACCGCGCTACTCAGCCACGCCACTCCCGGAGACACGATCGTGTCCTCTCTCTCCCTGCTCTTTCAGCCACTCGATGTCGGCCCGGTAAGGCTTAAAAACCGAATTGTTCACGCTTCGATCCTGACACGATACGTCGTCGACCAACAGGTTACCGATCGCTTTCTGTCCTATCATGCCAACCGCGCGCGTGGCGGCGCTGCGATGATCGTGACCGAAGCCGTGAACGCCCTGCCGTGGCAACGCAGTCGCGACGGCTATTTGAATGTATATGACGACACCGGTCTCGATGGGCTGAAACGGCTGGTTGACACCGTCGCCGCGCACGGCTGTCACCTGCTTGCTCAGCTTCAGGATCGGGGGCGCGGCAACTATTCACGCGGTCGCATCGACCGCGCCATGGGGCCGAGCGCGCTGCCGGACGACCTCAGCGGCGCGGTTCCCCATCCACTGTCGATCAGCCAGATCGAAGACATGGTGGCCGCGTTTGCCGCCGCCGCCCGCCGACTACAATCCGCCGGGTTCGCTGGCGTGGAGATTTCCGCCGGCCACGGCCATCTGTTCCACCAGTTCCTGTCACCGCACAGCAACCGCCGGGATGACCGCTACGGCGGGGAGCTCGCTGGACGGACGCGGCTGATCCACGAGGTTATCGAGGCGGTGCACGCGGAATGTGGGCCTGGGTTCTTGATCGGGCTGAAACTGCCCGGTGACGACGGCATGCCGAACGGCATCGACCCACCGATGGCGGCGCGGATCACCGAGGCCCTGGCCCGGCCGGATCGTGTCGACTACGTCGCCTTCACCTGGGGCAGCCAATCGGAAACGTTGCACTGGCACGTGCCCGACGGCCATTGGCCGCGCCTGCCGTTCGCCGATCGGACGGCGGCGCTCCGTCGTCATGCCAACGGTCTGCCGGTCATGGCACTCGGCCTAGTCGTCGACCCGAACGAGGCGGAAGCCCTCCTCGCGCGGGGCCAGGCCGATCTGGTCGGCGTCGGACGGGCGCTAATCACCGATCCGGCGTGGCCCGCGAAAGCGCTTGGTGGCCGAGGTTATGCCATCCGGTCTTGTGTCTCTTGCAATACCTGCTGGGCCGCCATTGCCGAGCCGGTGCCGCTGGCGTGTGACAACAATCCGGCGCTGGCGACCGCGGTTGAGATCGACGGCGCGCCACCCCGTGTGGAGCGATCCCGCCATATCGTGGTGGTCGGCGCCGGCCCCGCCGGGCTGGAGGCCGCCTGGACAGCCGCCGCAAGGGGGCATCATGTCACGTTGTTCGGCGCGTCGCCCGACCCCGGAGGCCGTCTGCGAGCCGTGGCGTCGCTGCCGGGCGGGGGCGGTCTCCAAGGGGTTTACGACCACCAAGCCGCGCTGTGCAAACAGCATGGCGTCGACCTGCGGCTCGGCGAAACAGCCGGCATAGATGAGGTTCTCGCATTGGCGCCGGATGCCGTGGTGCTCGCGACCGGCGCCCGGGACAGCTGGCCGCTCGATCTACCGGACACATTTGGCGAGGAGGCACCAATTGTGTCGCTTGCCCAGTTGATCGCGTCCCTCAATCAAGACAACCGGATGATCTCGGGGACGGCGGTGATCGTGGACGAAGACGGCTCGGCCGCCACCTGGAACGCCATCGAGTTCTTGGCAAAACGGGCCAAGCGCGTCGTCGTGCTCACCGCGCGCGAGATCGCCGCCGAGCGCGAGAGCCTTGTCTATCGGCAGGGTCTGCTTCGGCGTCTGTTCGACGGCGGGATCGTGGTGCACGGTCTGGCCCAACCCGAGGTGACGCTGCCGGGCCTTGAGCAGGGTATCGTTGGTTGGCGCCATCGTTATACGGGCGCGCATCATCAGATCGCCGATGTCGCCGTGCTTACCTACAGCGCCCACCGTGAGCCGAGGCTCGACCTGTTGGCGCCGCTTGCCAATGCCGGTTTGGCGCCGAAACTCATCGGCGACGCCTTCGCACCGCGCGGCCTACTGCAGGCCACCCAGGAAGGTCACGCCATCGGCCTTGAGGTATAAGTTTAACCTCGCAGCGCCTTCATCTGCGCCAGATAACCTCCGGGATCGACCACCACGTCAATCAGCGTCGGACCGTCAGTCGCCGCCGCTTGGTCCAGTGCCTCGGTTAGGCCGGAAGCATCCTCAACCCGCCACGCCATCATCCCGAAACCCCGGGCCATGGTCGCGAAATCGGGTCGCTGCCACGTCATGCCAAGCTCGGCCATCTGGCGCTCCTCGCGCTTGATGTCGATCAGCGATAATCGACCGTCGTTGAACACGATGACGCAAAGCCTAGCCCGGGTCTCAACGGCGGTCTTCAGCTCACCAAGACACATTAGCAGCCCGCCGTCGCCGGTCATCGCAACCGCGCCACGAGCCGGGTCATGCAGAGCGGCGGCGAGGGCCGCCGGGACCGCGAACCCCATGCTGGCAAGCCCATTCGAGATCAACAGATCGCGGGGTTTCGTGGAGGCCCAAAAGGCACAAGCCGAGAACATGTGAGCGCCGGCGTCGACCGACAGGCGGGGCCGCGCGGCACGATCGGCGAACGCGCGATCGGCTCGTTTGACGACGTCTCCGGACGAGAGACCGGATTCGGCCTGTACCGTCATACCGTCGAAAAATCGGCGTCGGTGACCAGCGATCGTCGACACGGACCAACCGCCTGCCGTGGTGCCGTCGATCAAGGCCGCGAGGGTCGCTTCCAGGGAGCCGAGGACACGATGCTGCGGCACGAGATAGTGCGGCGACCGGGCAACCTCGACCAAGTCGAGTACCGGTGCCGCGTAGGTCCATGGCTTGCGGATCAGCTCCACCGGGTCGAGGCCGACCAAGACGATCAGGTCCGCTTCTTGAACGCACGCCTGCTCGATCGCGCCGCCGGTAAAGATGCCGGCGTAGTTCGGGTGATCGGTGGGCAGCGCGCCGGCCGCCATGTAGGTACACAAGGCCGGTGCGCCCAGCGCCTCGACAAAAGCGCGCAGCGGCGTGGCGACATCGGACCGCGCCGCCTCCAGCCCGACCACGACGATGGGATGCCGGCTGCCGGCCAACAAGTGCCGCGCGGCCTCCAAATCCTCATCCGCGACCGGCGGCAACTTGGGCGCCACCGCCGGTGATGGTTCGACAAAACGTCGGAAATCCTCACCGGTGGCGAACATCACAGCGGGTTCCCGGATCGGTCGCGGTCCGCGGCCAAGCCAGGCATCGACCGCCTCCGGCACCGGGTCGAGCACGCCCGACGCCCCGCCGGGGAGCAGTGGCGCGGTGAAACCGGGCTGATCAAACGCTTGATGGGAGACATAATCGAGTTCGCCAGGAATAAAGGTCTCGGCCATCAGCAGCGCCGGCATCCGATCCAGCGACGCCGAGGCAAGACCGTTGGCGGCGGACGCCAATCCTGGCCCCTTCGTGCAAAACGCCAGTCCCGGCCCTTCCGACAGCACACCGGACACGCCGGCCATGATGGTCGCGGCATCCTCCCGTGCGGTGATGACCGTCTCGACGCCCGCGCTCTTGAGCGCGACGAGCAGGTCGAGCGTCGTCCCGCCGCCGGGGACACCGAAGGCGTGGCGCACGCCTTGCCCGGCCAGCCGCTGGGCCAACCAGTCGACAAACCGCACGCTCTGTTCGGTCATGGCACGCGCCGTTCGATGATCAGGTTCAAGGCGCCATCCACCCCAAGAATAAAGTCTGGCGGCAAGACGGTGGTCGACTCTCCCTCTTCGACGACCGCCGGCCCGACGACTCGTGTCCCCGGCCTGATATCCGCGCGCCGATAAACCGGTGTCTCGATGAAACCGTCGCCAAACCAGACGGGCCGAAGGCCGATCGGCGGTGCCGATGCCAAGCCCCTGCTCCCACGTTTGGCCATGGTACCGGCAAGCGCCGATCGTGGGCCTTCGACCGCCAGGCGCCAGGACAGGATTTCCTCGGCCATGGCTTCGCTTCGACCGTAGCGGTGCCGATACGCCGCCGCGAAGGCCGCGCGAAGGCCCTCTCGATCCCCGCGAGCCAGCATGTCCGCCGGAACCGTCGTCTCGATCTCGTAACCCTGGCCGACATACCGCATCATCGCGCTTAATCGGCGGCTGACCTGATCCGTGCCGACACCGGCATCCGTTACCAGCGCGGTCGCTTCGGCATCCATCTCGCCCAACATCCGCTGTGCCGCCGTCAAATCGAGGGCATCCAATGTGGTGGGTGCGGCGCGCGCGATCTCGAAAGAGATCGACGACGCCAGCATACCGATCGCCGAGGCCACACCGGCCCCCACTGGACAGACCAATCGGTTGATCGACATCTTGCGCGCCATGCTGCACGCATGAACCGGTCCCGCGCCGCCGATCGCGAGCAGCGTGAACCGGGTCGGATCCAAGGCGCGTTCGATCGCGTGAATCGTCGCCGCCTGGGCCATGCTGGCGGTCACCGTCTCGTGCACCCCCCAAGCCGCCTCCAACACGTTTATCCCTAGCGGTTCGGCGAGATACTCGGCGACCGCGCGCTCCGCCGCCGTCTTGTCCAACGACATGCGCCCGCCGAGAAAGGACCCTGGATCCAAGTAACCGAGCAGCAGGTCGCAATCCGTCACAGTCGGCAGCGTATTACCCCGGCCGTAGCTGACCGGGCCCGGATCGGCACCCGCGCTATCGGGGCCGACCTGTATCAACCCGCGTTCATCGACCCGGGCGATGCTGCCGCCGCCGGCACCGATCTCGATCATGTCAATGGCCGGAATCTGCAATGGCAGGCCGCTGCCTTCGGCGAACCGGGTCTCGCGGGCGACCTCGAACCGCACCGTGCGCTCGGGCTCGCCATCCGGGATCAAGCACGCCTTGGCCGTCGTGCCACCCATATCGAAGCACAGCACATTGTCGACCTTGGCCAACTCCCCGAACATTCGAGCGGCCTCGGCACCGGCGGCCGGGCCGGATTGGACCAAGCGGATCGGGTAGCGTACGGCCACGTCGGCCCTTACGCAGCGCCCATCGGACAGCACGAGCAGCAGATCGCGCCGGTAACCCATGCCGGTCAACGCGGTGACTAACCGTTCGACATACCCGCGAAAGATTGGGTGGACGTAGGCGTTGGCGACGGTCGTCGATGTCCGCTCGTACTCGCCAAGCTCCGGGCTGACGTCGGACGACAACGAGACATCCATATACGGCAGCCGGTCACGCACGGCCGCAGCAATCGTACGCTCGTGATCCGGCCGGCGGTAAGCGTGCAGCAGGCAGACCGCAAGAGATTGAGCGCCGCTGCCCGCGACATCATCAATCACTTGTTTCACCCCCTCCACGTCGAGCGGGAGGATCACCTCGCCATCGGGGCCGACCCGCTCGGAGACCTCGAACCGCAACGATCTCGGCACCAACGGTTGCGGCATGTCGATGTGCAAATCGAATAGGTCGTAGCGCCACTCCCGACCGATCTCCAGCACGTCGCGGAATCCGGCTGTCGTGATCAGCGCCGTCGGCACTCCCTTACGCTCGATCAACGCGTTGGCCACTAGCGTGGTGCCGTGGATCACCGAGCCAAGACTGTCCGCCGTGATCCCGGCTTGGTCGAGCACCGTGGCAATTCCGTCGAGCACGGCACGGGACGGATCGTCGGGCGTGGTCAGCAGCTTGTCCAATATCAGCCGATCACCCGCCGAGTCCCACAGGACCACATCGGTGAAGGTTCCGCCAATGTCAACGCCAACCCGCCAGGTCGCACTATCGTCCTGCACACGCGGCCTCCCCGTTCACCGTCACCAGGCCGCTTTCAAGATCCGCCTCGGTGCGCCGGGGGTCCCGTTCTTCCGGCGGGAATAGCCCGCCGCCGCCGGGTGTCTGGAACGTCACCTCGTCGCCATAGGACAGCGCGGTGCGGGATTTAGCCGCCAACACGTCGCCGTTCAGCAGATCGATCCCGACACTGCCGGGCAACCCGCCCAACAGGCCACGCGGGGGAAACCGAATCCGCTCGTGCCGGATCGTCATCGTCAAAGGCTCACGGGAAACGGATCGGAACCTGAGACGCTGGGCATTGCCGCCGCGATAGCGACCAGCCCCACCGGTGTCCGGTACGAAAGACTTCTCCAGGACCAAGAGCGGAACCTGATGTTCGAACGCCTCGATCGGCTGGTTCGAGACGTTGCTGGGAAAGCTCAGGCAGCCCGGCCCGTCACCACCGGCGCGCGCGCCATGACCACCGTTCATGAAAAACATCTTCACGAAGTTCCGACCATCGGCCGGTCGCTTGCCGGAGAAGTAGACATTCCAGAGGGGCGAACCGGACTCGGCGACGACACGATCTTGCAGGATTGGCGACAGCGCCCCGATCACCGCCGGCGGCACGTAGTGACCGGAGAGGTGGCGCCCCCAGACCGGTGCCGGCGGCTCTGCGTTCAGCAAACATCCCACCGGGGCATCAACCGTCACCGGCGCCAATGATCCAGCGTTGTTCGGCGCTCCCGGGTCCAGCAGGCATTTGACGGCGTAGCGGGCGTATGCCTGGGTGTAGTTGAGCACACAGTTGACCGGCCAACGAACCTGCGGCGAGGTGCCGGAAAAGTCGATCGCCATCCGATCGCCAGCAATCCGCACCGTGCATTCAATCCGTAACGGAATATCGACGCCGTCAACGTCAAAGCCATCGCGGTATTCGCCGTCCGGCAACGCCTTGATCGCGGCCCGCATGCTCGCCTCGGAGCGGGTGACAATCTCGTCCGCCACCGCATTGAGATCGTCCAACGCTTCCTCTTCCAACATGCGCAGCAAGAGTGTCCGGCAATCCCGGTAGGCGGCGAATTGGGCGCGGATATCGCCCACGGTTTCTTCGGGCTCGCGAAGATTTTCCTGCAAGAAGGCCAAAACCGTCGCGTTCTCCTCGCCACCCTCCACGATCTTGCAGATCGGAATGGTAAGCCCCTCTTCGAAGCGATCGCGGGCCGTTGGCGACGGCGCGCCACCAATGTCGACGGTATGCGCGGTGCTGGCCGCGAAGGCGATCAACTGGTCGTCCCGGAAGATCGGGTGGATCATCGAGATGTCGTTGAGGTGTCCGGTGCCGATCCAAGAGTCGTTGGTAATCACCACATCGCCCGGAGCCAGCCGCTCGGGCGGGAACCGTTCCAGTACCGCTTCCAGCGTTCGAGGCAAGGTGCCCATGAAGCTTGGGATGCTGCGCTTTGACTGGGTGAGCTGCCGGCCCCGCGCGTCGAACAGGCTGAAGGCCATGTCGTAGTTGTCACGTACGACCACGGAGAACGCGGCGCGCACGAAGGTCTCGGCGACCTGATCCACGATCCCGTCGAGGCGCCGCCAGATCAACCCAAGGCGCACAGGGTCGAGAGGTCGCGCTTTCATCCCTACCTCCGTCACGGCCACACCGGCATCAGCCAATGGCGGTAGCGCGGGTTGCGGCCTCGAACAACGGCGTCATAGGCCTCTTGAAAGCGCTGGGTGAGTGGGCCGGGTTCGCCGTCTCCGATCGGCTTGCGATCCACCGTACGGATCGGCACGATCTCCTGACCGGTTCCGCAGTAAAACAACTCGCTCGCCAGGTGCAGTTCGGTTCGGCCGATCGACCGCTCCTCGGTGGCGATGCCCAAATCCTGGGCCAGGTCGAGCAGCGTCGCGCGCGTTATGCTTTCAAGAATACCGTCGGTGACCGGCGGTGTGACCAACCGGCCTCCCCGAGCCATGAACAAACACCCCCCTGGCCCCTCGCTGACCGTGCCGTCACGGTTGAGGATGATAGCTCCGCCGAATCCACACCGCTGCGCTTCCAACCCGGCCAAACGGCCGTTGAGATAGTTCGCCGCCGCCTTGATCCGTGGCGGGCTGGCGTCGTCGGCGTTGCGCCGCCAACTGACAACCATGAAGTCCTTACCGGTCTCGAACGCCGACACGCGAGGCCGGCGACGGCAGATCACCGACCAGCCGACCGGGCCGGTTGCGGTCATGTCACCCCAGTCGTCGACATAGGCCTGCGGCCGGATATAGCAGTCCTCACGATAACCGTTGGCCCGGATCAACGCACTTACCGCCGCCACCAGACGGTCGGAGTCCGGCGCCGGCGACAGCTCGATCATCCGCATCGAGAACTGAAGCCGTTCCAGGTGCTCCGGCAACCGGAAGACAAACAACTGCTTCTCGTCATCGTTCCAATAAGCCCGCACCCCTTCAAAAACAGTCACCGCGAAGGTGAGACCCGGCGCCATGATCGAGATACGGGCCTCGGGAAACGGCACGACGTCGCCATTCATGACCGCGAATTCGGGCCTATCACTGGTGGAAGGTTTCGTTGTCATCGGAATGGATCAACCCGTCAGGTCAGGAATCAGAAAGAGGTTGTGTCGGACCCCGGCGCCGACGGCGCCAGACGACGACACTCAGAACGAGCGCGAGCAGGCCCGACAAGCTCAAGAAAGCGGGTCGGCTGAAGACAAAGAGAATGCCTTCGTCGTAAGTCGAGGACAGCAGCAGGACGGTTCGAAGATTTTCTTCCAGCAGCGGCATCAAGATGAAGCCAATCAGCAACGGAACCGTCGGAAAGCCGAAGCGGATCATCACATAACCGAGGATGCCAAACAGCATGACGAGTTGGACGTCAAACAGGGAACCGCGCAGCGCGTAACTGCCGGCCGAGGCGATCACCAGCACGCTAGCCAAAAGCAACCGACGCGGCACCGAGAACGCGACCCGCGCGATGTGCGTCATGCCGAGTCCAATCACTAGATTGACCAGGTTCGCTATCAATAGAGCGCCGTAGATCGCGTAGAGCGGTACCGGGTTCTCCGAGAACGCCAGCGGCCCAACATTGATGCCTTGGATCATGAAGGCGCCGAGGATCAAGGCGGCGGCAATGTCCCCCGGAATCCCGAAGGCCAGCAATGGAATCAGGTTGGCGCCCGAAACGGCGTTGTTCGCCGCTTCCGGTGCCGCGACGCCTTCGAGCGCGCCTTTGCCAAACCGCTCCGGATGCCGAGAGGTGCGCCGCGCCTCGCCATAGGCGATGAAGGCCGCCACCGTCGACCCGAGGCCCGGCATCGCGCCAATCACCGTGCCGATGGCGGAAGACCGCAGCAGAACAGGCAGGCAGGACCGGAATTCCGGCCATGATACCCGGTTGTCCTCGCGCACGGTCGAATACCGGATGGCCCGGCCCGACAGGTCGGCGATCGATCCAGCCATCTGCCGAAACACCTCCGAGACCGCCAAAAACCCGATCAACATCGGGATCAACCCGATACCTTCCTCCAATTCCGGGTTGCCGAAAGTCAGCCGTGGAGTCGCCGAGATGGGATCGAGGCCGATGATCCCGATGGCCACGCCAAGCAACATGGCGATAAGACCTTTCCAGGCTGGTCGGCTGGACAACATGCCAAGCGAGCCGAGTGCCACCGCGATCAGAACCGTGTACTCCGCTGGCCCGAAACTCAGCGCCACCATCGCCAGCAGACTGGCAAAGAAGATCAGGCAGATATCGCTGAAACTATCACCAAAGACCGAGGCGTAAAGGGCCATACGGATCGCCTTGCCGCCCTTGCCTTGCTGCGCCAACGGGTAGCCATCGAGCACCGTCGCCGAGGCCGCCGGGGTGCCCGGCGTGCGGATCAGGATCGCGGTGATGCTGCTGCCGAACAACGACCCCTTGAACATGCCCATGAGCATGGGAATGCCGACCCAAGGGCTGAAATAGAACGAGTACGGAATCAGCAACGCCACCGCCATCGACGCGGTGAGGCCCGGAATCGCGCCCAGAATCTGACCAGCGGCGACCCCTATACAGATCGCGAGCAGGCTCTCCAAGGTGAACGTCAGGCTGAGACCTTCGAGAATCAGGTCCATGCGCGCGCGTCCATCAACTCACCCATCGAACAGCACACCGCTAGGCAACCGGACCGACAGCAGCCGGTCGAACATCCCCCAAACCAGCAGCACCACGACTGGTGGCAGAACAATCAGATGTAGAAGGCGGGTTTCGCCGAGCAGGCCCAGCAAAGAGAATAAAAAAAACCAGGCTCCGAGATAGAAGCCCAGAACCGGCACCAGAATGACGGCGAATAGCACCGCGGCAGCCATCCCGATCAGGCTGAGCTGCAGCCGTTGGCCTTCTTCCACCGGCTCCGCCGGCCCCGCTCCAGAGCCGGTGGCGCGGTATCCATCAACACGGCCGGTCAGGAGTTGAATGAACCGTCCACCCAAAATCACCGCCACCAGAGCACCGACCAGATCCGCCGAGAAACTTGGCGGCAACCCCTCGCCGAACCCGAACCGCGCCGGGTCCTCGATTCCCAGCGGTACCACAACGAACAGAAACACGAGATTCGCCACAAAAAGCACACCAATCTCGATCATCTCCCGCCGCATGTTAGGATCAGGCGCCGCACTCACGAATGCGTCCTCCAGACTTCGACGGGTATTGCAGGCCGCTGGACCCGACACCGTCGTCGAGCCCAGTTGTTCGGCGTAGCGGCGTTATTTCATGCCGGTCGACGCGACCGCCTTCGCCGCCGCCTCGTAATCCTTGTGGACGATCGCCGTGAACGTCTTGTGGTCGGCGAAGTCGAGGGTCCACTTGCGCTGTTCGGCCAGTTTCTTGAACTCCTCACTCTGGACCACTTTGGCCAGCACATCGTCCCACTTGGCCAGCACATCGTCTGGCAGCCCGGCCGGTCCGGCCAGACCGAAGAAGATCGCCGGCGCAATCGGATAGCCAATATCAGTTAGAATCGGCGCATCGGGCGCGACGGCATTCTTGTTCGGCGTGCCCTCGGCCAAGATGCGGGTCTGGCCGTCCAAAGTTGCCTTGGTTCCCTCGGAGATCATCGCCGCGTCGATGGTGCCACCGAGCAGTGCCGCCAACACCTTCGAGCCGCCCTTGAACGGCACATAGGTCGCGTCGATCCCTTCCGCCTTGAACATTGCCTCGACCGCCAAGTGCGGGCCGCCGCGCTGCACCGAGGTCGACCAGCGCAGCTTGCCCGGGTTCGCCTTGCCATAGGCGACAAGGTCGGTCAGCGTCTTGAATTGGCCGTCCTTGAGCACCACCAGCGGCTGGCTGCTGGCGACGAATTGGCCGATATAGCTCAGATCCGTCAGCGGATCGTACGGCGCCTTCATCATGTGCGGGCGAATGGTGATCGGACTGGTCGAGATGAAGCCGATCGTGTAGCCGTCCGGTTTGGCCTTGGCGACCGCGCCGATGCCGATGGTGGCGCCACCGCCGGTCTTGTTCTCGACGTTGATGTTCACGCCCATCATCTCGCCGGCCAACTTGGCGATCATGCGCGATGCCGTGTCGCCGCCACCGCCCGCCGAATAGGGGCAGATCAAGGTGATGGTCTTCTCCGGGTACGCGGCCAAAAGCTGCGTCTGAGAAAATAGAAACGCGGCCATGGCGAGGCCGGTAAATCGAATTAATCGGAACATGGTGAGCCCTCTCCTTGCTACAGAGGCTCCAGCCTCCACGGAAAGCTTACCCCCGCTTCTTCCATGCTGTAAATTTCTGTTAACTCATGAAACAATGATTCCAAATCATGACTCTACAGAATCTAAAGGCTTTGAAGTCGTTTATCGCGGTGGCCGACTGCGGCAGCGTGACGGAAGTGGCCAATCGGATGGCGCTGACACAATCTGGGGTCAGCCGTCAGATCGCCGCTCTGGAAACCGAACTCGGGTTTGCCCTGTTCGATCGGGTGCGCGGCCGGCTGGCGATCAACCGGCGCGGCGTTGCCTTCCTGAGCGAGGCGCGGCGCACCGTCGACGCGGTGGAACTTCTTCCGCGTTCCGCCCGCGCCATCGCATCCGACGCCTTCGACCGGATCCGTATCGCCGCAACCAGCTCGATCATCCATGGGCTCCTGCCGCCGGTGCTTGCCCGATACGTGGCGGGTCGGCCAGGACTGCCGCCGAGCATGACAATGCGCAGCCTCACAGAGATCGCCGAACTCGATCCGCAAGACCGGTTCGATCTGGTGTTCGCCCCACTGCCTATCCGTCTGCCACGGCTCGAACTCGTAGAGACACTCAGTTTCGATTTGCGGGTCGCGGTGACCGCCGACATGATCCATGAAGATGGGCCGGATATTGACCTCCGGACGCTTCAGGGTAAGCGCTTTGTTTCTCTCGACCCGTTCGCCACCTATCAGGAGAGTATCGAGCGCGCCTTTGCCGACGCGCAAACCACCGTGAGCTATGTGTGTGAGACAAGTTCCCAACTCGCCGCGGCCAGGCTGGTGGCACTAGGGGTCGGCTGCGCGTTCCTCGACCCTTTCGTGGCTGACACGGTTGCCCGCACCGGTATAGCCATCCGGCGACCATCACCTAAAATCGAACATGCCTATGGGGTGTACGCCCCGCCGTCGACCGCAATCACCGCCGAAGCGCGGACTTTCCTGGTTTTGACACGAGCTGCCGTCGAAGAGGCTAATGCTTGCGGAAATAGCTCCGCCCTATCCTAATGGTGCGATCGAAACGCCGTGTAGAACACTGTTAACGTTCAGCATGGGAACCCAGATGACACGAGGCTCAGATCGGCTGGAGTACGCGCCGCTCGGACTGATTGGCGTGCTGACACCGCAGGCGAACACGACGGTAGAGCCGGAACTCGCGATCCTTTGCCCGCCCGGCCACGCCATCGTCAACGCGCGACTGACCAGCCCGAAGGGGACGATCGAGGAACGGCTGATCGATTATATCGAGGGGATCGACCGGCAGATCGACCAGTTCGCCAATGCGCCGCTTGCCGCGTTGGCGATCGCGACGACCGGAGTCTCCTACCTTGCCGGCCGCGACGCGGAAGATGCGTTGGTGGATCGCGTCACGACGGAACGGAGCGTCCCGCTCGTGACAGCCGCTCGTGCCGTATGTGATGCGCTGAGCACGCTCGGCGCGCGGCGCATCGCTCTCGTCTCACCCTATCCAGCGGGGCTGACGGACGACAGCGTACGGTATTGGACATCGCGCGGGTTTCACGTGACGGAAGTCGTCAGCGTGTTCGAGGATATCGGAGCGTTCCATCCAATCTATGCGTTGAGCGCGGATGCGGCGGACGGCGCCTTACGGTCGTTGGACGGCGCCGAGCACGATGCCGTCGTCATGCTGGGTACTGGTATGCCCACCCTCGCGCCCATCGAACGCGCCGCCGGGCGCCCTGGACCGCCCGTCCTGTCCTGCGTGCTGGCCCTTGCGTGGCGATCCGTGGTCGCCGCGTCCGGCGGCTCACCGGACGCGACGACCCTGGAGGAGTGGGTTTCGGCGAAACGCTGGCGCGACCGACTGCGCGCTTCACGCGGGCGTTGACCCATTTACGTGTTGGCTGTGCCGGCAATGATACGTTACCCACCGGCGGTGTCAGACGCACCGCCGCCCGCTTGAAATCAACCCGGCCGTCCCATTCATTCTGATGACGGACAGGGCAGACGATGCTCACGCCGTACGGTTTCAACGGCCCTCGGGAAAGGCGGTTACTTCACGAAGATCGCGTAGTTCCATCGGCGGCGGAGCGATGGACAAGGCCGTCTCCTCACGCCGCAACGAACCCTGGTCCTTCCGTCCGCTCGGCCATCCGGTCGGGGCCGTCGTAGACGAACGGTCGACGATCGAGGAGTCCCCGGCAGATGACGTCGAGCCCAGGGGTCGCCCCTGGCATCAACGGTGCCAGGGAATCGAAGCCGAACTGGAACCGGCCCTTGTCGCCGACATCGAGAAGCTCGACGGGAATCATCCGGCGAAAGAAGAAATGGTAGGCATAGCGGCGGGCTCTCTGCAGGTCCGAACTCGTCATTCGTCCGCCGAACGGCAGGCGGTCGAGCAGCCTCCGGTATCCCAAGGGCGTGACCGCGTCGAGCGAGAAGCCCTTGTCGCGGATCCAGGCTTCGCCCGCCACGATGGTCGGCAGGCCGCGGGCCGAGGACTCGATACCCATCTTGGTATTGTATATCAGCACGGCGTTGCTGCGATCGAGGAGCGCGTAGGTGCTCAGGTCGCTCTCCGGCGGAATCATCACGACGTTCTCGGGCAAGGTTGGGAAATACTGCGCGAGTTCGTCACCCAATTTTTGCCGCGACGGGTTAGTTCCCGTCACTTCCGCGGGATGGATGCGCACCACCAACTGCAGGTTCGGGCGCGTGGCGAAGTACGCAACGGTGTAGCGCAACCAGTCGACCATCGACGGGAATGCGTTCGACTCGTAGTGCAGCTGGGCATCCCAGACCACGCTGGACAGAAGGGTGACGATTGGGCGGCTGCCGTCGACGCCGAGTGATGTCAGCCGTGCGGCGTTGTCGTCGGTGACTTCCTTGTTGAACCATATCCAGTCGTGCGAGCCGCGGCGGCGACTCTCCAGATATTCGTCAAGCACGGCGCTGCGCTGCTCGTCGAGCACCACGTCCTCCCACACCCCAGGATCTTCCCGAATCATGGTGTGGTGGTAGGAATCATCGTGACTGAAGATCAGCGTCTGCTTCTTGTAGGATGGATTCCAGGTGACGATCCTGGTGCCGCGCCGTGCGGCCGCCTCGCGAACCAGACCCTGTGGAACGTAGATTCCGTGGTTGACCAGAACGGTGTCGATCCCGCGATCGGCAATCAGTCGATCCATGCCGATCACCGTCCGGATCGCGGCCCGGAAATACCGCCGCAGAATGCGCTCCGCCTCGGGCTCGTCCGACAGATCGCCCTTCGCCGTGTAGCGTAGCGCTCCGGCCAGAGCGTGTTCGCCAACCCGCGCGCCGTCGAGGCGGAAATGCGGGATATCCTCGTACGGAACGGTCTCGGACAGTGCATCGGCGGTTGCCATATCGTCGGGAGACAGTCCGTCGGACAGACGGTTGACCCGCAACCCGGTCTCCTGAAGAGCGGCCGCCCCTGGGCCGAAACAGTGCGGACAGCGCGGCGGGTGCTCGCCCGCCAGGAGCGTCGCCGGTGGGACACCGCCGTATTTGATGGCGATACAGGCCGGAAGCGCCGCGTCACACAACGAAAACTCGACCCGGGCCCCGCGTAAAGTTAGTGCGACCGCGACCAGCGACTCGACTGCCAGTCCGTGTTGCCAGCTACCAACCGACGTCGCGACGAGCACTCGCGGAGCGTCGGTGGCCACGGCCTCGAGCGCAGCTCGCCATCGCCCCTCTTCCTCACCTTGCAGAATCTGCGACCACACGCGCCGTTCTCCCTCACGTTGACGAAACCCGAAGCCGGTGGACTCCTCCGCCCTACCAGCGTCCCCGCACATACTCTTTCAGCGCCTGGAACTCCGCCGGGAGAAAAGCCTTGGTCCGAACGACGGCGCGGTACGCACTCAGCACCGCGAGCGGCAGGAGCGAAAGCCGGGGCGTGCGTCGATGTGGCGGCGCGAAAACCAAGTCCACCAACAACAGTCCGGCGTTGGCCAGTGTCGCCATTCGCATCAGGAAGGGCGGACGTCCGTCCTTGAACGAGATTTTCAGCTGCCGGATGACCGTATCCTTGGTCGATAGGCCCGGTGGAATCAGACCGAACTTCCCGATGTCGGGCGCCTCGATCCGAGTCCGCGTGACCCCCTTGTAGCGGCGCCACCAGAGCACTTCGTTAACCTGTACAAACTCACCGACGGCTGCGAGCTCAAGGAGGAACAGGCGATCCCACCAAACGGTGGTTCGGATACGCACCTTGTCGAGCGCCGCTCGCCGATAGAGCCCATAAACCTTGGAGCCGGATCCTCGCATCCGGTCGGTGACCAGTCGCATGCGCTTGCCGACGCTCCGGCCAGAGGTATCGAAGCGCACCAAATGGTCGCCGACCCTGGTCCCCCGATCGTCGATCATCCCGAAATGCGGATAGGCCAGGACTGCGCCGGACCGGCCGTCAAGAGCCATCACCATCCTCTCGAGCCACACCCGATCGTACACGTCATGATCGCTCGCCCATCCGAAATACTCGCCGCCTGTAAGCGCGACGGCGAGGCGGAAATTGTCGATCGCACCGGCGTTCTTGGGACGTGGATAGATAATGACCCTCGGATCCCGGTCCGCATAGGCACGGGCGATGTCGAGCGTCGCGTCGGTCGAGCCGTTGTCCACCACGATCAGTTCGAAGTCCCAGTAAGTCTGCGCGAGGATGCTGTCCAACGACTCCGCCAGGGTGGCAGCGCCATTGTAGACCACAAGCCCCAGGCCCACCCTGGGAGTCCCGACCTTCACCGAGGTTCCCGCGCCGTCCGTCCGTCCGGCCAACGCCTGCATGACCGCTGGCCGTGCCACCGCCAGGGTCGTGCGGATCTCGCTCTCGTGCTCGCTCAGGTCCGACAGCCGGAAGGACCGGCGCAAAGCCGCCGACAATCGATTAAAGCGCGCCGATCGAGAATGGCTCGCCTCGATCGACAGAAGAAGAAAGGGAACGGGCCATTCGACGAGACGATTTGCGAGAACCAGGGCGCGTTCCTCCGGCACGAGGCTTAGGGCGGACTGAGAGATCGCCACCGACGGCGCGAAGTTCCTGAACTCCGAGGCCCGCTTGTCCATGGTGTAGACGAAATCCAGTGTTCGGATATCCTTGCCGGAAGCCTGCGCCAAGGCGTTGCCGAAGCGGGCTTTCGGGAAGACCGCACGGACGGCCTTCTCCGCCTCGTCCGCGCGATCCACGACGTCGACGAGATAGATCGTCAGATCCGGAAAGATCGCCTTCACCAACAAGGCCGACTGAACCTGACCCACGGGAAAGTCGATCCCCCCGAGCAACTGCGCGAGCAGCCGGTTGGACGAAGCCCCTCTCAACAGCCCGAGCAGGCCACCGCGCTCCAGGCCGCGAACGATCCCCGCCGCCCTCTTGAGCCCATCCAGCATCACCGACTCCGCCTTGGCCGGATTGCCGCGGAACGTCCCGGCGACACGCAAGGCGCTGCCGGCTGCCACAAGCGCCCGATCAGCGGCGTCCGCCCAAACTTCGACATCGTCGACCTGAACTTGGGAATCCGTCTCGGATAACGACTGGCTTCCTCCCTGAGCCTCGTCGAATTCGGACTGCAACAGCCGCACGACCCGGTCGACCGAATCGCCGCTCGCCAGAAGTTCCACGCCGTGGCCAAGCAGTTCTCCGAGAGTGTTGAAGGCGCTCCGACGACCGAGGTCGTCCGCGGCCATGATCGCCGCCCGGCGATCTCCAAGCGGATCGACGCCGTCGGACAGACTGTCCAGCACGCTCACCATCACCCCAAGGGAATCGCATCGCTGGATGAGGCTCTCGACGAGCCCGGTCACCGGTTGCGTCGTGGCTTGAAGGCACACTGCCGGCCGGCCGGCCAATACGGCCGCCTTGAGCTCGGTGGAGGTCGACGATAGCACCGCCACCGCCCGGTGGATTCCGACTCGAAGCATGGCCGATGTGTTGGAATCCGCGCTGATGTTGGGCCGCGGCCAAAATAGCAGGTTGTCCGGCAACGGTCGCTCGACCGGAAACCGCGTGAGCATCGGGGAACGGTACACAACCGAAAGCTCCCGGAGAACGGGTCGGTTGGAATGGTGCAGTCGCGAGGCCAGAGAACTCGCCCAGTTCAGTTCGGTGAGCGGATCGGCAGCCGGATCCGCCAGATACAGAACGAAACGACCACCCGCGATGGTCGGAAAGATCTGGTCGAACGTTTTCTCGTTTGCTGCCGTGGGAGCCGGCCGATACGCCGGCTCCAGGGCGAGATCGCCCGTGACGACGATCTCATCCGCGTTGACCAGCGACACCTCGGTGAACCCAACCTTGCTATCGTTCACGCAACGGAGCACGGGAAAATCGCGTCGGAGCCGTTGTTCCAGAGCCGTTGGAGCGCGCGACGTAGTCACCCCGCAAATCAAGTAACCTGCATCGTTAGCCGCGCGGAGATACGCCTCGGCGAACATCGGGTTGGCGCGGTCAAGCGCCAGAACGACCAAATCGGCCCCCATCTTGAGGGTCCAGCCCCGCAGCGCGCGATCAGCCGGGACGATCCAGGGTACAGTCTCGCGGCGGACATATTCCCGACCCGCCAGTTTCGAGAGACCACGAAGACGCTGGCGGTGAATGTACGCGTGGTTGGTGATCTCGATCCCGGGATGCCGCCGAAGCCAAGCCTTCATGTCCAACCGGCCGTCATCCCGCGGGTTGACCAGCTTCTGCGTGTCCTTTGAATCGAACACCAGGATCAGCTTGTGCTCTTTTTGGTACAGACTCTCCAGCATCGTCTGAAGGCTACTGAAATTCGCTCGGTCCCCGAGGACGACGATCATGGTGTAGGTCGGGCGTCGCAGCGCATCGTCCAATTCCCTGGCCGACAGCCGGGAATGGACCGAAGCCAGACGTGCCCGGATATGGGTGTCGTACGGAGCGGCCTTCTGTCCCGCCGTCAGAACGTCCAACGCATCGGCATCCCGCCCCATGAGGCAGAGCAGCCGGCCCAAGTGCCCCAAATGAAACGCGTCCCCGTTCACGCGCGCTATGGCACGGCGGTGTGTGTCGATGGCCTCGGCGTAGCGATGGGTGCGTTCGTAGGATATCGCGAGATACCGGTATCCATCTAGTCTGCCGCGGTTCGCTGCAGATTCCTCTAGGACCTCGATCGCCTTCTCGTCTTCACCGCGGAAGTGATACACCTTCCCCAGTTCCAGCAGAGTGTTCAGTTCCTCTTTACGAATCAAACCAGTATATGCCGCCGAACTGCCGCGCAGCTTCCGGTAGATCTCGAGCTGCACCTCGAGGAGAGCGAGGCCAGCCGCATCCGGCAGTTTCCTCGGTATGGGAATCTTATAGCGCACGACCCGAACCTCGATCCGTCAAGCCGACGCACGCATGCGTATCTGGTCGTCCACTAAACGCTCCGCCATCAGATGTTGCAGTTGCAGCAATCGTACATAGAACCGCGATTGAAAGTCTCGGTTCTGAAGGTATCCGGCACGAAGCCAGCCGACGATCTCCTCGCACCCCCGTTCGAGCGACCATTCAGCTTCAAACCCAGGCAGACGGGTCGCGGCTTTCGCGAAGGACACGCGATAGGAACGCCGATCCGGACCAGTCTCGCCGGCAATCTCCAGGCGGACGCCGGGCATCAGCCGGACGATGGTCTCGGCGATCTCGCGGACCCGGAAGTTGTTGTCGCCGCGACCAATGTTGAACGCCTGACCGGCGACTGCACGGGCTGGTGCCACCACAGCGGACACGCAAGCCCGGCTCATGTCCGCGATGTGCACGATCGGACGCCAGGGGGTGCCGTCTGAAAGCACGCGAATGGTGCCCGTGGTGAAGCCCCAGCCGATCAGATTCTGGACCACCAGATCGAAACGCATCCGTGGGCTAACGCCGAACGCGGTAGCGTTCCGCATGAAGACCGGTTCGAAGTCCGCGTCGGCCAACTCCGACAATCCGGCCTCGGTGTCGACCTTCGAGCGCGCATAGGCGGACTGCGGGTCGAACGGCGCCTGCTCGTCCGCCGGTCCACCGGCATCGCCGGATGCCCCGTAGATAGAGCAGGAGGAAGCAAACACGAAGCGCTTGGTGCCGACCGTCTTCGCCAACCGTGCGAGCCTCAGCGACGCCTCGGTGTTGATCGCATGGGTGAGCGCCGGCTCAATGTGCCCGAGCGGATCATTGGAGAGAGCCGCCAGATGGACGATCGCCTCAACCCCCTCGATATCGGCTTCCCCTACGTCCCGAATGTCCCGGACGCGCTCGACATCTGGCGGGGGGAAACCGTCAAGTGGCTCGACGCAGTCCCGGAAGTATCCGACATCGAGCCCGGTCACGTGATGCCCAGCCTCCTTGAAGGCGCGAATCATCCAAGGCCCAACATATCCTTGGTGACCGGTGACCATCACGTGCATGCTTCTCAACTCCTCATCGAACTCACGGCGCTGTCATCGTATCGGGCATCAGCCGATACCGAGTATGGCATCCATGGCCGCATAGGCACGCTCTCGAAGCGCTTCATTCGGATCGCCATGAGGGAAGGGCTCGAGCGTTCGTTCCAACGCCGCCTTGAACGACGCTGGCGAACCGAGATCCACCGGGACGCAGTAAGGTCGAACTTCGGCTGGGTGCCGATCGATCAAGGACTGGGGCATCAGCGTGTAGCAGGCCGCCATGATCGCATCCAGCACCTTGGTTTTGAAGCCGTAACCATAAGGCGACAGAAGAGCCATGGATGAGGCTTGGCTCATCAGCTCGATCGGATTCTCGACATGTCCCAAGAACCGGCAGCGCTCCGACTTCACCGCGTATCGGTCGTCGAGCGCTCCCGTCACCGGGAACTCCCAGCCATCGGCGTCGTCCAAGGAATCAACCAGACGCACGAAGTTGCGGAGAGCATCGTAAATGATCGGCCCCGGGCTCGCCGACGTCAGGCAGACACAGCTATGCGGCTTTGTGTCCGGGATCGGGCCATCGTAGATCAGATCGCGCGGCAGGAAATACGGAACCGTGGAAACCTTGTTGCTCGGCCCGAGATACGGCCAGTAGCGCTTGGTCTCCCACTCACTGATACTTAGAATATGATCAGCCACGTCGATGGCATTGCGGTCATACTGCCAATGGTTAAAAATATTGGTTCCTCGCGTGAACAAATCCCGTGGATTCAACCACGCCCACGCGCTGCCATGTTCCATCATCAGGGTGGCAGTGTGCGTGTGGATTCTGTGCAGGACTTCGGCATTGTGTGAGCGGATGAGCAACTTGGCTCTCGGGTACCGCTCCCGCAGGAACCGCATCAGCGGGTGATGCAGCATCGCCTCCACGACGATCACCTGCGGATCGGCGTGACGTTCAGCGGTGAGTCGATCGATCAGCGGGTCATACTGCCAATCGTAGACGGCCTCCGTGATGACCTGGAAGCCCCGATCGCGGAAATATTGCTGGCGAGCAGCCTGATCCTTGTTACTCCCGTGGAACTTCAGTTCCGCGATGGTGAATTGATGGCGCGTCAGATGCAACGCCACCGGAGCGATCGCACGCTGTATGCTCGGCATTGGCGGGACGGTGAGCCGCAACGCCGGTTTCTGCGTGAAGGCCCGGTCGAACTCGGCATCAAGCATATTGAGCGCGGGTGCCGTCGTGTCGAGCACGGCGTTGATCGAGCTCAGGACCGCCTCGGTATCGACCACTGCCCCCCCGTTCGCGACACCCGGAGCAATGTCCGCAACCGACCGAAGGATATCGACACTCGAGGCCATGATCGATGCCGATCGGAGTTCCAGGTCCGGCCAGCCCGGGAGACTCTTAACGATCGTACCGTCGTCGCGCATGGCATGCGTAACCACCCGGCCACCACCTCGCATTTTCGGCAACGTGATCGAAATCCGGGCGGACCGCCCCCGTTCGATCGGTTCCTGGACATCCGGCAGACCAGCGGCCGAGGCGACCACGAGCACGCCCGGCTCTGGGTAGTCCGCCGGGACGGCGATCTCCAGTAGCAACGAACGCCCCGCAGCGCTGGGTGGAACCGCGAAGCTGAACGAGGAATGGATCCTATTGCCCTCACGCAGGCCGAGCAGAACCTCACGCGGCGGACCGGGGTCGCGTCCCGCTCCGGCAAAGCGCTCGAAGAGCCGTTTCAGAAGGTCTTGCCGACCGTCGGCGGCCATATCCGGATACTGCTTCGCAATGGCCGACCGCGTCGCCTCCGCCGCCGCATCGTCCCGAAGCACCGCTTCGCACGCCCGGCCCAGAGTCGCCGGGTTCTCGTCATCGAACCGGAACGCCGCGTCACCCACAACACGAAGATTGGGGGACTGCCGGGCACAGATCAACGGGCGCACCATGCCCAGAGCGTCTTCTAGAAGCCCCGATGTCACGCCCTGTCGATCGGTCTCGACGAGCGACCTGCAGTTCTCCACCAGCCACCGCCATGTCGCCGCCGTCGGTTCCTCAACCAGCACCAGAGCATCGGCCAGGCCGGATCGCTGGGCACGCGCCGTCAGGTCGGCTGCACCGGTCGCCGATACGACCGCGACAAGCGCCGGCGCCGACGGCAGTGCCGCGAGGGCCGTGGCGGCTTGAAGGGCAAGATCGCTTGACGCTCCACCGCCCATCAAATCGGTCAGCAGGAAGGGCTTGCCCGCAATCGCCCGAACCACCATCGGGAGCCGCGGCTCGCCCTCGATGCAACTGGACGGCGGCAGGTGCAGCAGCGTCACCCGATCCGGTTCGACCTTCCACCGATTGATCAGATCCGTTCGATCCGACAGAGTCAGGCAAATCACTGCCTCGCTGATGGCCAGCGCGCGTTCTAGGTCGGTCGCGTTCCGGCGCCTGTCGGCCGGGTCGCCGACGGCATAATTCAGGTCCGGCAGGATGGTGGTCGTGCGATACACGGCACCGTAGTAGTCGGACGGACCGAGCGGCGCAAGAAACGCCATGATCGGCAGATCCTCCCATAGGCCGACAATGTCGCCGACCACTTGATCTACACAGATTCGAGACACGTTCACGCCGTCGAGCCGCGACAGATCGGCGTTGTTCGTCTCGCGGGTCAGGAGCCAGAAGTCCCAATCAGACAGGCGACGGAACGACCCGGCGAGATGGAACAGTATCCGCTCCTGTAGCGCGGCGCCCCACATCCCGGATCCGAACTGGGTCAAATCGACCAGGGCGGCTCGGGTCGCCGGGCGGGCCCTCCGTCCTTCCGCCCGCCCGTGCTTCAAGTAGTGCTCGAAGCCGCAACTAAACACCTTGGCCTCCAGGGCTCGGACGATATCCGGATAGGAGTCCTGGTAATACTTCTCTTGGAAGTCCTCGTTCGGGCTCTTCCCCTCGCTGCATCCGGCCATAACGTAGTGATGAAAGGGATCGAGGTACCATCCCTTCTCAATGAGCGCGGCGACGTCGTCGTGCTGCTCCAGGTACCACCGCGGATCGAATTCCGACGCGACAGCACGCGATGTCCCGGTCGATGAGTAGCCGTGCGGCAAGTGCCCCGAACAACTGTCAGTCATCGGCGAACCACGACGTGATGCAGTCTTCCCACTGAACCCAAGGCCTCCACATCGCCATTGGCGTCACCGGCCTCTAAGCAAAAAGCCGGCCAGTCGATCAGGAAGCGGAGCTTCGCGTTGTCGGAACCGAATCGCCCGGTGACTTGGCGGGTCACCGAACTACGACCCGACACGGCGCAGAGCCGCCCGCACCCTGCGGCCGCAATGCCATCGAACAGGTCGAGGGCGGCGGCGATATCGGAGTGCTCGACCGTTGCGTCGAATAGGGCGGTGTCAATCGGAAGACTGCCGATCTCATCGCCGAGATAGTCCGGCACCAGGACGACGTTCATATCGAGAAGACTGGGAAGCACGGCCTTGAAGGACGATCGCGTGAGGGTCGCGACCTTAAGGTTCGGCGCGACGCTACGCAGGTAGGTCGCGACGCGCACCAAGCGTTCCGGACTGCCCAGTTCAAACACTGTCGAATTGGGAAACCGGGACACGAAAGCCAGCGGAAGCCCACCCCAGTTACCGCCGACCACCGCCAGGGTCCGCTTCTTGCCCTTCAGGAAATCACCGAGGAATCCCACTTCGTTCAGAGCGAGGAGCGCGTACCGGCTTGCCGCCCCAGTCAGGTTCAGCCGGCCGGCGTCCGACTCGTATCCGTACTGGCCGAGTGCGTCGGGCTCGCGGGACCAGAGGTTTTGGTTGTCCAGCCGGTTCAAGGCTTGGTGCAGATGGCGGACCATCACTTCGTGGCCTTGATAATCGCCGCGGTAGTGGCCCGGATCGTCGCCGCACTCGCGGCCCATGCACCCGCGCAGATTGGCCACCATCAAGGGACTGGCGTCCATCCAGGTCGAGATCGCCTCGTCGAGGAGGCCGGTCTCGTCCAGCATCGCGCAAGCGACGTCCCGTGCATCAAGGTAGTTCCGGAACGCTTCGGAGTTCCGCGCTTCAGCGATCCGACCGGCTATGCGGAGCCCAGCGCTGTCAACGGTCTCACCACGCTTCACACCCGCCGTGCTGGCTTTCATCATTCCGATGATCCTCTCCGCAATAACGTCCCCTGCGCTACGATCGATTCCGCGCGGTCTCGCGAACCAGGCCTTGAAACCCAGTCGACGGTGCCGGGTAACGTCTATGCCATCCAGCAGGTCGACCAAGCCGCGCTCGACATCGCTCCAGATCTCGCAGACGACCATCACCTCTCGGTCGGCCAGCACTTTGAAGTGGTTCGCCAATCTTTGTGTGCGATCGTATTCGCGCAGAAGCGGTGACAGGCACGGGCAGTCCGCCAGCAGCGAATCGGACATCGCCGTGGTGTTGATTCCGACCGTCGCCACTGCATGTGCCAACATGCTTCGAAATTCATTGTGTAGATCAGCCGTCTGCGGAAGGGCTCCGCCGAGTGGCCAGATCACCACACCATCAAGGTTGAGTCGCTGAAAAACGTCCACGTTTGCCGGATGAGGGCGGATGATGATGTTGATGCGCCGGAGACGTAGATCGTTCGAGGCCCGCAGCAACGCGTGGAGTCGTTCGACGACCCAGGCCTCGTCCTTCGCGATGTTCTTGCTGGAGCCGAGATAGATCAGGTAGGGCCGGTCGGCGTCCACCCCCATTCGGGCGCACAGTTCGGACCGAGGTTCCGGCTCGGTATGATCGAACCAGCGCTCCAGGAACGGCGATCCGGCGATGCTGCACACCTCCTCCGGGAAGCCGTGGAACTCCCGAATGTCGTCGTAGTGGATCTCATTCCAGAGGAAGACGACGTCTGGAATGAGATGGTGCAAGCCTTTGGTGCTGAGGTTGTCCCATGTCATGGTATGGAGCGCGACAGGTACTCCGAGGTACTTGGCCGCCTTGACGTACTCGACCTCCTCCGAGAACCGCATGTTGGATGGAGAAACGACCACGACGTGCGGATTCTCTTCGCGTAGATGCGCCACGACCCCACGGTCGGCCGGCACGACCCGCTCGAACAGCCTGAGCCCCGTATCGGTCATCGCCGACGTCAGAAGCTGTCGGAACCACTGATTCTTGCGGCGCTTCCGAACCCAATTCGGTACGTATCCGAGCCATCGGTTGACGTAGAACTCCGTCGTGCGGGCGCCGCGCCGGAGATAGTTGGCATACGATCGGATCTCACGCGCCGCGAAGATCGACTTCCGCCAACGATCGGACCGCCGCACCGACCAGCCGAACTCGACCTGTGGATACCGCATTCTGAATGCGTTGAGGGCGTCGTCCTGAAACTGAATGGTCTTCTTGGACGACCAGTCCTCGTCGAACAGTACTTTGACCTGCCCGCCGCGCCGCAAGAGCGCGACGATCACAGTCTCATGGTAGATGAAGTGCGCGATGGCTCGGGCGACATACAGGACGCGCGGGCGTAGCCCGTCCGCCGCAATGCGCGGCACGCTCTTTCGCTCCAGCCGGAGGCCGGCGTCAGATATCCGGAGAACGATCATCGCGCCCCTCCTGCCAACCCGCCCCACGGAAGCCAAAGACGCGATCCAATGCCCGGTTCGCGTCGGACAGCACCGCGTCCTGCGCGCACGAACCAGGATCCCTGTCGTATCGCTCCAGCGCCTCGGGCGTCAGGCTCAACTGCGGCTGCTCGACCACGTGACGGTCCGTCCCGGCACCATCGAGACGCCCCTCAACCAGGAGCGTGAACCCGATGGTCCGCGCTGCCGTCACTAATCCCCCCAATTCCGCGAGATCGGCCGCCGGCAAGATGACCAGCCGGGTCGATTGCAACACATCCGGCAGATCCACCGACGGATCCGTCCAATAGAGCGGGTCATCCCCGGTCTCCAGCCCGAGATCGGCTTCGATACGTTTGCGCAGGCGTGGCGCGGCGCTCACGACCACGCGCCAGCCCGCCGTCACGAGGCGATGGAGGCCTTCACGGCCGAACGCAATGGACCGGAGCCGGCCTTCCAGAACAGCCGACGTCTCGAAATGAACGACCACCTGTCGCGGTCGTCCGAGATACGGCTTCACGAGCCGCCGAAAGGGCCGCGGCAAGAACGCCGGCAGGTAGTCGATGTGCCCGGCGGAAACCCCCTTGGATCGGTAGTAGACGGCGTCAGCGGGATCCTCGACCAATAGACGGTCGGCGGCACGCGCGCAGGCCAGGTCGGCGGCGCGAAGCCCAGGGTCGATCTGCCGTCCCCCCGACAACGCCCCGCGATACAGCCGGACGATCGCGCCCGGACGCTCCAGACTTTCCGTAAGCACCCCGGCACCGCGTGGACCGGTGAGTATCAGGAAGCGGTGTTCCGGCGAGACTTGCTCGCGCAAGCGTCCGGCATCGCCGCCGTGGTTGACAGGCAGTTCCAAGGTATCCACGGCGAACCCCTTGGCATCGAGAAACTCCCGCCATGCCGACACGTCGACGGTGTCTCGACGGACCCAGCTGCGTTCCGCGTCGAAGGTCGAAACGATCAAGCAGCGCGGCACTGATATCGCTGTCAATTTCGGCACTCGTGGCACACTGAACTCGAACGCGGGGCTCACCGCGGCCAGGGTGTCCGCCTTTGTCTGGAACCGCCCGAACTCGCGCTTCACTCTGGCTAGGTCCGCGTTGAGGTCGATGACCGACACTGCCTGCGGCGACATGGTGTCCGTCGTTCTAGCTTGAACGAGGTCGAGCGGAGTCGAGTCGATCCGTGCCAGTACGATGCGCCCGACCGCACGGTACCCACGCTTCCGCGGTCGCACGACGATCCGGCCCGATCCGGCCGGCATGTGGACCACCGCGTGCGCCGGCCGACCGGGAACCACCTCCAATGGGACCATGTCTCCGCCAGTCTCCAATTGGAGTAACTCCTTGGTCACGCCGCACCCGACGGGCAGGTCGACGGCGATGGAAACCACCCGTTCGCCGGTGCCGGCGGGAAGCGTGATCGTCGCGGCTTCGCCAATGCTTCCGTCCGCACCGGCCACGCTCAACCGGGCTTCCCCGGCCCGTGAGCCTGCGTGTCGGACAGCCTCCAGGGTGGCGGCACACCGCTCAGCCAAGCCAACCAGACCGGGATCATCGTCGGACGGTATCTCGCCGGGCATCGTCACCGTCGCGTCGGCGAGCGCCCACAATCCGTCCAGAGCCTCGGCAGGACAATCGCCCAGAGCAACCACCGTCGCCCTTTCCGGCCTGACCGACGCCGGTTCGCTCATCCAAACGACGAAGTCCGGGTTCAAATCGCGGACGCGCGCGGTGGGGGCTTCCCCACCTGGCGGCAACCGATCCAATTCGATCCAGCGGTGCATTGCCAGCCAGGGATCGTCCGAACCCTCGACGAGCACGTTGAGCCGCCATGTCGGACGGGCCAGTTGCAGCGCCGTCGCGAAACGCGCAGCCCCCACCGCCGCTTCCGTTGGGATGCGGCTGGCGTCGATCACACAGGCATAGCAAGGCGCAACGCCGCGACGGCCTTCACCCTCCCCGTTTCTCAGATAGTGGTGAAATCCACAGACGAAATCCGCGGCTCTAATGGCGGCCGCCACGTCGGGATTGTTGGCGAGATAATACGCCTCATCGAATAGGGCCGAGGGGCTGCAACCCTCCCGGGCGCCGGTCCAGACATAATCGAAAAGCGCGCTGTCCCTTGAATCATCACGCACGCGCTCACGGAGCGCGGGTGCTTGGCGCAAGTAGTAGGTCGCCTCAACCCGGATTTCCCATGTGCACCGTTCATTTGACGCCAGCACTGTGCGATTGTGGTATACATATCAGTATGTTGGGTTGGTTGGAGGGCGGGTAAGATGCGGAACCCAGAGGGTGAAGCCAATATGCCGCCTTTGCGC